>NZ_JBQKKT010000012.1:0-88505 GCF_052116585.1 Luteococcus sp. Sow4_B9 | reverse complement strand
CTGAAACGCCACCTCATCCGCATCGTGTTCACCACCCTCAAGAACCCACCCAAGACCACCCAAGCAGCCCCCGGGACTTGCATCCCACTGGCCGCTTGACATAGGAGAAACGCATGATCGAGATGCCCGAACACCTGCGCCTGTCCACCACACCGGTGGCCGCCGACGAATCGGTGGTGACCCATGGCAACGCCCGGTTCACCGTGCTGACGGAACGGCTGGTGCGCGTCGAGTACTCACCCACTGGTCAGTTCGAGGATCGCGCCACGCAGACCGTCATCAACAGGGCGCTGCCGACGCCGGACTTCCGGGTGCACCGGGATGGTGATCGAACTCAGATCATCACGCGCTTCTTCCACCTCGATCACACCGGGGGCCCGTTCACGCCCCAGACCCTGAACGTGAAGGAGCTGACTGGCGGTTACCACTCCATCTGGCGTCCGGGAGAGGAGGCCGACAGTCGCTTTGCCGAACTCCTGGGCCTGCGAACCCAACTGGGTGGCACGGCTCGCACGCTGGATGCCGTGGACGGGGCGACGGAGCTGGAACCGGGGCTGGCCAATGCGCTGGGCATTGCCAGTCTGGATGACTCCGAGACCCTCGCCTTGACCGACGACGGCTGGGTCGCACAGCGCGTCGAGGGCGCCGTCGACGTCTATGTCTTCGCCCATGGCCGGGATTATGCGGCCGCCGTGGCCGACTTCTACCGGATCAGCGGCCCGCAACCCGTCCTGCCCCGGTATGCCCTGGGCAACTGGTGGAGCCGGTACCACGCCTACACGCAGGCCGAATACCAGGCGCTGGTGGAACGCTTCGAGGCGGAGCGCGTGCCCTTCAGCGTCGCAGTGGTGGACATGGACTGGCACCTGACCCAGATCGATCCGAAGTACGGGGCCGGCTGGACGGGGTACACGTGGAACCGCGAGCTCTTCCCTGACCACGTAGGATTCCTGCGCTGGTTGCACGAGCACGGCCTCAAGGTCTCGCTGAACGTGCACCCGGCCGAGGGCATCCGGGCCTTCGAGGAGGCCTACCCCCGTGTTGCCGAGGTGATGGGGATCGATCCTGCCACGGAACTTCCCGCCACCTTCGACGCCGCTGATCCACTCTTCTGGAAGGCCTACTTCGAACAGGTGCACCACCCGATGGAGGACGAGGGCGTCGACTTCTGGTGGCTCGACTGGCAGCAGGGCAGTCACTCGCGGATCCCGGGCCTGGACCCGCTGTGGATGCTGAACCACCTGCACTTCCTGGACTCTGCCCGCCGCGGCGCTCGCCCCCTCACGTTCAGTCGCTATGCGGGCCCCGGCTCGCATCGCTATCCAGTGGGCTTCAGCGGTGACACGGTGATCAGCTGGGAATCGCTGGCCTTCCAGCCGTACTTCACCGTCACCGCTTCCAATATTGGCTATGGCTGGTGGAGCCATGACATTGGCGGCCACATGTTCGGCACCAAGGACGACGAACTTGCCACCCGATGGGTCCAGTTCGGGGTCTTCAGCCCGGTCAATCGCCTGCACGCCTCCAATGGCATCTTCAACGGCAAGGAACCCTGGCGTTTCGGTCCCGAGGCGGAGCGTGTGATGGGTCACTTCCTGCGTCTGCGGCACCGACTGGTGCCCTGGATGTTCACGGAGAATGTGATGGGGGCCGACGAGCTTCGGCCGCTGATGCGACCCATGTACTGGACCGATCCCGACGAGGTGACCGCCTACCGTGCGCAGAACCAGTACTGGTTCGGGCGCGACCTGCTGGTGGCGCCCATCACGTCGCCCATGGACAAGGGCACTGGCCACGGCAGCGTGCAGGCCTGGCTCCCGGAGGGCACGTGGGTGGACTTCTTCACCGGGCTGTCCTACCGCGGTGGCCGGGCCGTGACCCTGAGCCGCACGCTCGACGCGATCCCGGTGCTCGCTCGCGCCGGAACGATCGTCCCGATGTCCGGGCCCGACGAGCTGGGCGTGGACAATCCCGATGCCCTTGAGCTGCGGATCTTCGCCGGGGCCGACGCACGCTACGAGCTGGTGGAGGACGACGGGCGGATCGACGCGCGCACCGCACGCACGCTCTTCGAGTACGAGCAGGGGACTGGTCTGGTTCGCATCCACCCCGCCACCGGCGCGCTGGACGTCGTCCCGTCGTCGCGAAGCTACCGTCTGGTGTTGGTGGGGGCCGGCCAGGAGAAGGTGGTCGAGCTCGATGCTGTCCAGACCACGGTTGGCGCCGAGGCCCATTTCGACGGTTCTCGCGAGTTGGACAATCGTGTGGACGAGCGGATCTTCGCCTTCCTGGACGCGGCCCAGATCGAGATTCTCACCAAGGAACGGATCCTGCAGCAGATGACGCTGCACTCCTCCCCCGCTGCCCGGATGGCCGCCCTGCTGGAGATGCCCGAGGTGGACGGAGCAACATTCCAGGTACTGCGGGAGCTGCTGCTGGCCCGGGAGTGACCGCCCGCCAAGGTGCTACCAGGCGACGAGCTGATCGGCGTCGAAACTGTCCTGCGGCCACACTGCTCTCACGATTCCGGCTGCTGCGAGTGCCTTGCGGCAGCCGGGGCAGGGCTCGTCGGTGATGTAGGCGGTGGCGCCCTTCGTGTCGCGCGTGGCGAAGAGCAGGGCGTTGACCTCGGCATGGATGGCGATGCAGAAGCCGGGCGTGCCCGGCCGGTCGTAGTCGCCGAGCCCCGGCACCTGGTCATAGGTGAGTTGGCCCCGGGGACACGCCCCTTCCAGGCAGTCGGGGCGGCCGGGAGCGGCGCCGTTGTAGCCGGTGGCGATGATGCGCCGGTCGATCACCAGCAGAGCCCCAACCCGTCGCCGCGTGCACTTTGCACGGGCCGCAACCGCCGTGGCGATGCCCAGGAAATAGTCATCCCAGTCCGGGACGGTGACGGAATGCGGCTGCTCGGTCATGCTGCTCATCCTAGGGTGACCGGACTTGGGCGCCCCCTTCCGGCCCAGCGGACCAGCTCGCGTGGGTTGCGTCACCTGGCGTGCGCTACACCACACGCGAAGCTCCAGAACCCACGCGAGGCCAAGGGACCCCCGCCCGACCCCACGCGAGGCCAAGGGACCCCCGCCCGAACCCACGCGAGGCCAAGGGACCCAACCAGAACCCACGCGAACGACGCCCCGCACCGCCCCAGGGTCAGATACCGAAGTCGTAGTCGTCGTAGGAGCGCGGATCCTCGATCGGCTCGGCGTGGATCATGACGTGCATGTCGGGGAAGGCCTCCACCAGGGCATCGGTGATGTCCTCGACGAGGTCGTGGGACTGCTGCACCGTCCAGGCACCCGGGACCAGCAGGTGCATGTCCATGAAACGTCGGTGGCCGGACTCACGGGTGCGCACGCCGTGGAACATGACCTGCTCACCGGTGAAGCCCTCCAGAATCTCGCGGATGCGCTGGTTGTCCTCCTTGGGCAGGCTCACATCCATCAGCCCCATGCCGGACTCGTGCATCAGCTTCCAGCCGGTGAACAGGATGTTGACGCCAACGCCAAAGGCCACCAGCGAGTCGAGACGCGGCCAATGCGTCAGGGCCACCAGGGCGACGCCGACGACGACGCCCACCGACGTCCACACGTCGGTCAGCAGGTGCTTGCCATCGGCCACCAGGGTCAGGGAGCGGTGCTTGCGTCCGGCGCGGAGCAAGACCCAGGCCACGGAGCCGTTGAGCACGGAGGCCAGCACGGAGACCAGCAGACCGACGCCGACATTCTCCAGCGGCTGCGGGTTCAGGAAGCGCTGCACCGCGGTGAGCATGATGACACCAGCGGCGATGAAGATCAGCGCGCCCTCGACGGCTGCGGAGAAGTACTCGGCCTTGCTGTGACCGAAGTTGTGGTCCTTGTCCGGCGGCTTGATGGAGACCTTCAGGGCAATGAGGGCGACGACCGCTGCCGCCAGGTTGACCAGCGACTCGGCGGCGTCGGACAGCAGGCCGACCGATCCGGTGAGGCGCCAGGCGGTGGTCTTGAGGGCAATCGTGGCAACGGCCGCCGCGATCGAGAGCCACGCAAATTTCGTCAGGTCCACCGGCGCCGCGGTGCGGCTCGGGGAGGTCTCCAGAGAAGTCACGTACTCCATTGTCCACCCGAAAGCATGCATTCACACCACACCTGAACGAGCAGGTCAGATGACCGACAGGGCAGCGACTGCCTCCAGTCCACAAGGACTACGGGCGTCTAAGCTGTCCGCATGGCACGTCGGTCCTGGCTCGGTCTCGGCAATTCGCGCGGGCTCCTGCAGCCCGACCGCGAAGGGCTGGTGCTGTCCGGCGGAGGCTCCAAGGCGAGCTTCCAGCTGGGCGCCCTGCGTTACCTCTACGAGCATGCCGGGATCGCCCCGGAGGTCATCGTCGGCACCTCCGCGGGGTCGATCATCACGGCCCTGCTCGCCCAGTACCAGGACCGCGAGGACCAGGCGCAGGCCGTGCGTGACCTGGAGGCCCTGTGGCTCGGGATGCACCGGCAGAGCGACATGTTCACCGAACGCGCCTGGTTCCGTCGCTTCCGGGCCCGGGGACCCGAACTCCTGGCCCTGCTGCAGAGCCAGCCCACCCGCGATCCGGCCACCCGTGAGGCGCGCAACAACTGGCTGGGAACATTGCCCAAGATCCCGCTGCCCTTCACCCGCGGCGTGCAGATCTCCGCCAGCGACGCCCCGCAGGAGACCGGCCCCCACGAGGCAGTCGAGGACCACCGGACAGAGGAGGCGCACGACCTGTCCGGTCAGCTGGAGACGCTGGCTCTGGCCACCCGTGATCCCAAGGTGCAGCGCAGTGACCTCTCCCCCGGCCAGGTGATGACGATCCTGGCGGGGTTGAGCCGGATGAAGGGCGTGGGCAATGACCTGGGCATCATCCTGTCCGGCGCCGAACGCACCCGCTCCATGTACATTCCGGGCCCGATCCTGCGCGAGCTGCTGGGCGACGGTGGTCTGTTCGACTCGTCCAAGGTGGCTGCTTCCGGCGTGACGGTCCGCATCGCGCTGGTGGGCCTGGAGTCCGGGGAACTGCGGTTCATGCGCGAGGACGGTCGGCTCGTCGACCGCGATGACGTCTTGCAGGACGGCGAGGTCCACGACTTCTCCCGCGGGGTGCTCGCATCGTGCTCCATCCCGACGGTCTTCACCCCGGTGCCGATCGACGAGGAGCACTTCGTCGACGGTGGGGTCCGGGAGAACCTCCCGGCCGAGATGGCGATGGGCCCGCTGGGCTGCACCACCACCTGGGTGGTGACCTCCAATGCGCCCGGTGTTCGCCCCAGCGAGAGCTTCGCCAGCAAGGACATGTTCGCGATCATGATGCGCTCGACAGAGATCCAGTCGGACGAGACGGAGCGCGACGAGGTGGCCTATGCCCGCAGTGCGGGAGCCATCGTGATCGAGCCCGAGTTCGACGTCCACGATGCCTTGACCATCGATCCGGGTCTGATCCGGATCAGCCGCGACTATGGGTGGATCCGTGCGGCGGAGACGCACCTGGGGGCCACGTCCGCCGAGCAGGCCCTGGCCCGCAGCATCATCGCCGCCCGACGCCGGATCTGGGAGCTGGAGCGGGACTACCTCGTGGCCGACGGCGTGCTGGACGAGCGCGAGCTGCTGCTCTTGGCCCGCCTGAAGTACGACCTGCGCGAGCAGGTCCCCAAGCTGCGACCGGAGGTCCGCCCCGAAGGCGCCGACGAATGGTGGCAGAACTGGGAGGCCCATGCACTGGAGCCCCAGGTGGACCCGCCCTGGATGGTCTGAGGATCCCAGGGCCAGGGCTGCCGGAATGGGCCCTACAGCATGTCCCTGAGCTCGGCGACGCTCTCGACGATCAGGTCCGGGCGGTAGGGGAAGCGATCCAGGTCCTTGCGGCCGGTGATCCCCGTGAGCACCAAGACGGTGAACAACCCCGCTTCCATCCCCGCGACGATGTCGGTGTCCATCCGGTCACCGATCATGGCGGTGGTCTCGGCATGCGCCTCGATCTTGTTCATGGCCGAGCGGAACATCATCGGGTTGGGCTTGCCCACCACATAGGGCTTGCGCTGCGTGGCGGCGGTGATCATCGCCGCCGCGGCGCCGGTGGCGGGTAGCAGGCCCTGAGCGCTGGGGCCGGTGGCGTCGGGATTGGTGGTGATGAACTTCGCCCCGCCCACGATCAGTCGGATCGCCTGGGTGATGGACTCGAAGGAGTAGGTGCGCGTCTCGCCCAGCACCACGTAGTCGGGTTCGGTGCTGGTCAGGATGAAGCCGGCTTGGTGCAGTGCGGTGGTCAGCCCGGCCTCACCAATGGCAAAGACGCGGGCACCGGGCTTCTGGCGCTGCAGGAAGGCCGCCGTGGCCAGGGCACTGGTCCACAGGTTCTCCTCGGGCACCGTCAGACCGGAACGCTCCAGGCGGGCGCTGAGGTCTCGGGGCGTCATGGATGAGTCATTGGTCAGGACGAGGAATCGCTGAGAGGTGTCCACCCAGCGTTGGATCATGTCGGCCGCGCCGGGGATCGGGATGTCCTCGTGCACGAGGACCCCGTCCTTGTCGGTGAGCCAGCATTCGATGTCTCGTGGAGTTCTCACACCACCACGCTAGCCCGCGCTCGATCCACTCCCCCGGCGGCGCGACGGCGAAGGCACGGCCTGGCCGGATGTCCGCATGGCCTGTGCACAGCGGGTCGGACGTTCACCTGAGACGGGCCTGACAGGCCCTCGGAGCATGGCACGAGACGTTGTTAGCCTTGCCAGCGCCAGCCCGGGGACGGGCCGGACACCCGTCGACCCCGAGAGGCGCCACTCACGTGACCAGCACCAACCGTCGTACCTTCCTTGCCCTGGGGGCTGGGGGTCTGGCCGCCACTGCCGTGGCCAGCTGTTCGGCCGACTCCCCGGAGGAGCCGACCGAGACTTCGAAGGGCGGCGACAGGGTGACTGCACAGGGTGGCAGGGCGACGGGCTCCTTCACGGACATGGTCATGGCGGACAAGCCGTTGGTCTACGTCGCGATGCAGGAGGACGCCGACGCCACCGAGCCGCGGGACGATTCGGGTCACGATCGCACGCTGGTCTGGCACGGCGCCAAGTGGTGGCCCAATGACGGGCTGGGGCTGGCCGCCCCCAATGCGGTCGGACGCGCTTGGTACACCGGGCTGGCAGGCGACGAGGCCTGGATCGAGCTGCCGGAGGCCGCCAAGGACCTGGCCAACCTGACCAGCAAGGGCGTCACGGTGCAGATGTGGGTCTGTCAGGAGGAGGCCAACTTCAACCAGCGGCTGCTGGACTTGGTCTCCACCGAGGAGGCGGGCGGATGGTCCTTCGGGTTCAAGTCCGGCGGCAAGGGACTGGTGGCCGAGGGCCCCGGCTACAAGGTCGTCGAGATGCCCGGGCCGGACATCGTCGGCGGCTGGCACCACGTCGCGATCACCATGACACCCGACGGCACCGCGACCGGTTTCGTCGACGGGAAGAAGGTCGGCGGCGGCAATGTGGGCGCCTTCAAGGGCTCGCTCAAGGCCGCGACGCTGGCCAGCAAGGAAGGCCGGGGCGCCTACATCTCCGGCCTGTGGTCGCAGCTGGCCGTCCACGCCGGAGCCCTGGGCGAGGACCGCATCGCAGCCCTGTACCAGGCCGGGACGGCGGCGACCGACCCCGCCGTGCGCGGTGTCGACCACTGGTTCGGTGGCGTGGAGTACTACGCCAAGTTCAAGGGGGCCGAGGTCCTCACCGATCCCAAGCGTTTCCCCGTGGCGGAGTGGTGGATGGACTGCTTCCCGGAGGAATTCGCACAGGAGAAGAAGTATGCCGACGGGGCCGTGGTCCTTGATCCCAAGGCCGCACCCGAAGGCCCTCGCCAGGCCGGCATCTGGGTGGTGCGGATGAAGGGCATGGACATGACCGGCACTCCGGGCGCGGAGACCATCGGCTGGATGCCGCAGGACGAACCGGACATGGATCCGAAGAAGGCCGAGGAGTTGGTGGAGAACCTGGCGGCCATCCCCGACGACCAGTTCACCTACACGAACTATGGCATCGGTGTCACGATCTCCAGCATCGATCGCTTCCAGGTGCGGGAGATGGTGGAACGGCCTGACCTGCACCAGGTCTCGGCCGACCTGTATTCGTACTGCGTCAACCCCAAGGTGATCGACGACGTGGTCAAGGCCTGGGGTTGCAAGCCGGAGCACGTGCGTCGGGCTGCTGCGCACGGAATCGTCGTCGATCGGTGCCGGGCCTTCCTGAAGACCCCGAAGCCGGTCTGGGGCGTGATCGCCACGGGCCATTCCAACAACACGGCGGAGGACCAGGACGGATGGACCTCCGTGCCCAGCGCCGACGAGGTAGAGGGCTCCATGATGTCCTGCATCACGCACGGGGCCAGCGGCATCCTGCTCTTCCCGCAGGCCTTCCCCGACGGGAAGAAGGCCCCCAAGTGGGAGGCGGGCAAGGACTACCAGCCCGGCGACACCGTCCACGACCCCAAGGACGAGTACCTGTTCTGGTGGGCCCGCACCAAGCCGGCCAAGGGCGTCGAGCCGGCGAGCGTCACCGATGACTCGTGGCTCAGCTGGCGGCCCAATCCGCACGGCCTGCGCCAGAAGGACCACTACGCGCGGGGCGTGAGCGATCGCGTCGCACAGGTGAAGGAACGTCTGCAGCGCCACGCGGAGGCCTTCAATTCCCGCTCACATCGCAAGCTGGTCAATGACAAGCTGACGGCCCGGTACTGGCCCAAGGCACCCGACGGCATGAGCTACCTGCTCGTGATGCAGCAGTTGGCCTTCGACAAGGGTGACTACGAGATCGTCCTGCCTGACGGCGCCCAGCCGGCCGAGGTGGAGCTGGTGGACGGCGACCGCACCATTGCCGTCGATGGGGGTCGCTTCACGGAGACCTTCGAGCACGAGTGGGAGCACCGTCTGTACCGCTGGAAGGCCTGAGCCCGCACGGGCGCCCGTGGCCGTCACCTGGTGGTGGTGTCCACGGGCACCCTCGCGCGGTCGCTAGACTGGCGCGCACGCCCCTATAGCTCAGTTGGCAGAGCAGTGGACTTTTAATCCATGGGTCCTGGGTTCGATCCCCAGTGGGGGCACGATTCCAAGGAGATGTCGTGAAGGGCTTCCTCGTCGTCCTGGCCGTAGGGCTGGTGTTGCTGCTGATCGCCTCACTGCGTGATCGCAGATCCCGACGAGATGTCGAGTCCACCGTCGGACTACCGCTCGAGAGGTTGGTGCCCAGGCCCCTGTCCTCGGCCGACGAGCGCCAGCGCGAGGAGATGTCGCGCTTCCGGCAGAGCGCCACCGCCGTTGACGGGCGGCTGGCCGATGAACGCTTCGCCACCTGGTCCGATCCGCTGGCCCTGGAGCTCGCCGATCCTGCCGTCCTGTGCTGCCCCGACGGGCTGGCGAGCCAGCGCGAGCTCCTCGACGCCCTGGCCAGGGCCCGGCGTGAGGCGCGCCCCCTGTTGGTGGTTGGGCCGGCGATCGATGAGGAGTTGGCCGCCCTCCTGGCTGCCTCACCCCGTCGCGACATCCATCTGGTGGTGGCGCCGGCGAAGGCGTGCGTGGACGTTGCGATGCTGTCCGGTGCGCGACCTGCCCCGCGCGGGGATCTGCAGGCCGGGCTGGGCGGCGCGAGCCTGGGCCGGCTGGAGCGCGTCCTGGCCACGCCGGACGGTTGCTGGGTGCGGTCCGTCCAAGCCTAAACCTCAACCTCGGCTTGAGCCGAACCTGAACTTCCCTCAGACACGCCCTGCGGCTGCCCGCCAGAGCACCCCAAATCCTTGGGAAACACAGAAACAAGACTTTATGACTTTCGACATATTCGCTAGTCAGCCCCGCCTCTGGCCAGTCCCTTCAGCACGAATCACAATTCTGGAATTTCGTCTGTGTCATTTGCCCCAGACCGACGCCCAGAAATGACGAGGTCAAACCCTCGAGCTGTCCCGTCGGCTGGATCGACGCCCCGGAGCAGTCCTACAGTCCGCGACGACGGGGTGGTGCCGATCAATGACGTGGGGAAGCGTCCGATCGGCACCACCTCCCATGAGTCCACGGGCGGTGGGGAAGACCGCCGGAAGGAAGTTCTCTGTGTCTGCGCTGCGCTGTGCACGTGCACTGACGGCATCGGCCGTCTCGGCCGCCCTGTTGGTTGGCGGTACCCAGCTGGTCCTCGGCGAGCTCGCCCAGGCCAGGGATGTCACCATGTCCGCCACGGTGGGGCTGAATGTCCGATCTGGACCCAGCACCAGCACCCAGATCCTGGGCGTTCTCCAGCAGGGCGAGGACATCACGATGACCGGCCCCTCGTCGGGCGGATGGGCCCCGGTCACCTACCGCGGCAAGAAGGCCTTCGTCGCCGCCCAGTACCTGACCAGTGCCGGTGCCACCACACCCGTCGCCGCCGCACGCACCGGCCAGGGCCGGGCCAACACCCTCGAAGCGCTCAATGTGCGCTCAGGCCCCAGCATCGACAGCGCCGTGATCACGACGCTGGGCAAGGGCGCCTCCGTGACGCTGACCGGACGTGTCCAGGGCGACTGGAGCCAGATCACCCTCAACGGCCGCCAGCCGTGGGTGAACAATGCCTGGCTCGCCGGCCCGGGCAGCACCCCCGCCACCCCCACCACGGTGAAGGCGACGTCTCGCGCCAGGGCTACCACCGCACTGATGATGCGCACCACCTCGGACTCGTCCTTCCGCAACCTGGGCGACGTTCCCACCGGAACCATCCTGGATCTCACCGGAAAGCGGGAGAACGGCGTCGCGCAGGTGATCTGGCAGGGCTCCCTGCGCTGGGTGAACGCCAACTTCCTCACCCCGGTGGGCAGCACCCCCACTCTGGCCAGCCCGAAGAGCCCCGGAACGATCGGCACCCGGTGGACCACGACGACACTGAGCATTCGTCCCGCCTCCACCGGACTGCGCTACCTCTACGACGTTCCGCCCGGCACCGCCCTGAAGGTCACCGGTACCGTCGAGAACGGGCGCGCCCAAGTGGTGGTGAACGGCGCCGTGCGCTGGGTGACCGCCCGTTACCTGACGAGCAGCCAGGGCAGCCCGGCCCGCACCCTCACCGGCACGCCCGGCGGGTCGCTCAACACCGGGGGATCCCGAGGCCTCGACTCGCTCGTGCCCGCGGCCAAGGGCATCGTCTGGCACATCCGCGCCACGCAGCCGCAGATCTCGACCCTGTACGGCGTCCGGCAGGACCCGCTGCCCGACCACCCCAGCGGCCATGCCGTCGACGTGATGATCCCCAGCTACCGCTCCAACCAGACGCTGGGCTGGCAGATCGCCCGCGACCTGCAGTCACGGGCTGGGGAGCTGGGAATCAAGTACATCATCTGGGACCAGAAGATCTGGTCGGTGGCCCGCAGCTCCGAGGGATGGCGTCCGATGGCCAACCGCGGTGGCGACACGGCCAACCACAAGGACCACGTGCACGTCACGGTGAACTGACCTGGTTTTGAGCCCGAGGCCAGAACCCCTAGACTTGCCCGGTCGGGTCCCCATCGTCTAGCGGCCCAGGACACCGCCCTTTCAAGGCGGCAGCGCGGGTTCGAATCCCGTTGGGGATACAACACACGAGGAGCCCCTGACCAGGTTTGATACCGAGTCAGGGGCTTCTTCGTTGTCCGGGGACGGTGGCCGCGGTACGCATTTGGTACGCATCAGCCGGGCCCGAGCAGAGCGTCGAGGCGGTCGACTGCCTCGTCGGCACCGTCTGCAAAGAGCCCGCCGTACCTGGTCAGGGTGAACGCTACAGAGTTGTGGCCCGCCCATTCGGAGACTTCACGCACATTGCATCCCGCCGCGACCAGGATCGCCACAAAGCTGTGCCGCAAGCCGTGGAAGGTGAAACCGTCGATCCCAGCCGCCTTCACCGCAGGACGCCACACATGCCGGCCGAAGGTCCCACGAAACAGCGGTCCCCCGTGTGTGCCGGTGAAGACCAGGTCATCGGCGCCGGGCCCGACGAAGCTGTCCAGATGTTCCTCGATCCTACGCATGACCGCACGTGCGACCGGGATGGAGCGCTTGGAACGTCGGGTCTTGGGTTCCTGGCCCAGGTGCACGACGCCATGCACCTCGACGGCGGTGTGCTCGACGATGATCCGCGAACGCGTGACATCGATGTGCGAGCGAGTCAGGCCGGCAACCTCACCCCACCGAAGTCCCGCATACCCGCCGACCAGGACAAGGGCCTTGTACTTGTCGGGCATGGCATCGACGAGTCGTTCCAGCTCGCGCTGGGTGAGGAAGCGGGGCGTCTTGGCCCGCTCGGTGGGGAGGTTCACGTGAATGGCCGCGTTGAAGGAGATCCGTCGGTCGTCCACGGCTGCCTGCAGGCACTGGCGCAGGGCGAAGACGGCCTTGCGTACCGTCGCGGCAGAGTAGCCCTGAGCCATGAGCTCCTGGACCCATTCGGCAATGCGCGCGCTGTTGATCCGCCGTAGCGGCACGTCACCGAACGTCGGCAGCACCTGCTTGGCCATGGTGGTCTCCAGTCGCGCCCTGGTGGTCGGGCGAAGGTCATGACGCGTCTGCACCCAGGGCTCTGCCCACTGCCGAAACGGCATGTCACCGCGGCGAGGGTCGAGCCAACGGCCCTCCTGCAGCTGCATCTCGATCTCGGCTCGACGACGCTCGGCATCCAGGGCACGGGCGAAGGATTCTGCGTGTTCCTGTCCGGCCCCGTCGCGATAGCGCACTCGGTAGCGGACGGTTTTGCGGACCTTTCCACCGGCCGTGGTGGACGTGCGCTCCACACGATCGACGTAGGCCACGTCAGGCGACCTTGGCCACGTCGGCCCGGCCTTCGAGCCAGGCGTTCACCTCAGCCCGACCCGAAGATGGATATTGGATCACCGGTGACTCACCAGCCGCGGCCACACGAGCATATTCCATAAGGACCCGTCCCGCTGAAGTATGGTAGATGCTATTTGCAAGTGATGGGGCCATAGCGACAGCAACACCCCCATGGGCCGAAAATACCAATAAATCTACCCGCCCACTCAGTGACTACGTTAAAGAACTACAAAATCGAGAACTGAAAGACCATAAAGGAATCAAAAACCCACGAAGCAAAACCCACGGTGACAAAACCGTAGTCAAGGTCACGTACAGCATCCAAACGTTCAGCGATAACACCGGCCAATCCGAGCGACCACCCACAAAGCACACTACAAGGCCACCAAGGGACTCGCAATCTTCGGGAAACGTTTACCTAGCAAGTGCAACAAAAGATCCACACGAACCCATTTCACGCCAGCCAGCATCCTTAGACTCTTGAAGATAGCGCACCGCCCACTTATTCTGATCAGAATAATTAATGGTCTCCCTATCAACAACAACCCAGGAGATTTCGGGGAACTCTACTCCGCCTGGCATAGAAACGTTGAGCTCTGGGCGCAACTCGCGAACAGGACTGTGGTCCATCGACAAGTAGGGCGTCAGATAGGCGTCGGCCACCACACCCTCGCCTTGCGGGATCAAAGCACTCGCACACCGGGCATTGACGGCTCGCTCAGCATCCGATGCCGCAAGGAGTGCGCGCGGGAACCGCGCACCAATGAGCGTCGCGGCCAAGCATCCCACCAAAAACGTTCTCCACCAAAGGGTAGAAATACAAGGATATCTGCACAATACATCAATTAAGCCAGCAATCAGAATGACTGCTAGAACCATATTGTAATGGTAGCCAAGACTATAATACTCAGCCTGAGACGTAAGAGCACGCGAAGCGATATTTGGAACAACGGCCAAGATGAATGACGAAAACGGCGCCAACAGACCAGTCCTCAACACGAGCACAGCCAACATGATGGAGAGCGACCCAGGATAGATCAGATTCGAGACGACGTTGTCCAGCAGAGCACTCGGATCCATGGGGATCTTTCCTCCGTAAGCCCAAGGCCCACGGGCGAAGTATGGAATAAACACTCGCATACAAAGAATCGTCCACATAAATCCGCCAACGAAAAGAATCCCGCCAACCGATTTTCGATTCCGAACCCAGGCAACCAACCCCAACCCCATCACAATCAGCCCGGCGTCCTCCTTGGTAAGAAGAAAGAGCGCAGACCAAAGGATTAGAGACCTCGTCCGATCCAGCAGCAGACCACGGCAGGCCAATGCCAAAATAGGCAAAGCAAGGGCGACCTCATGAAAGTCAAAGAATGCCCCGCCCTCAATACCAGGGGACACGCCAAACAACAGCCCGACCAAGATCCCCCCTCGCAATGCCTTTGGAACACTCCAACCTGCGACATCATGGAGCGCTTCACATCCCGTGAAACACAAAACAGCTGAAGCAACCCCAATAGCCGCCGCCTGAACCCACAGGAGCGATAATGGACTTGGCCACAGCCAATAGATCGGTCCAAGGAATGCGATAATAGGATGGAAATGATCCCCCCAGAGAATATAGTCATTCCCTTTAACAGAAGACCGAGGCAAGTTGCCATTAGCCATGGACTCTGCCGCCTGGGAAAATATGGTTAAATCAATACCACTGCGAAAGTCCCTAAACAAGGCGTAGCTCACGTACGCCCACAGAGACGAAACCACAAGCATCACTACCACCGCTGCAGCGGCGAATGCAAAGCGATACGATCGCGCCAACTCCCGAAGTCTGTAGCTCACTCCACTACCATATCTTGCACGCGCCATTTAGCGCCTGGCTTCGGCAAAACGAGAGAGATCGGACTGGAGAGAAGTGATCTGCTTTTGGTTACTTTCGATGTAACGCCTATCATAGGCGTCTTGCTCGGCGACGAGTCTCTCGAATAAACGAACAGAATACTTGCACCTGATTTCTTGAACCGCAGTTTCAATCTCGCGATCTGTCACTTCTTCCTGCGCAGCGAACTCCAGAAAACTCTCTTTCGGCGAAGATGCCGAAATCCCCGACGCTCGCATGCACTCAGACCATTCACGAATAGCATTTTTCGTTCCGACTTCATTGAACGGAACTTCCGGCCCCCTCGAGGGTAAATAACCGAGGGAGAGCAACTCCATCCAATACCTCCCCCCAGGACTCTGGTTGGCGGCCTTGCTTACACACGACTGCAATGTTCCGGCTGGCAGCTGTTCACCCGCCCACGCCTCCTCAAAATTCCAGAAGTCCTCCGAGCCGGCGTGATAACCACGAGCCGAAGCAGCAACTGTAGAAACATTCAGACCCCACAGCGGGGAAGTCCCTGAATCCTGCTTCGTCGCCATTTCGCGCGCGCTCGCCAACTCCGCTGGCAAGCCATAGCTACCCGCAAATCCGTGGCTATTTACACACGCAGTGACCAGCCGAGCTTGATGATCGGCCACACCGCGAATCACCTCATCTGACGGCAAGACATCGTAAATGGCTCGCTCTACAGTGAAGCTCGGAAAATCCTCCAGAGAACTTGACTGACTCGCCCCTCCACCACCTGCGGCACATCCCGCTACTAGAATCGTCGCGGACAGGACACCCGGGACACCGGACAACAGACCGCGCCGGGGGACGCTCCAACGGGCGCCCCCCGACAAAAGTGGTCTCACCATCCGTTTGTGGACTGGATGTTGATGGTCCGGGCCGTGCGAGGCGTCCACTTAGGCGTCCAGGCACTGACACGGAAGTAC
Source organism: Luteococcus sp. Sow4_B9 (assembly GCF_052116585.1). NCBI lineage: Bacteria > Bacillati > Actinomycetota > Actinomycetes > Propionibacteriales > Propionibacteriaceae > Luteococcus > Luteococcus sp. Sow4_B9. Next base: position 72,904 of record NZ_JBQKKT010000012.1, on the reverse strand, counting down.
TTGGTGTCCATGTCACCCTGAATGTAACCGGAGTTACTCCCGCCCCACACTTGGAAGGAGCCGGGCACATTAATGTGCATGATGCCCCTGTCCGCAAAACAGATTGCCTTCGTCGTAGAGTAGAGCACCTTCACATACGAACTCTGGCCGCAGCTGAGGCTCCTGACTGCCTGAGCCTCCGGCGCTACTGCCATGTTCATCCCTGCAACTAGCCCAAACGCAACTGTAGGCCCAACGACCAACCGCGATAAATGTCCCATCACGGCGATCTCCTACCTGGTAAGGAACAGCGACGTTGCTGCTGCCCTGAGGCTAACCATGTCCCGCATGCCCGTCAACAGTCGTCCCGGCCCCGGTGAGAACTTTCCCTACTGACTTCAAGGCGCCTGACGGCGCGTGCGGCTTCGCTTTGCCCCTTCAAGGCAGCAGCGCGGGTTCGAATCCCGTTGGGGATGCAACGCACGAGGAGCCCCTGACCAGCGCAATGCTGGTCAGGGGGCCTTCGCGTGCCCGGCACTGGATCGCTCACGAGTTGCCCCAGAAGTGCAGCAGCTCTCCGCCCAGCTCTTCACGCCGTTGCATGGGCAGCGAATGCGTGCCCTCCGGCCACACCGTGACGTGTGCCCCGGGTAGGAGCGTGCGCAGCCGATGCGCCGACTCCTCCCCACCCGCCAGCGTCGAGGCACCACCCAGATCGACGCGCACCGGCATGGTCAGCGATCTCCACTGCTCGTCGGTGAGACTTCCAGGCGCGGGAAGGGCCGTCGAGAAGCCATTGCTGGCCGCGTCGATCATCACGGACATCGACGTCCGTCGACGTACCTCCTCGACGCTCGTGCCACCGATCCTGGCCAGCGCATGGTCCTTCCAGGCCCGCGGCGTCGGCAGGAGCAGCATGGCGGACCACAGGTAGATCGAGGCAGGCAGGGGTTGGATGACGGCCACCGGCTCCTCGAGAGCCAGTGAGGCCACCAGTTCCGGGTGCTCGACGGCCAGGATGGCGGCATTGGCGCCTCCGAAGCTGTGCCCCACCACGTGGACCGGGCCGATCCCCAGTCCGTTGATGACGTCGGCGATCCAGGCGGCCTGGTCCGACGGGGAGGTCAGGGGTGTGTGCTGCGCCGAGAATCCGGCATCCCCGAGCGGGTCCAGCGCGTACACGGTGCGCTTGCCGATCCAGGACGGGAGGTTCTCGGCCCACATCGCCGCCCCGCTGCTGTGTCCGGGCAGAAGCAGGACCGGACGACCTGCAGCCTTCCCGCGCCACATGACCGTCCGCACTGCCCCGAAGCGTGTCGGCACATCGTGCATCTCATCCGACGCGGGAAGAGTGGCCATCACCTCGGCATGGGCGGTGGCATAGCGCGACTGCGCGTCGGCGGACTTCCAGTGCCCCACCCGGGCTTCAGGCCTCACCAGACTGACCAGCTGCCCAATGGCGAGTGCCAACACGAGGCCAGCGGCGATCCACCGTACCGAGCGCCAGATTCCAATACGTTTGTATTGCATGACTCAACAGTACGGTCGTATTGCTACCGTGGCAACATGACCGACTCGAAGCAGAGGCAGATCATCGAGGCCGTCTGGCAGGTGATCGCCACCCAAGGATTGGCCCAGGTCAGCATGCGGTCAGTGGCAGCCGCCGCAGGGGTATCCGTCGGACGTGTGCAGCACCATTTCGGAACCAAGGCGGAACTGGTGCGCGCCAGTGTGACGGAGATGCTCTCAGCCGCAGAGCAGGGTCACCCCGAGGCCTCCGGACAACCCGGCAAGCCCGAGACCCTGTGGAGCCTGCTCACCCACAGCTTGACCCCCGCCCACGCATCACGTGCGGGAGTGAGCGTCTTCTACGCGTACGTGGCGGCGAGCGTCACCGACCCCTGGATCGCAGAACAGCTCGCCGACGCCAAGAGGGGACAGATCCGGCTTGTCGCCGCCTGCCTACCTGATCTGGAGACGAATACAGCCACCCGCGAGCGCACTGCCGAGCAGCTGGTTGCGCTTGCGGATGGCTGTACCCAGGCGGTCTATCTGGGCCACCTGAGCCCCGAGCTCGCCGCCGCCCACATCAGACAGGCAATCGACGGACTCCCCGGACGTGACTGACGAGGCTCAGTCGTCGCTACCAAGGGCGATCGCGGTGGCACCCGTGACAACGCCCATGCCCACGACGAGCGCAGAGACGCCATAGGCGAGCACGGAGGTGAACAGCGAGGCCTTCACGAAGTTGGCCTGCATGACCTGCTCGCGGGGGCCTGCCAGGGCCTCCGCCTTCTCCGTGTCGCCGGACTGCGCGGCAGCCATGTACTCGTCGCTGAGTTCGGCGAAGGTCTTGCCGCCACCGATGTGCTCAGCGTGGGCTCCAACCACATTGGCCTGCTCGAAGGCCGTCACGGGGCCCGCCACGGGCTTGCCACCCAACTTCTCCGAATCGGGGTGGACGGTGATGCGCTGGTCCTTGAGCTGCTTGGTGATGGTGGCCCAGGCAGCGGCACCACTGCCAACCAGCACAGGACTGGCGACGGACAGGATGGTGCGGGCGAGACGGTTGCTCATTGGGGGATACTCCTTCAAGTCGATTCTCCCGAACAACCGATTGAAGGCTCAACCTATTCCCACGTCGCCAGTCTTCTCGCAGCCACCCACAGCTCGCCAGGCACCCCGTGCGCCACCGCGACGTACGACCACTCCACGGGGGACACCCACCGGCCACCAATACCCACAGCATCACACCTAGTCAGAGCGATTTCGAGGAAATCCGCCATCTCGATTTCACTTTTGCCCAGAGTTCGCGCTATATTTCTCGAGCTGCCTGAAACGGGCAGCCGGCCGGATCAGAAATGATCCGCAGGGCCGCAAGGCCCCGTAGCGCAGTTGGTTAGCGCGCCGCCCTGTCACGGCGGAGGTCGCGGGTTCGAGTCCCGTCGGGGTCGCAAAGCGGTGATGTTCGCATCACCGCTTTTGTATTGGAGCACCACTTCCACTGGTCTTCAATGCAGTTGGCCAGGTAGCTCAGCTGGTAGCAGCGTTCGCCTGAAAAGTGAAAGGTCACCGGTTCGATCCCGGTCCTGGCCACCATTCAACCCGCTCTTTCGCCGGAGCGGGTTTTTTGGTGCCCGCATGACGCAGATTCGTGATGCAGGACGGCTGCCGGATCAGGACTCCTGCGGCAGATAGGCGCCCAGCCAACGACGGATCTCGTCGAAGTAGACGCCCCGCACCTCGGCCGCGCTCAGCGCCAGGTCATGCAGTCCCCCGTCGATCCGCACCATGGTGACGTGCGGGCCCAGGCGAATCGCCCGGGCGGCGATCTTCTCCACGTCCAGCACCGCATCGGCATGCTTCAAGGCCTCGTCCCAGGTGCGACGGAAGTCGCTGCGAGCGCTGGTGAGGGTCAGGACGGGCACATCGATGCCCAGCCCGGCACCCACACGGTCATGGCCCTCCAGGATGGCCGCCAGCCACCCCACGCGCACCTGGAAGGCCTCGGCGCCCTTGAGGCTCTGGTCCATGGTCCACTCGCCGCCCAGCGCCGCGTCGATCGTGCGGGCATAGAAGCCATTGTTCGGCAAGGGGATCACCGTGGTGGGCAGACTGCCGCTCAAACGCTGCAGCACCGGCGCCGTGACCGCTCGCAACAGCGGCGAGCCCTGCAGGTCCAGCCACGGGGAGTTGAGCACCAGGGCGGAGATCTCGCCGCGGCGGGCATCAGCCCACAACGAGGTCACCAGACCACCCGTCGAGTGCCCCATCACGCAGATCTCGTCGTGGTCCTCACGCAGAACGTCCAGGGCGGCGTCCAGCTCCTGGTGGTACTCGTCGAGGTCGGTGATGAAACCGGCGAGTTGCCCGGGGCGCAGACTGCGGCCATAGCGGCGCAGGTCCACGGCATAGAAGTCCAGACCCATGGCGTCGATGGCGTCGGCCAGATGGGTCTGGAAGAAGTAGTCATTCCACCCGTGCACATAGAGCATCGCCCTGCGACGCGTGGGTGCATTGCGGCGCACGAGGGTTCCCACCAACGCACCCGCAGCCTCCGGCTCGCCCGGAGCGGGCACAGCGAGAGGCAGCGGGAGTGTCAGCTGCTGATATCCGGGCAGAAGAGTGTCATCACTCCATTGCCGGAAGGATTGATCTGGCATCGCAACCGTCGTCAGACGGCTCGACGAGGATCCTCATCGTCACCGTCGACGTCATAGTCGTTGTAGGCCGCTGCCAGATCCGCGTACGGATCATCCACCTCGTCCTCGTAACGGTCCGACGATCCCTTGATCCCGAGCTCACGCTCGAGGGATGCCACATCCATGTTGACCGGGCGATACTTCAGATCCCTTGCAACCTTGGTCTGCTTCGCCTTTGCACGGCCGCGCCCCATATCGGGTCGACCCCCTCGCTCTGTCCCTCGCGGTTTGACCGCGGCAATGTGTGTGTAACTTTCGTGACACACAGGCTACCGAACTATCCGATGCCAGCCAAAAGGGCCCACCAGTGGGGCGCGTCCGCGCCGGACGGATCACCCCGCGCTCGGGTGCTCCCCCGCCATCACGACGCGCTCCTGACCGGCCTCGGCGGCATCCACCCTGCCCAGCAGCCAGTTCTCGACGCCCCGGGCGTCCAGGGCCGCCCGGGCGGCATCCAGGGCGCTCTCCGGCAGCACGGCCACCATGCCGACGCCCATGTTCAGCGTCGCCTCGATGTCGGCCTGGCTGACCTTCCCAACCTGCTGGACCAATTGGAAGATGGCCGGCGGGGTCCACGAGCTGCGCTGCAGCGTCGCAGTCAGGTGATCGGGCACCACGCGCGCCAGGTTGTTGGCCAGGCCACCACCGGTGACGTGGCTCATGGCGTGCACCTCGGCCTTCTCGATCAGGTCGAGCACATCCTTGGCGTAGACCTTGGTGGGCACCAGCATCGCCTCGCCCAGCGTGCCGCCCAACTCAGCAACCTCGCGATCCAGGGCCCAGCCGGCCTCATTCAACAGCACGTGGCGCACCAGCGAGTAGCCATTGGAGTGCAGGCCGGAAGCGGCCATGGCCAGCACCACGTCGCCCGCCTGGATGCGATCGGCGCCCAGGATCTTGCTGCGCTCCACCACGCCCGTCGTGGCGCCGGCAATGTCGTACTCGTCGGGGCCCAGCAGGCCCGGGTGCTCGGCGGTCTCGCCACCCAGCAGCGCACAGCCGGCCACCTCGGCCGCCGCGGCGATGCCCTTGACGATGTCGGCGATGCGCTCGGGCACCACCTTGCCGCAGGCGATGTAGTCAGTGACGAAGAGGGGCTCGGCACCACAGACCACCAGGTCGTCGACGAGCATGCCCATCAGGTCGAAGCCGATGGTGTCGTGCTTGTCCATGGCCTGCGCAATGGCCACCTTGGTGCCGACGCCGTCGGTGGAGGTGGCGAGCACCGGGTGCTCGTAGTTCTTGAAGGCGCTCGCATCGAAGAAGCCGGCAAAACCACCCAGACCTCCCAGCACCTCGGGGCGCTTGGTGCGGGCCACGTGGGCCTTCATCAGCTCGACGGCGCGGTCACCGGCCTCGATGTCCACTCCGGCACGGGCGTAGGCAGACTGGCTCATCAGCTTTCCTTCTTCCTCAGGGTCGCATTGCGGAGGTCTTCCAGCGGGAGGTCCTGCGGGCCGACCGGGTACTCGCCGTCGAAACACGCACGGCAGAGGTTCTCCTTGGGAACGTGGGTGGCCTTCACCAGACCCTCCATGGAGATGTGTCCCAGCGAATCAGCGCCGATCGCCTCGCAGACCTCGTCCATGCTCATCCCGGGGGCAATCAGCTCCTCGCGGGTGGCAAAGTCGATGCCGTAGAAGCACGGCCATTCCACCGGCGGGGCGGAGATGCGCACGTGCACCTCCTTGGCGCCGGCATTGCGCAGCATCGCCACCACCTGACGCTGGGTGTTGCCGCGCACGATCGTGTCGTCGACGACGACGATCCGCTTGCCGCGCACCACGTCGGGCAGCGGATTCAGCTTCATCCGGATGCCCATCTGGCGCATCGCATTCGACGGCTGGATGAAGGTGCGGCCCACATAGGCATTGCGCACCAGGCCCAGACCGTAGGGAATCCCCGAGCCCGCCGCGAAACCGATCGCCGCCGGAATACCGGACTCCGGGGTGGGGATCACCAGGTCCGCGTCGGCCGGGCACTCCTTGGCCAGCAACTTGCCGATCTTCACGCGCATGTTGTGCACGCGCCGCCCGGTCAGGACGGTGTCCGGCCGTGACAGGTAGACGTACTCGAAGAGGCAGTGCTTCGGAGCCGCGTAGGCGAACCGACGCGACGCGATCGTGCCATCGGGCGAGACGATCACCAGCTCTCCCGGCTCCACGTCGCGCACGAAGCTGGCACCGACGATGTCCAGCGCCGCGGTCTCCGAGGCGATCACGATGCCGCCGGAAGGCAGCTCGCCGATGGCCAGGGGGCGGATGCCCTGCGGATCACGGGCGGCGTAGAGCGTCTGCTCGTCCATGAAGGTCAGACAGAAGGCGCCACGCAGCTTGGGCAGCACCTCGATGGCCGCCTCCTCCAGCGTGAGGTCCTCGTAGCTGGCCAGCAGCGCCGAAAGGATCATCGTGTCCGACGACGAGTCCATCTTCTTCTTGCGAGGCACCTTGTTGGCGCCGATGCGCTGCGCCAGGAGCTCCTCGAGCTCATCGGTATTGGTGAGGTTCCCGTTGTGACACAGGGCCAGCGAACCCTCCGCAGTGGCGGCCAGGGTGGGCTGGGCATTGCCCCAGACGCTGGCGCCAGTGGTGGAGTACCGGGTGTGACCCACGGCGCAGTTGCCCTGCAGGGTGTTGAGGGTGGGCTCGTCGAAGACCTGGCTGACCAGCCCCATGTCCTTGAAGACCATGATGCGACGGTCATTGCTCACAGCGATGCCCGCCGACTCCTGGCCGCGGTGCTGCAGCGCAAAGAGCCCGAAGTAGGTGAGCTTGGCCACCTCTTCCCCCGGGGCCTGGACGCCGAAGACGCCGCAGGCATCCTGCGGACCTCGGTCGTGCGGGTCGAGCTCGTGGGTCAACAATCCGTCGGGGCGAAGAGGCACGGAGTCACCCTATCGTGCGTCAGCCATGCGAGCATCGTCTCGTGCGGCAGCCATGCGGGCATCGTCTCGTGCGTCAGCCATGCGGGCATCGTCTCGTGCGTCAGTCATGCGAACTTCGTCGCAATCGGCATCTCACCGCCGGCGACGAGCCCGCCAGAGCGCCAGCGTCTCCTCGACGTCCAGCCGACCGGTGAGAATCGTGCGCCCCTCGATGGGGGTCAGACAACTCTGCTTGATCCGCTCGTTGAGGTCCTCGACGATGGCCCGCGCCGTGGCCTCGTCCCGGACGTCGGCCAAGGTCTGCTGGATGTCCTGCTTCTCACGTCTGACCGCCAACGGGCCGGGCATGGCACCGCGCAGATCCTCCTGCTCCAACTTCTGCATCGCCCACCAGTTCGGGTCATCGGGGCGGCCGAGGCCCCGCAAGGGCTTCCCCTCACCCGGGAGGTTGCTGAACTCACCGCGCTCGGTGGCCTCCCGGATCTGCCGATCGATCCAGCTCTCGAAGACCACGGGACGCTGCCATCGGTGTGCCTCCCGGTTCTCGTCCATGCCTCCAGCCTAGGCATGGCCGGCCGCGTGCGGGCCACCTAGATTGGAGCCATGCGACTCACCAGGCGAACGGCCCTCGTCGGCACCGGTGCAGCCCTGCTGGCCGGTTGCGGCACCACCACAGAGCCGGACCCCGGCCAGCGTCCCACCCGGTCAGCCACCGGCGGCCAGAGCACCAGCGCCACACCGTCCCCGGCCAGCAGGTCCACCGCGAGTGGCAGCATCCCTGAGCTCGACGTCGAGGTGATGGCCGACGGTCTGGAGAACCCCTGGGGGCTCGGCTTCCTGGACGACGCCGTCGTCTTCACCGAACGCCCCGGGCGAGTCGCCGTGCTGCGCGACAAGAAGGTCAGTCCCATCGCCGTCGAGCTGGACGTGGTGGCCACTGGCGAAGGGGGTCTGACCGGACTTGCCGTCAGCCCCGGCTTCGACCGCGACCGACGGATCGTCGTCAGCCACAACAGTCCCACCGACATCCGCGTGGTGCCGCTCACACTCACCGACGATCTGCGCTCCGCCACTGCGGGCACACCCCTGGTCACGGGATTGCCGGTCAACCCGTCGGGACGCCACAGCGGCTGCCGGCCGGTCTTCGGCCCGGACCAGATGCTGTGGATCGGCACCGGCGACACCGCCCGTGGCCCCATCCCGCAGGATCTTGACCAGCTGGGTGGCAAGGTCCTGCGCGTCCACCCCACCACCGGCAAGCCTGCCCCGGACAACCCCTGGGCCAGCGACGAGCGTCCCCGTGCACTGGTCCAGACCTACGGCCACCGCAACATCCAGGGTCTGTGCGCCAGGCCCTCCGACGGCAGGATGTTCGCCGTCGAACACGGCAGTCATGTGGACGACGAGGTGAACCTGCTTGTCAAGGGCGCCAACTACGGCTGGAATCCCGTGGGGCAGGGCGAGTACGACGAATCGGTGCCGATGACCGACACGTCGCTGCCTGACGCGCAGGAGGCCAAGTGGTCCTCTGGCGATTCCACGCTGGCCACCAGCGGCGCCTGCTTCGTGACCGGGGAACAGTGGGGCGCTCTCGACGGTGCCCTGCTCGTCGCCTGTCTGAAGGCCCAACGCCTGCTCGCCATGACCGTGGCCGCAGACGGCGGCATCTCCGAGGTCCGATCCCTGTCCGAACTCGAGGGCACCCACGGCCGCTTGCGCACCGTCGAGCAGGCGCCCGACGGCAGCATCTGGGTCACGACGAGCAATGGCTCCGACGACCAGTTGCTGCGGATCACGCCCCGCCCGTGACCCAACCAGTCCGGGGTGACGCGTCGGGCTGAAAACTGTTCGGGCCCGCCGGTGCTGGTGCACCGACGGGCCCGACTGTGTTCACGCTCCCCTGTCCCCCGACGTGGCGAGCGCTTGGCCTGTTGCGGTCTGGATCTCCCCCGAAATCCCCGACCGCTCCGATGCAGCTCCCCCCGGAACTCCATCGTGCGACCTTCCCCCGAAGGCCTGCTTCCTCTTCCCCCGAAGAGATTCGCCGGTCTGGATCCCCCGATCCGTTCCTGCGATGTCTCAACATTCCCGCATCGCTTCTGTGAAGAGAAGTTAAGGCCGCTGAACGGCCTTTCCGATCAGCTCGGGATCAGGAAATGCCCCGTCCCTGTCCCCTGATGGGGTGACAGCAAGCGCCCCGGGGCGTCAGCGAGCCATCCGCGCCAGCAGCAGGGCCTCAGCCAGGCAAGCCTTCTGCAGGTCCGTCAGGTCCTGGGACTCGTCGATGCCGTGCGGGCGACCGTCGGGATCCGCAACGGCAGTCACCAGGACCTGCGCCGCCGGGAAGGCCCGCTGGAAGTCCGAGATCATCGGGATGGATCCACCGCAACCGACCTGGACGGGTTCGGTGCCGTCCCAGGCGTCGCGGAAGGCCCCGCGAGCCGTCTCGGCCAGCTCTCCCTCCAGCGGCACGATGCCGGGATCGCCCGTCTCCCCGCGGGTGACGGTGACCTGTGCACCCCACGGCGCATTCCTCTCCAGGTGGGCCACCAGGGCATCCAGGGCGGACGACGCGTCGTCACCGGGAGCCACGCGCAGGCTCACCTTGGCGCGGGCCACGGGTGCGAGGGTGTTCGACGCGTCGGCCACGCGGGTGCAGTCGATCGCCAGGACGGTGCAGGCCGGCTTGTTCCACAGACGCGCCACGGCCGAGCCGTCGCCGATCCAGTGGACGCCGTCGAGCAGCCCGGACTCTGCGCGCAACCGGTCCTCGGGGTAGTCCAGATCAGGCGCCTCGGAGGTCTTGAGGCCCTCGATCGCCACATTGCCCTGCTCGTCGTGCAGCGTGGCGAGCAGCCGGCAGATGGCCGTCAGCGCATCCGGCACCACGCCACCAAAACCGCCGGAGTGCAGGGCGTGGTCCAGGGTGCGCAGTTCCACGACGCAGTCGGCCACGCCGCGCAGTGTGGTGGTGAACGACGGCTGACCGGCCTCCCAGTTGGTCGCATCGCAGATCACGAAGACGTCGCTGACCAGCTCGTCGTGGTACTTCTCGATCAGCCGTGCCAAGCTCGGCGAGCCGATCTCCTCCTCACCCTCGATGAACAGGGTGACGCCCACCGGCGGCTTGCCCTGGAAGGCGCGCAGGGCCCCCAGGTGCACGGCAATACCCGCCTTGTCGTCATTGGAGCCGCGGCCGTACAGGCGGCCATCGCGCTCGGTCAGATCGAAGGGCGGGGTGGCCCACAGCCCGGGATCGCCGGTGGGCTGCACATCGTGGTGCGAGTACAGGCAGATGGTCGGCTGGCCGTCGGGCGCCGGGAAGTGCGCGATGACCGCGGGGTGACCGTCCTCGGCCACCACCTTCACGTCAGGACAACCCAGTTCGCGCAGCTTCTCCGCCACCAGTTCGGCGCTGCGGCGCACCTCGTCGGACTTCTCGGGCAGGGAACTCACCGACTCGACGCGCACCAGCTCCTGCAGGTCTGCACGCAGCTGAGGCAGGACGGAATCGACGGCGGATCGGACAGCGGCATCATCGAGGCTCATGTCTCGATGCTAGCGAGGCCCTCCGACAGTCTTCACGAGGTCTGCCGCACGTCGACCGGCAGTGAGGGCCACGGGTCGGCCAGTTCCAGCTGCCTGGCCAGACGCAACAAGATCTCGTCGGCGCCCAGGAGACCCGTCAACATCACCCCGATGGGCAGCTCAACACCGTCAATCCTCTCGCGGTGCAACGGCAGGCTGATCGAGGGCCGACCACACAGGTTCGACGTGCTGGTCCACGGAGTGAAGGCGGTCTGACCCCAGAAGTCCGCCTCGGGATCATCGTCCCGACGCAGGGCGCCCACCGGGGCGGGAGGTTGTGCCAGCGTCGGGGTCAGCACGACGTCAAGACCCTCCCACGCCTCGGCCGTCTCGCGCGCCAGCATCTGGGCCAGGGAGACCGCCTGGGCGTGCCGCAGGCCCGTGACCTCGCGGCCCACCGCCCGCAGCCAACGGGTGAGCGGACGCAGCCGGTGCTCTTCTGTCTCGGGCACCGGGGCCGACAGCGCCATCACCGACCACAGGTCGATGAAGGTGGCCCACTTCTGGGCCGGGTAGGGGCTCGGGGCCTCCACCACGTCGTGCCCCAGCTGCGCCAACAGCGCTGCCGCGTGCTCCACGGCTCGCAGGCAGGCCGGATGCACCTCGGCCTCCACATTCGTCGGCGCCGTGAGCACCCCCACGCGCAGCCGTCCCGGCGGCCTGTCCACGGAGCCCAGAAATCCGGCCGCCGGCTCCGGGAGCAGGAAACCATCGCCGGGCCAGTGCCCGGTGATCGCGTCCAGACCAGCCGCGGTGTCACGCACCGTACGGGTCAGCACCCCATGGGTGGCCAGCGCCACCCCGTCGCTCCCCCTGGGGCCGGGCGAGACCCTTCCCCGCGAAGGTTTCAGCCCCACCAGTCCACAGGCACTGGCCGGAATGCGGATCGACCCCCCGCCATCGCTGCCGTGCGCGATCGGCACGATGCCCGACGCGACGGCCGCCGCCGCACCGCCCGAGGAACCGCCTGCCAAGCGGATCAGGTCCCACGGTGTTCGTGAGGCGGAAGCAATGTCCGGCTCGGTGTAGCAGGGCAGGCCGAACTCGGGGGTGCTGGTCTTGCCCACCATGACGGTCCCCGCCTGCTGCAGCAGGGTCACGACTCCGTCGTCGACGCTGGCCACATTGTCCTGCAGCACGGCAGAACCTGCGCGGAAGGGCATGCCCGCCACCATGGTCAGGTCCTTCACGGGGCACGGCACACCGCGCAGCGGGCTGTCGGCCGCCAGACTTCGTCGCGCATCAAGGGTTGCCGCCTGGCGCAGGGCATGCTCATGGGCCAAATGGACGAAGGCACCCACGGTCTGCGAGAGCGTCTCTGCCCGCTCCAGGCTGTGCACCGTCGCCTGCAGCGCCGACAGCTCACCCGCCCTGATCGCGGCCGCCAGCTCCAGTGCCGACAGGTGGTGGATCTCGGTCATGGCGCAACGCTAGCGGCATGACCGTGGCCGGGCCGAGGTTTCCTGGTCCATCCCGGGATTCGGCGTGGACGCCTCGGCAACGGCGCTGGAAAAGGACTGCCCAAAGCCGCAGCCGCATGGAAGGATGCTTCCGTACAGCCAATGACTCGAAAGGCGCCACACATGTCTGTCCTCTCCTCCGTGGAAATGGCCCCGCGCGATCCGATCCTGGGCCTCACCGAGGCCTTCCAGGCCGATCCCAATCCCAAGAAGGTCAACCTGGGCGTGGGCGTCTACCAGGACGAGAACGGCAAGCTGCCCGTGCTGGAGTGCGTGCGCACCGTCGAGCAGCAGATGGGCAAGGACCCCAAGCCGCGCGGCTACCTGCCGATCGACGGGCTGAAGACCTTCACCGGCGCAGTGGCCGAGCTGGTGCACGGAGCAGACGCCGCCGCGTCCGGCAAGCTCGTCACCGTCCAGACCCTCTCCGGCACCGGTGCACTGCGCGTGGCAGGCGACTTCCTGCTGCCCCTGTCCAACGGCAAGCTGCTGCTCTCGGACCCGTCCTGGGAGAACCACAACGCCGTCTTCACCCGCAGCGGCTACCAGGTCTCCACCTACCGCTACAAGGCCGCCGATCGCGATGGCCTGGACTTCGACGGCCTCGTGGAGGACCTCAAGGCTGCCCAGGAGGGCACCGTCGTGGTGCTGCACGCCTGCTGCCACAACCCCACCGGTTACGAGCTGTCCGACGAGCAGTGGGACACCGTGGTGCAGCTGGTCACCGACGGCGAGCTGATCCCGCTGGTGGACATGGCCTACCAGGGCTTCGCGGAGGGCCCCGAGCAGGATGTGAAGGCGATCCAGAAGTTCGTCGCCACTGGCCGTCCCGTGCTCAACACGGTCAGCTTCGCCAAGAACATGGGGCTGTACGGCGAGCGGATTGGCGCCCTGCAGGTGACCTGCACGGATGCCGACGAGGCCGCCCGCGTGCTCAGCCAGCTGAAGGTGCTGATCCGCACCATGGTCTCCTCCTCCCCCACCCACGGTGCCGCCGTGGTCGCGGCCGTCCTGGGCGACCCGGACCTCAAGGCCCAGTGGATCGACGAGCTGGCCGCCATGCGCGACCGGATCAAGGAGATGCGTCGCCGTCTGGTAGACGGACTGGCCGCTGCAGGCGTGACCGCCGCCAATGGCAAGAAGGACATGGGCTTCATCGCGGAGCAGGCCGGCATGTTCAGCTACACCGGTCTGTCCAAGGAGCAGATGGTGCAGCTGCGCGAGAAGTGGGGCGTCTACGGCACTGACAAGGGCCGAATCTGCGTCGCGGCCCTCAATGACTCCAACATCGACTACGTGTGCGAGGCCATCGCGGACGTGATCTGACACGAACCCGCCGCCACGCACAAAGTGTGGAGCTTTCCCACCGACATCGGTGGGAAAGCTCCACACTTTTGCTGTGTCGGACCGCATCCACAGGCCACCCCCAACCCACCCGTCATCCACAGGGGGCCGCATGACGTTGGACCACCCCATCCGGCCCCGGCGACAGTGGGCCCATGCACGCACGACAGGACCCCGGTGAAGCACTCCAGGGCCTCATCCGCGCCCAGGGGGGCGTGATCGCCAGGGAACAGGCACTGCGACTGCTGCCGGAGCGCTCCCTTCAGCGACTCGTCGACACCGGACGCTGGACTCGCATCAGCCCCGGCCTCTACACGAACCTTCCGCTGCCCCTTGGCTTCCACTCGCGTGCCTGGGCGGGGGTTCTCGCCGCTGGCGATGGGGCCATGCTGGGCGAGCATGCCGCCGGCCACCAGCTGGGGCTCTGCGAGGAACCCGAGGACGACCTCACGGTCCTGGTACCCGCAGGCACGCGCAGACAACCAGCGCCGGGCTGTCGCCATGTCCGGCGCCGCGAGCTTCCGCGTGCTCGGGGCAGTCTTCCCACGAGCCCACCCGAGACGACCGTGCTCGACCTGTGCGCCCTCGCTCCTGAACGCAGTGTCGAGTGGGTGACCGAGGCCCTGCGGCTGCGACTCACCACCCCGGATCGGCTGGAACGGGCACTGTCCGCCCGCCGACAGCTGCGCGGGGGCCGCCAGCTGCGCGTGATGCTGACGAACCTGCTGCGTGACGCCAACGGGCTGGAGTCCACCTTGGAACATCGCTATGCGGTGGCCGTCGAGCAGGCGCACGGCCTACCTCGAGGTCGGCGCCAGCAGCGCCGAGGCAGCTCCCGACATGACGTTGCCTATGAAGGTTTGCTGGTGGAACTGGACGGCAGACTCGGCCACGAGGATGCCCGTTCGAGCTTTCGCGACATGGCACGCGACAACGACGCCCTGCTCAATGGCTTGCCCACCTTGCGCTACGGCCATCAGGACTGCTGGCACCGGCCCTGCGAGGTGGCAGCCCAGGTGAACCTCGTCCTCACCCGCATCGGCCACCAGACGACAGCCCACGCCTGCCCTTCGTGCTCCGGTTCAGCGCTGTGGCCTCAAACGTGAGGAGGATTCCCACCGATGTCGGTGGGAATCCTCCTCACAATGTCGAACTGGGCGCTGGCGCCGCGCGAGAGGTGGCTCAGGCGTCCATCACTGCGGGGATGGTGGCTGCCCAGGCCTCGCGGATCTGGGCCAGCGGCAGGGTGAACTGCCCCTGGATTTCCAGCTCCTCGGCCCCCGTGACCTCACCGAGACGGGTCAGCGGGACGCCGTGCTCGGCGCACAGGGCCTTGAAACGCGGGAAGGAACTGGCCGGGAGACTGACGATCGCGCGGGCCGCCGACTCGCTGAACAACTGCACGCAGGGATTGCCCTCCGGCAGGGTCAGCGCGACTCCCATGTTCTTGCGCAGGGCGCTCTCCACCAGGGCCTGGGCCAGACCACCATCGGCCAGGTCATGGGCGCTCGACAGCAGCCCCTCCTTGCTGGCGGTGATCATGACGGCGGCCAGCGCCCTCTCTGCTGCGAAGTCGACGGCCGGGGGCATGCCGCCCAGGTGGTCATCGTGCATGACCTGAGCCCAGACCGATCCGCTCATCTCCTCGCGCGTGGTGCCCAGCAGGAAGACCGCATCGCCCTCGTAGGCGAAGCCCATCGGGGTGCGCTTGGTGACGTCGTCGATCACGCCCAGCATGCCGACCACCGGGGTGGGCAGGATGTTCGTGCCGTCGGTCTGGTTGTAGAAGCTGACATTGCCGCCGGTGACGGGAGTACCGAGCTCCTGACAGCCGGCCACCAGGCCCATGATGGCCTCTTGGAACTGCCACATCACCTCGGGGTCCTCGGGGGAACCGAAGTTCAGGCAGTCGGTGATGGCCACGGGCTCTGCGCCACCGACGGCGACATTGCGGTAGCTCTCACACAGGGCCAGCTGGGCGCCCAGGTAGGGATTCAGGTAGGCGAAACGACCATTGCAGTCCGTGGCCAGGCTGATGCCCAGATTGGTCTTCTCGTCGATGCGCAGCATTCCGGAATCCTCCGGCTGCGCCAGCACCGAGTTGCCCCGCACGTAACGGTCGTACTGGTTGGTCACCCAGGACTTGTCGCACAGGTTCGGGCTCGCCACCATCGCCATCAGGGTGTCCGCCAGGTCCTGGCCGGACGTGGCGCGCGGGAGCTTGTTCCCGTCGTCGGCATTCACCTGGTCGATCCATGCCGGGCGCGCAATCGGGCGGTTGTAGGTGGGGCCATCGTGCGCGACGGTCTTGGGATCGACATCGACGATGGTCTCGCCGTGCCAGGTGATGATCAGCCGGTCTCCCTCGGTGACCTCACCGACGACGGTGGCCAGCACATCCCACTTGGCGCAGATCTCCATGAAGCGGTCGACATTGTCCGGTTCGACCACCGCCATCATGCGCTCCTGCGACTCGCTCATGAGGATCTCCTCGGGCGAGAGGGTGGAATCACGCAGCGGGACCACGTCGAGCTCAACGCGCATGCCACCGTCGCCGGCGCTGGCCAGCTCGCTGGTGGCGCAGCTGATGCCCGCCGCGCCGAAGTCCTGGATGCCGTTGATGAGCTCCTCCGTGAAGAGCTCCAGGGTGCACTCGATGAGGAGCTTCTCCATGAAGGGGTCGCCCACCTGCACGCTGGGGCGCTTGACCGGGCCGTCGGCGTCGAAGGTCTCGGACGCGAGGATCGAGGCACCGCCAATGCCGTCGCCGCCCGTGGCAGCGCCGTACATGATGACCTTGTTACCCGCACCGGTGGCCTTGGCGCGACGCAGGTCCTCATGCTTCATCAGGCCGACGCACAGGGCGTTGACCAGGGGGTTGCCGTAGTAGGTCTTGTCGAAGACCACCTCGCCGCCGATGTTCGGCAGGCCCAAGCAGTTTCCGTAGCCGCCGACGCCGGAGACGATGCCGGGCATCACGCGCTTGGTGTCGGGCGCCTCCAGCGGCCCGAAGCGCAGCGGGTCCATGACACCGATGGGCCGGGCGCCCATGGCCAGGATGTCGCGCACGATGCCGCCGACGCCCGTCGCCGCCCCCTGGTAAGGCTCCACGTACGACGGATGGTTGTGGCTCTCGGCCTTGAAGGTGACCGCATATCCCTGGCCAATGTCGACGGCGCCGGCATTGTCGCCGATGCCCGCCAGCAGCGGCCCGCGCGGGGTGGTCTGCTCCAGCACGCCGAAGCGCTTCAGGTGCACCTTGGAGGACTTGTAGGAGCAGTGCTCGCTCCACATCACCGAGTACATCGCGAGCTCGGCCCCGGTGGGACGGCGACCCAGGATCTGGCGGATCGAGTCGTACTCGTCCTGCTTGAGACCCAGCTCGGCCCAGGGCTGCTGGACGTCGGGAGTGTTCAGGGCATTGTCAACGGTGTCGGCCACGTGATCAATCTACCGTTTGAACGCCCCGCGTGCCTCCTGAAGCGCGCTCGACGGTCAGCGGGCGGAACGGACAACCGAGGCCGCCGGAAGCGCCACGCAATGACACCGCCCCCACCCGGTAACCGGGTGGGGGCAGCGGTGGGGTGGGAGATGCCCGGGAAATGGGGAGTGTTCGTGGATGTCCCGTCGGCCGGCAGGCCAGGCGGGTCAGGCGTTGAACTCCCGGGCACGACGGGCTCGGAGTGCACCATCCGTGCACTCCAGGACCAGCCGTCGAAGGGCACCAGGAGCTTCGGGGTTCTCCTGGAGCCAGGTCTGTGCTTGCTCGGGCGCTTCGTCGGTGCGCGGGAAGAGCCCGGCCACCAGCCGGGTCGCGAGCTCGATGGAGTGGGATCGCCACACGTCGAGCAGGTCGTCGAAGTAGCCGCGAGTGATGGGTGCCACCAGCGCCTCCTGGCCGGCGGTGGTGAAGCCCGCGATCAGGGCGTCCATGTGGTCATTGCTGAGGGCACCGGGTTCGTGCAGCTGCTGCCAGACCTGCGCCTTGACTGCGGAGTCCGGACGGGCGGCCAGGGCGCGCAGGCGTGCGGTGACGCCGTCCTTGCCCGGATCTCGCGTGAGCTCAGCGTCCAGCTCGTCCTCGCCCCAGGCACCAAGCGCTGCCAGCGCATTGGCCAGTTCCCACCGCAGTTCGGCCCCCACCTCGAGCCCGGCTGGGACGGACGAGCCGTCGAGCAGGCCCTGGAGCGGACCGGTCATCGCGGGAACGCGCCCTGCCATGGCGGCGACGGCCCTCGCCATCGCGAGCTGGGCGTCGCTACCCGGAGCGGCCGTCTGCAGGGCATCCCACAGCGCGCGGGTGCTGCGCTCGTTCAGGTGGGCACCCAGATCGTTCGGGACGAAATTGTTGATGGCGAAGCGGGCATTGTCGAGCAGCGTCACCATGGTGGCGTCGTCGGACTCGATGAGCCCGTGGGCCCGCACCGCCTCCACATAGGATTCCACCCGCAGCTGGGCATCCCGGGTGAGGTTCCAGAGGGAGGACCAGACCAGGGCGCGGGCCAGCGCGTCATCCAGCGTGGACAACGACTGGGCCACGGTGGCCAGCGAACGCTCGTCGAGCTCGGTCTTGGCATAGGTCAGGTCCTCGTCGTTGACCAGCACGAGGTCCGCCTCGGGAAGTCCGGTGGCCTGGGGGATCCAGGTCAGCTCACTGCCGTCCAGTTCCACCTGGAAGCGGTCGCGGCGCACCAGGGCCCCGCCCTGCATCACATAGAGGCCCACGACGAGGGTGTGCGGCCGCCCGACGAAGGAACCGTCACGCGCATCCACCGAGTGCTGGCGGATTCCCAGGCGCGTGATGCGGCCATCGGCGCACTCGATCACTGGGCTCAGCGTGTCCGGTCCAGCGGTCTGCAGCCAACGCCGTGACCAGTCCTGCAGGTCGCGTCCGGAGACCTCGTGCAGGGCGTCGAGCAGGTCGTCCAGCCGCGCAGACCCGTAGGCGTGCTTGGCGAAGTAGACACGCGATCCGGCGAAGAAGTCCTCGACGCCGACGTGGGAGACCAGTTGCTTGAGCACTGCGGCGCCCTTGGCATAGGTGATGCCGTCGAAGTTCTGCCGGGCCGCCTCGATGTCCGGGATGTCCGCGACGATCGGGTGCGTGGTGGGCAGCTGGTCCTGGTTGTAGGCCCAGGCCTTGCGACGTCCGGCCAGGGCCACCCAGGCGTCCTGGAATTCGGTGGCCTCGACGCTGACGTGCCCGCCCATGAACTCGGCGAAGGACTCCTTCAACCACAGGTCGTCCCACCACTGGGGCGTCACCAGATCGCCGAACCACATGTGGGCCATCTCGTGCAGGATGGTGTTGGCACGGCCCTGGTACTGGGTGCGACTGGCTGCCGAACGGAAGAGATAGTGCTCGGTGAAGGTCACCAGACCCGGATTCTCCATGGCGCCCAGGTTGTACTCGGGCACGAAGACCTGGTCGTACTTGCCCCAGGGGTAGGGGAAGCCGAAGTGCTGGTGGAAGAAGTCGAGACCCTGCTTGGTGACGGTCAGGATCCGCTCGTGGTCGAAGTGCTCCACCAGGCTCTGACGGCAGAAGTGCCCCAGCGGGACCTCCAGGCCGTCACCCGATTGCCAGCTGTCGGTCACTTCGTGCCACGGGCCCGCGATCACGCAAGTGAGGTAGGTGGACAGCGGCGGGGTGGGGCCGAAGGCGTGGCGGGTGGCCATCGGCAGGCCCTCCTCGCCCGGCTCCGGCTTGACCGTACCCCCGGCGATGCGCGGCTGGTTGGAGCGGACCAGCCAACCCTCGGGTGCCAGCACGGTGATGTTGTGGACAGCCTTGAGGTCCGGCTGCTCGAAGTTCGGGAAGACCCGACGGGCATCGGCCGGCTCGAAGTGTGTGTAGAGGTAGGTCTGCCCGTCGAGCGGATCGACGAAGCGGTGCATTCCCTGACCGGATCGTGAATAGCTGGCCTCGGCATCGATCTCGATGACATTGCGGCCCTGTTCCAGGGCCACGGAGAAGCGTGCACCGTCGTAGTCGGGGCGCTGCCATTCCCCATTCACCATCACGCGATGAACGGTCCCGTCCAGGAAGTCCAGATGGGCATGGTCGATGGTGGCGTCGACGACGACCACGTCGTGCACGCCGAAGGTGCCGCGCATCTGGTCCTGGGCGCCGCGCAGATCCAGCGTCACGTGGTAGCTCTCCACCGACAGGCCTGCGGAGCGCTTGATTGCCTCATCCCGAGTGATGTTTGCAGTGCTCACCACAGCACAACCTCACATCCGGACATTCGACGGCAAGCCAGTTCGCCTGTTTGGCAACCTGGGCCTTTCACTTGTTCAAGACCCCGGTGAATTCACGCGTGAAATGACGACGCCCAATTCTTCACTTGTTAAAGTCCCGAACCCCTGTCGGGAATTGTCCGGGGCGGCGCCTAGTGTGGTCCCATGCTTCCCGCCACGCCCGACGCCGCATCGCGCACCGTGCTGGCACTCGACGCCGGACAGACCGGCGTGCGCGCACGGCTCTCCCGGGGCCCGAAGGTGCTGGGGGAAGTCGAACTGGCCGCCGTCGTGACCGACCGCCCCGTCGCACCGCAACTGGCAGACCGGGCGCTGGAGGCTTCCGAACTGCTGTCAGGCAGCGCATCGGTCCTGGCCATCGGAAGCTCGGGGCTTACCGCGGAGGAATCCGTCGTAGATGTCAAGGCCCATCTGGGTTCGTCGGGCATCGGGCAGGTCTTCCTGGCCCATGACTCGGTCACGAGCTATCTGGGGGCGCTGGGCGACAACCCCGGGGCGGTGGTGGCGGCCGGCACGGGCGTCGTGACGCTGGCCGTCGGCCGGGAGCGCACCGCGCGCGTCGACGGCTGGGGGAACCTGATTGGCGATGCCGGGTCTGGCTACTGGATCGGTCGGGCAGGGCTGGAGGCCGTGATGCGGGCACATGACGGTAGAGGCCCGGCCACTGCCCTGTCCGCGCCCGTGCGTCGGGACTTCGACGAGGATCTCGAGGGCGCCTACATGGTCCTGCAGGCCGACGAGCAGCGGGTCAGGCGCATCGCAGCATGGAGCCGGACCGTGGCCGAGCTGGCGGAATCCGGGGATGAGGTCTGCCGAGGCATCTGCACCCGGGCCGGCGAGGAGCTCGCGGTCTCTGCCCTGGCCGGCCTGCGTCGCGTCGACGAGGACACCCGACCTCATCCCGTGGTGAGCACCGTCGGCAAGGTCTTCTCCTCGGCCGTCGTCCGCGAGGCCTTCCACGCCCATCTGTGGCAGGCTCTGGATGGCGTCCAGATTGCACCACCACGCGGCACGGGCCTCGACGGGGCTGCACAGCTACCATTCGTCTCCCACAAGTCCGCACTCCAGCCCCAGATCGAGGTCGTGTCATGAACTCGCAGCTCCCGAACACATCACCCCTGCGGATCGCCCTGGTCAATGACCACCCATTGGTCCTGGCAGGTCTCCACGCACTGCTGCGCCCCTTCGAGCAGCTCGACGTCGTGGAGCTCGACTCGTTGGTGGAGGTGGAGCAGCCCTGTGACATTGCCCTGCTGGACACCTACGCCATGGCAACCGATCTCTCGGCCACTGTCAGGGAGCACCTGGCCGACCCGCAGATCAACCGGCTGGCGATCTATTCCTGGACATTGACCCCTCCCCTGGTGAGCGACGCCTTCGAAGCGGGCGCCATGGGTGCGTTGGCCAAGAGTCTTGATGCCCCTGCACTGGCAGCCTCGCTGGAGCGGATCGGCCGTGGTGAGCGTGTCATCGAGGCGGGCGGGGCGACCACGTCGGACCTCGAGGCCAGCCAGGCGGAGGGCCGACGGGACTGGCCGGGACGAAGCCATGGACTCACCATGCGGGAGTCGGAAGTCATGTCGTTGATCGCGCAGGGCTTGAGCAATGAGCAGATCGCCCAGACGCTCTACCTCAGCCCGAACTCCGTGAAGAGCTTCATCCGCACGGCCTATCGGAGGATCGGCGTGACCTCGCGAGCCCAGGCCGTCATCTGGGCCCTCGAGCACGACATGCGCCCCAGGCCCTCACGACGCGTCGTCTGACGGGAGCGGCCACCCACACCACGGAATCGCGGTCGTTTCCTTACCTGCAAGGAGAAGCACTCTTCCATGTCTGACGACCACCATTTTTTCACGTTCATCTACCGTTCGCCGCAGAGTTGAGGGCTGTCCATCGGAGACTGGTTTGCTCGTTGGCGCGCCCCCACAGTCCGGCTCCTCTAGGAGCCGCCTCGAAAGGTAGAACCCATGGACCAGAAGCGTCTCCTCCCGATGATCGGCCACGTGCGCGGCAAGCGCTCGGCCGTCACCTGCGCCCTGAAGTGCGACAACCAGTGCCTTGGTGAGACCTGCAACACCACCAACAACGACTACTTCCGCGACATCGCCTCCTCGGCCGTCTCCCGTCGCACCGTGCTGGCCGGCTCCGCTGGCGCCGTGGCCCTGTTCGGCGCGTCGCGCTACGAGGCCGCTGCCACCCCGGCGCCCGAGGCCGCCCTTGCCGAGGCCCGTCGCGGCGCCCGCAAGAGCCCGCTGAACTTCAACCCGATCAGCCCTGTTGACCACATGGTTGACGAGTTCAACGTGCCGGACGGCTACACCTGGAAGCCGGTCATCAAGTGGGGCGACCCGCTGTTCGCCGATTCGCCCAAGTTCGACCCGAACAAGCAGACCGCCGAGGCCGCCCGCAAGCAGTTCGGCTACAACAACGACTACACCGAGATCCAGGAGATCCCGGGCTCCAATGGTCGTCGCGCCGTGATGTTCTGCAACCACGAGTACACCAACGAGAACATCATGTTCCCGACGGACATGCCCATCGAGCAGAAGCGTGAGCTGGGCATGATCAACCACGGCCTGACCGTCGTCGAGCTGGAGCGCAAGAACCGCAACGCTCCCTACGACTACGTCAAGGGAGCCCGCCTGAACCGTCGCATCGTCATCGACGACGCCTACCGCATGACCGGCCCCGCCGCCGGCTCGGACCTGCTGAAGACCAAGGCTGATCCCTCGGGCACCAAGGTGCTGGGCACCCTGGGCAACTGCTCCGGTGGCCTGACCCCGTGGGGCACCCTGCTCTCCGGTGAGGAGAACTTCCACTCCTACTTCCGCGCCGAGGGCACCTCCGCCGAGGAGAAGCGCTACGGCCTCACCGACAAGGAGACCGTGCGCGGCTGGGAGGAGACCGATCCCCGCTTCGACACCCGCAATGAGGGCTTCGAGAACGAGGCCAACCGCTTCGGCTGGATCGTCGAGGTTGATCCCTTCGACCCGAAGTCGACCCCCCGCAAGCACACCGCCTTGGGCCGCTTCAAGCACGAGGGTGCGAACGTCATCATCGCCGAGGACCGCCGCGTGGTGGCCTACTCCGGCGACGACGAGAAGTTCGACTACCTGTACAAGTTCGTCTCCAAGCGCAAGTACCGCGCTGGCGACCGCCGCCACAACATGCGCCTCCTGGAGGAGGGCGACCTGTACGTGGCCAAGTTCAGCGGCAACTCGCCTGCCACCGAGATCGACGGCACCGGCGCCCTGCCCAGCGACGGCGAATTCGACGGCACCGGCCGCTGGATGGCGCTGGTCAAGGACGGCAAGTCCATGGTCAAGGGCATGAGCGTCGACGAGGTGCTCGTCTACACCCGTCTGGCCGCCGACAAGCTGGGCGCCACCAAGATGGACCGCTGCGAGGACGTCGAGCCCTCGCTGAAGACCGGCCGTGTCTACGTTGCCTGCACCAACAACTCCGACCGCGCCAAGCCCGGCAAGGCCGGCGTCGACGAGGCCAACCCCCGCGCCATCAACCGCGACGGCCACGTCGTGGAGATCCAGGAGCTGGGTTCGCAGACCTCCACCCGCTTCGCCTGGAACCTGCTGCTGGTCTGTGGCGATCCCGCCACCGACGAGAACACCTACTTCGCGGGCTTCCCCCGTGAGCACGTCTCGCCGATCAGCTGCCCGGACAACTTGGCCTTCGACTCGGTGGGCAACCTGTGGATCTCCACCGACGGTGCCCCGGACGGCATCGGCTACAACGACGGCCTGTTCAAGGTGACCCTGGACGGCCGCGACCGTGGCCGCGTGGACCAGTTCCTCTCGGTTCCCCGCGACGCCGAGACCTGTGGCCCGATCGTGCGTGACAAGGACCAGACGGTCTTCGTCGCCGTCCAGCACCCGGGTGAGGACGGCACCTGGGAGGAGCCCAACAGCTACTTCCCCGACTACAACAAGACCCTGCCCCGCCCCACCGTGGTGCAGGTCTACAAGGCCCCCGCAAAGGGCCGCGGCCGTGGCCGCAAGGACGCCTGATCAGCACGCTGGTCACCACAGTGACTGCTGAATGACGAGTGGCCCCGAGCTTCGTGCCCGGGGCCACTCGCGTGTTCACAGACAGGTTTGTTCCTGCCGCCGCCGAGCCGCCGCTGACCTGCACCATCGTCTCCAACCCGATCGAGGGCATGAACTGACAGTCCTGATGGACGAAGAGAAGACCGGCGCCGCCCCGGGGGGGGGGGCGCCGGTCTGCTGCTGACAGGGCCTGCGTCAGACGCGAGCCTCAAGGAAGTGCAGGACGGAGCTGAAGAACTTGCGGCCGTCCAGGCTCGGGCCGGTCAGCTCCTCCATGTTGTGCTCGGGGTGCGGCATCAGGCCGACGACATTGCCGCGCTCATTGGTGATGCCGGCGATGTCGTGGTTCGAGCCGTTCGGATTGCCGTCGATGTAGCGGAAGACCACCTGGTTGTTGTCCTCGAGCATCTTCAGAGTCTCGGGATCGGCCTGGTAGTTGCCCTCGCCATTCTTCAGGACGATGGTGATCTCGTCGCCGGCCTCGAAGTCACAGGTCCACGTGGTGTCCTTGGACTCGACGCGCAGGCGCTGGTCCTTGCAGACGAAATGGCGCTTCTCGTTGCGGATCATCGCACCGGGCAACAGGTGACTCTCGCACAGCACCTGGAAGCCATTGCAGATGCCCAGCGTTGGCATGCCCTGGTTGGCCGCGCGGACCACCGAGTCCATCACCGGGGAGAATCGCGCGATCGCTCCGCACCGCAGATAGTCGCCGTAGCTGAATCCGCCAGGCAGGATGACTGCGTCGATCTGGTCGAGCGAATCGGAACCGTGCCACAGCGGCACCGGGGTGGCACCGGCGATCTCCACGGCACGCAGTGCGTCGTGGTCGTCGAGGGACCCGGGGAAGGTCACCACACCGATCCGCACCATCAGTTGTCCTCGCCCTGCTCGACCCGGACGTCGAACTGTTCGATCACGGTGTTGGCGAGCAGCTTCTCTGCCGCATCGCGCACCTGGTCAAGACGCTCATCGGTGAGGTCGCCGTCGACCTCGATCTCGAATCGCTTGCCCTGGCGCACCGTGAAACCGGCGTATCCAAGGCGGTTCAGTGCTCCGGTGACGGCCTTGCCCTGCGGGTCAAGGATCTCGGGCTTGGGCATCACATCGACGACTACACGGGCCATGCGCCGATCCTATCGGAGTGCGAGGGCGAGCAGGACACCCGCGCACCACAGTCCGGAACCCCGGGTGGCCCCGTGCAGGTGACACCTAGGGTGGCTGGGTGACGACGACCAGTTCGACGAGCCGCACCGGAGGTGCTCTGCTGGCACTGGCGGGGGCCATGCTGTGGGGCACGACCGGGACCAGTCAGGCCCTCCTGCAGGGCGACCCGTCGCCCGTCGCCGTCGGCGGTCTGCGGGCCATCGTGGGCATGGTCGTGCTCCTGCTGCTGGCCCTCGTCCGCGATCCCGCGGCTCTGCGGGCGGCCCCCGCCGAGGGGCGTTGGCGTTGGTTGCTGGCCGCCGGTGTCTGCGTCGCCTGCTACCAGCTGACCTTCTTCGCGGCCGTCGCCCGAACCGGGGTGGCCGTCGGGACGTTGGTGATGCTCACCACCGCGCCCCTCGTGGCAGGCCTGGTCGGCTGGGTCCTCGACGGGAACCGGCCGGGCAGGGTCTGGACTCTCGCCACCGTCATCTCGCTGGCAGGTGCAGCGCTGCTGGTCCTGGGATCCGGCACCGCCGCGCCGCTCGATGTTGGCGGCCTCCTGCTCGCTGTGTGTGCGGGTGCGGCCTTCGCGCTGTACGCCGTCACGGGCCGGCAGGCCTCCCAGCACGGAGGCGACCCCTTGGCCCTGGTCAGCCTCATCTTCGTCGTCGCCGCGGCTGTCCTGACGATCCCGATGGCGAGCCAGGACCTCACCTTCGTCACCGACGGCCGCAATCTGGTGGTCCTGCTCTGGCTCGGCGTCGCTGCCACGGCCGTGGCCTACCTGCTCTACCAGAGCGGGATGCGCACGATCGACGCCGCCACTGCCGCGACGCTGGCACTGGCCGAACCCATGGTGGCCAATCTGTTGGCGGTGCTGGTGCTGGGCGAACCCTTCACCTGGCTGATGGGGTTGGGCGTCGCCCTGGTGCTCGGCGGTCTCGGGCTGCTGTCACGCGCCTGACGGGCGGGCTCGCGTGGGTTTTGCGGGCTCGAGTGGGTTCAGACGCCTCGCGATGGTTACACCACACGCGGGAGCACGAAACCCACGCGGCGCGACGAAACCGATGCGAGGGGCCCACGAAACCAGCGCGCAAACACGAGATCCCGGGGGCACATCTACCCCGGGGCCAGCCAGGACAGCCTCAGGCCAGGGCGAGGGGGCTGCCGGTCAGGCGCTCGTAGGCCTCCAGATAGCGGGCCCGCGTCGCAACGACGACATCCTCCGGCAGGGCGGGCGGCAGCTCGTCGGAAGCCCGGTCCCAGCCGGACTCCTTGGCCAGCCAGTCACGGACGTACTGCTTGTCGAAACTGTCGAGCCGACCGCCAGGGGCCCAGCTCTCGGCATCCCAGAAGCGCGATGAATCGGGGGTGAGCACCTCGTCGGCGAGCACGATCGTCCCGTCGGCCCGCCGTCCGAACTCGAACTTGGTGTCGGCCAGGATGATCCCCCGCTCACGAGCGATCTCCTCGGCACGCGCATAGACCCGCAACGTCAGGTCGCGGATCTGCTCACCCAGTTCACGGCCGGTGGTCTGGCACATGGTTTCGAAGTCGACATTCTCGTCGTGCTCCCCCATCGGGGCCTTCGTCGCCGGGGTGAAGATCGGCTCGGGAAGCCTCGAACCGTCCTGCAGGCCGGCGGGCAGTTCGATGCCGCACACCGTGCCGCTTGCCTGGTACTCCGCCCAGCCCGAGCCGGTCAGGTACCCGCGGGCGACGCACTCCACCGGGATCATGTCGAGCTTCTCGCACACCAGCGCCCGTCCCTCGACGAGGGCAGCCCGCTCGGCGCCGATCTCGTCGGCCGGCTGCGCGCTGATCACGTGGTTGTCCACCAGGTCACGCAACTGCTCGAACCACCACAGTGAGAGCTGCGTGAGCACCACTCCCTTGCCCGGGATTCCGGGCTCCAGGACGAAGTCGTAGGCAGAGATGTTGTCGGTGGCCACCATCAGCATCCGGTCATTGGCCTCAAGGGCATACAGCTCACGGACCTTGCCGCTGTGCAGGAGGGGCAGTTGCAGGCTGGTGTACTCGCTCACGAGGACACCCTAGTGGGCATGTACTGCCCTGGTGGGACCGTTCACCACTCCCACTTGACGACGTACACGCCGGCCGGCGCGTCCAGCTTGATGGCCTGCACCAGCCCGTCGGAGACGGGCAGCTCCACCGCGTCGGGCGAGTCGAAGCCAAGGTCCTCGTCGACGCTGCGGGTGTAGCCCACGACACGTCGGGGGATGTCTCCGCGCGGGAACTGGATCTCCACCACCAGTTCGCCGAGTCGGGAGACGGCCACCCCAAAGGAATCGAAGGGCTCGGGCACCGGCGGCATGGCTGTCATGTACTCGAGCATCACCAGCTCCCCCTGCCGCAAGGGGCGGGGCAGCACCATCTCGGTGAGGGTGAGTTGTTCATTCTCCAGCACGAAACGCCGGCCGACCGAACAGTTGGACAGCGCGTGCACTTCCTGCGCCTCGCCGGGCTCCTGGGGGCTGCCCTGCTGCCGTTCCGCCAGCACGGGGAAGGAGGTGGTTCCCGGGGTCAGGCACTGGATCACGCTGCGCACCACCTCGGAGCTCTGGGTGCGATCGGTGGCCACCATGACGGTGACATGGGTACTGACCTTGCGGAGATTGTCGGGCGTCATCCCTGTCTCCACCAGCGCCTCCTGCACGGTGCTCGGGAGGCTGAGGGGTACGGGGCCGTTGCCACTGCGACGCCGGGTCTGGCTGACTGGCGCCACCGATGTCAGCGTGCCCGGTTCCACCTCCAGCACTTCCTCCAACGCCGTCAGGGTGCGGTGCGAGTGGGATCGGGTGGGCTGGGACCGGCCGTTCTGCCAGTAGCTGAGAGTCGCGACGCTGACCTTCACGTCCAGCTCGGACAAGCGGTGCCGAATGCGCTCCAGGCTCAGCCCACGCAACTTGATCGCCTCATTGAGTTTGGAGGCGAAGTCATCACGCGTCTCGTCGTCGCGCATCGTTCCTCCAAGTGCTGGCCGTCGGCTCCCCGTCCTCTCCCCATCTTCATGGGCCGTCAGGCAGCTCCCGGTGACCAGACGCGGAGCGATGGTTCCAGCCACACAGCTGAAGGCCCGAAAGCACAGGGCGCCATGGCTCGAGTGATCTCGGGGCAGCCTTTCGGCTTCCACTCGGGCCATGGCGCTGTCCATCGGGGGAGTGGACACCTATGAATATGTCACACGCACGGCCCACACCTGCAGCCCAGACGACCACGAGAACGAATTAAGAATTAACTGTCCCTGACCAACGACACTTCACCGCGCCCCCACACGGGACAGGCGCTAGGTTTGGAACGATCACACAGGCCCCGCACGGAAGGTATGACATGACGCAGCAGGACCGGCTCGACGGCATGGGAGCACTCCCCCACGACGGGGGCGTCGCCTTCCGGGTCTGGGCCCCCCACGCCACCACGGTGAGCGTGATGGGCGACTTCAATGAGTGGAACAATTCGGCCAATCCGCTGGAGAACGAGGGCAATGGCTACTGGTACGGCGACGTGGCGGGTGCCAGCGTCGGCCAGCAGTACAAGTACCACCTGACCAATGGCGAGATGCAGTTGGACAAGGTGGACCCCTACGCCCACCAGGTCACCAACTCCGTCGGCAATGGCATCATCTACGACCACGATGCCTTCGACTGGCAGGGCGACTCCTTCATCTGCCCAGCCCACAATGAGCTGGTCATCTACGAGCTGCACACCGGCTCCTTCAACACCACGCCGGAGCAGGTGGGCAACTTCGAGTCCGTGCTGGCCAAGATGGACCACTTCAAGAAGCTGGGCGTCAATGCCGTCCAGCTGATGCCGGTGATGGAGTTCGCTGGTGACCGTTCGTGGGGTTACAACCCGGCGCACGTCTTCGCCGTCGAGAGCGCCTATGGCGGCCCTGACAAGCTGAAGGAGCTCATCCGCGAGTTCCACAAGAACGGCATCGCCGTCATCATCGACGTTGTCTACAACCACTTCGGCCCCAGCGACCTGGACCTGTGGCAGTTCGACGGCTGGAACGAGAACGGCAAGGGCGGCATCTACTTCTACAACGACTGGCGCTCGCAGACCCCATGGGGTGACACGCGTCCGGACTACGGCCGCCCGGAGGTGCGCCGCTTCATCCGCGACAACGCGATGATGTGGCTGGAGGAGTACCACGCCGACGGTCTGCGCTGGGACATGACGGCCTACATCCGCTCCAAGGATGCCTTCACCAATGACATCCCCGAGGGCTTCGAGCTGATGGGCGAGGTCAACCGCGAGGTGCGCGACAAGTTCCCGGGCAAGATCATGATCGCCGAGGACATGCACGGCCATGACGACATGGTGGGCGAAGGCTACGAGCAGGCCGCCTTCCACGCCCAGTGGGATGCCGAGTTCGTGCACCCGCTGCGGGCCTTCATCCGCGCCTTCGACGACGCCGACCGCAACCTGGGTCAGGTGGCTGGCGCCATTGGCCACAACTACGACGGCGAGGCCTTCCGTCGGGTCATCTTCACGGAGAGCCACGACGAGGTTGCCAATGGCAAGCAGCGTGCGGTCAGCGACGTGAACCCCGTCGACCAGCAGGGTTGGTATGCCACCAAGCGCGCCACGCTGGGCACGATGATCGCCCTGACCAGCCCCGGCATCCCGATGGTCTTCCAGGGCCAGGAATTCCTGCAGGGTGGCTACTTCACCGACGAGGTTCCGCTGGACTGGAACCTCAACGAGACCCACCAGGGCATCGTGCAGCTCCACGCCGACCTGATGCAGCTGCGTCGCAACTGGCAGGACGACACCGAGGGCCTGCGCGGCGCCGGCCTGAACATCTTCCACGTCAACGACGATGCCAATGTGATGGCCTGGCACCGGTGGAAGGACCACGGCACCAATGACGACGTGGTGGTCGTGATCAATGCCAATGACGACGTGCGCGGCAACTACCGGATCGGCCTGCCCGCTGGTGGCCGCTGGGAGCTGAAGTTCAACTCGGACTCCAAGGCCTACTCCCCCAGCTTCGGCTCGGCGGACGCCTTCGACCTCACGGCGGAGGACCAGGACCAGGACGGCTACTCCTACTCCGCGACGGTGAACCTGGCGCCCTACTCGATGCTGGTCTACAGCTGGAAGGGCTGACCGAGCCCAGCTGACGGGGCCCAGCGGACGGGGCCGCGTGTGGATGCTGCATCCCCACGCGGCCCCGTGCGCGTCCGCGGCTGCGTCGTCTGCCGAGACCTGCCGGCCCCGCGTGGGAGCATGACGCCATGAAGACTTCTCGTCGTGGACAGGTGCCGGCCTTTGAGGTGATGGAGATCGTCGAACGCGTGGGCCAGCTGCGTGCCGACGGACGCGACGTGGTGAGCCTGTGCGTCGGGGAGCCCAGCACCGGCGCCCCCGCGGCGGTGCGAGCCGCGATGAGCGAGGCGATGATCTCCGGGGTCTCCACCGGCTATTCCGCTGCGCTCGGCATGCCGGAACTGCGCGAGGCCATTGCCGGTCACTACCGCCGCTGGTACGGCATCGAGGTCCCCAGCCGTCAGGTGGCGATCACCACCGGGTCCTCGGGGGCCTTCCTGCTGGGTTTCCTGGCGGCCTTCGACGCGGGTGATCGGGTGGCGCTGGCCCGTCCGGGCTATCCCGCCTATGCCAACATCCTGGGCAGCCTGGGGCTCGACGTGGTGGAGATCGACGTGAGCCACACCGATGACTTCCAGCTCACGACCGCCATGCTGGACGCGGCCCAGCAGGAGGCTCCGCTGGCGGGGCTGGTGGTGGCCTCCCCCGCCAATCCCACCGGCACCATGCTCGACGCGGGGCAGATGGCCCAGATCGTCGGCTGGTGCACGGAGCACGACGTGCGGCTGGTCTCCGACGAGATCTACCACGGGATCAGCGCCACCGGCGAGGTGGGCGAATGTGCCTGGAGCCATGGCCGCGACGCGCTGGTGGTGAGCTCCTTCAGCAAGTACTGGGGCATGACCGGCTGGCGGTTGGGCTGGATGCTGGTGCCCGAGGACCTGTTGGCCACCGTCGACGCCCTGAGCAGCAACCTGGCCCTGTGCGCACCGGTGCCAGCGCAGATTGCTGCCCTGCAGGCCTTTGGCGAGGACGTCCACACCCAGGCACGGGCCGCCAATGTGGGCTACGACCAGGCCCGGGTGCTGGCGCAGGAGTTCGCGGCCCGGCAGGGCTGGCGGCTCGCCCCGGCCGACGGCGCCTTCTACGTGTACGCGGACATCTCCACGTCGCTGCAACCCGGCGAGGATTCCCGCGCCTGGTGCACCAGCCTGCTGGAGCAGGCAGGCGTCGCGATGACACCCGGCTGGGACTTCGACAAGGTCAACGGCGGCACCACCGTGCGCCTCAGTCTGGCCGTCGGCCCGGAGCTGACCGCCGAGGCGCTGCGTCGCACCGGGGAATGGTTGACGGCCCGCTGATTCCTACAGGTGGTTCAGCCAGGCTCGCGCGCCGGTGTACTGGACGCGGATGCTGGCCTGGCGCACGGCTTCCTGCACGGCAGTGCCCAGATCCCCGTCGTTGAGCAGCAGGCTGGCCACCAGGGCTCCATGGAAGGCGTCGCCCGCCCCCAGGGTGTCGACGGCCGTCACCGTGGGCGGGGTGACCTCGCCCCGCTCGGTGGGGCCAGCCCAGAGCGTCGTGGCAGCGCCATCGGTCATCACGGCGGTGGTCGCGCCCTTGCCCAGCGCATGCTCGACGGCGCCGTGAAGATCTGTCCCCAAACCCGTGGCGTAGTCGGCGGACCCGGCGACCACGTCGAGCCAGCTCAACCAGCTCTCCGCGGCCGGCTTCACGCTGCCGGCATCCAGCACCGTCAGGCAGGGCGAGTCGGCCAGCAGCCCCAGGGCCATCCCGGCGGCGACGGGATGATGTCCGTCCACGAGCAGCGCATCGGCCCCCGCCAAGGCGGCGCGCGCCGCGTCATTGAGCTGGTAGCGGGAGCGCAGGGCGCTGGTGGAGAAGACGGTGCGGGTGCCGTCGGCCTCGACGATGCAGGTACTGACCGGCAGGGGGAAGGTGGGCTCGGCCAGGTCGACGACCGTGACGCCGTGCTCCTCCAGATCAGCCCGCGCCGTCTGCGCCGCCGACGAATGCCCCAGCCCGGTGACCAAGGTCGTGCGCCCCAGCATGGCTGCGGCGGTGATGGCGGCATTGGCCGCGGGCCCACCGGCGGCCAGCTCCGTGGACTCGACGACCGACTTCACGCCCCAGGGCGGCCGGGACTCCACGCGCTGCACCACGTCCAGCGTGGTGAGCCCCAGGAAGACGGCATTCGGGCTGGTCATCGGTGACCTCCTATGGTTCTCACCAGATTCCCATGGCTGCGTCGACTTGTCGAGTGCCTAGTCAACCCCGGAACGACCGCTCGACATGCCCGGGGACCGCTGGCCGAACCCGCCGAGGCCCCGGGCAACAAGGTCAGAGGACCGACCCCGGGCGGTAGGCGGCGGCCTGCGGGTCAGCGTCGGCCAATTCCTTGACCCGGGCCACCACGCGTTCCACCTGGTTGGCCGCGTCGCCGGTCAGGTCCAGCGGCTGGCTGACCAGTGCCTGCAGCTCGTCGCGGGTCAGGCCCAGGGCGCTCTCGGCGGCCAGACGGTCGAACAGGTCGTTCACGCGCAGGCCCTCCTCACGCATCTCCAGGGCCACCGCGACCGCATTGGTCTTGATCGCCTCGTGGGCATCCTCGCGGCCGACGCCCTTGCGAACCGCCGCCATCAGCACCTTGGTGGTGGTGAGGAAGGGCAGGTAACGCTCCAGCTCGGCCTCGATCACGGCCGGGAAGGCCCCGAAATCGGCCAGGATGGTCAGGAAGGTCTCGAACATGCCGTCGAGCGCGAAGAAGGCGTCCGGCAGCGCCACGCGGCGGACCACCGAGCAGGAGACGTCGCCCTCATTCCACTGCACACCGCTCAGCCCCTCGGTCATGGCGACGTAGCCGCGCAGGATCACGTTGAAGCCGTTGACGCGCTCGCAGGAGCGGGCATTCATCTTGTGCGGCATGGCGGAGCTGCCCACCTGCCCTGGCTTGAAACCCTCCGTGACCAGCTCATTGCCGGCCATCAGGCGCAGGGTGGTGCACAGGCTGCTGGGGCCGGCGGAGGTCTGGTACAGCGCGCTGACCGCGTCGAAGTCGAGGCTGCGCGGGTAGACCTGGCCCACCGAGTCCAGCACCGAGGCGAAGCCCAGGCTCTCGGTGGCGCGCTTCTCCAGCTCGGCAAGCTTCGCGGCGTCGCCGTCCAGGAGGTCGAGCATGTCCTGCGCGGTCCCCATCGGCCCCTTGATGCCGCGGCCCGGGTAGCGCTTCACCAACTCGTCGACACGGTGGTAGGCGATCAGCATCTCGTCGGCCGCCGACGCGAAACGCTTGCCCAGGGTGGTGACCTGCGCGGCCACATTGTGGCTGCGACCGGTCAGCGGCTGGCTGGTGTACTGCACGGCCAGATCCGCGGTCATCGCCAGGGCGGTGATGATCCGCTCGCGGACCAGCTGCAGGCTGGCGAGCACCTGGTGCTGCTCGATGTTCTCCGTCAGGTCACGGCTGGTCATGCCCTTGTGGACATGCTCGAAACCGGCCAGATCGTTGAACTCCTCGATCCGGGCCTTCACGTCGTGGCGGGTCACTCGCTCGCGCGCGTCGATGCTCGCCAGGTCAATCTCGTCGACGTGGGCGCGGTAGGCCTCGATGACGGTGTCCGGATCGTCGCCGCCGAAGGAGACACCCAGATCGCGCTGCGCCTCCAGCACGGCGATCCACAGCTTGCGCTCCATGACGATCTTGGCCTCGGGGCTCCAGATCTCACGCATCGCCGGCGAGGCATAACGGTTGGCAAGGACATTGGGGACAGTCATGTCAGTTCTCCTGCGAGTAGTAGGGGGCCAGCTGGATCTGACCGGCGACGGCCTTCTGGGCAATGTCAGTGCGGTTGAACCCGCTCGGGAAATCGGTGGCGGCCACCTGACGGAAGGCGGCCTCACGAGCGGCGGCCAGATCTTCTCCGGTGCCGACGATGCCCAGCACGCGGCCACCACTGGCCCGCAGCACCCCGTCGGCATCGACGCTGGTGCCGGCATGGATGGTGTGCGCCTGATCGGTGTCCGGCGCGGTGATGATCTGACCTCCCTGTGCGGGAGTCCCCGGATAGCCCTCGGCGGCCATCACGACGACGGTGGCGGCACCACTGCCCCACTCCAACGGGGGCACCTGGTCCAGGTTGCCGGTGGCGGCGGCGTGGAGCACAGCACCCAGCGGGGTCTTCAGACGGGCCAGCAGCGCCTGCGTCTCCGGATCACCAAAGCGCACGTTGAACTCGATCACGCGGATGCCACGACTTGTGAGCGCCAGGCCCGCGTAGAGCAGACCGGTGAACGGGGTGCCGCGGCGGGCCATCTCCCGCAGCGTCGGCTGGATCACCACCTGGTCCACCTGCGCGGCGATGTCGGCGGGCGCCCACGGCAGCGGGGTGTAGGCACCCATGCCACCGGTATTGGGCCCGGCATCGCCATCACCGACGCGCTTGAAGTCCTGCGCCGGCTCGAAACAGCGGCTGGTGGTGCCGTCGCAGATGGCGAACAGGCTCACCTCCGGGCCGTCCAGGAATTCCTCCACCACGAACTGCTGACAGGCGGCGGCATGGGCCAGCGCCACCTCCCGGTCGTCAGTGACCACGACCCCCTTGCCCGCGGCCAGCCCGTCCTCCTTGACGACGTACGGGGCGCCGAACTCGTCGAAGGCAGCCTGGGCCTCCTCGACGGTGGTGCACACCCGCGCGGCGGCGGTCGGCACGCCCGCATCGAGCATCACCTGCTTGGCGAAGGCCTTCGAACCCTCGAGCTGCGCCGCTTCACGGCCGGGGCCGAAGCAGGCGATCCCCGCCGCACGCACCGCGTCCGCGACGCCCGCCACCAGTGGCGCCTCCGGCCCCACGACCACCAGGTTGGCGCCGATCTCCTGCGCCAGGGCTGCGACGGCCTGGCCGTCCTCCTGAGCGACGGGATGGTTCGTCGCGAAGGCCGCCGTGCCGGGATTGCCGGGAGCGACGTGAACGGCGACGACTGACGGATCCTTGCTCAGGGCCAGGGCGAGTGCATGCTCGCGGCCACCGGAGCCAATGACGAGGGCGGTGAGGGATTCGGTCACCCCCTGAGCCTACCGGTGAGCCGCTTCCGGCACGGAAAAGTGCCGGGGATGACCACAGCCCGACACGGTGGACCGTGTCGGGCTGTGCAAGGAACGGCTGACTCTGCTCGCGTCAACTGCTCACTCCGCTCGGATCAACTGCTCACTCCGCTCGCGTCAACTGCTCACTCCGCTCGCGTCAACTGCTCACTCCGCTCGCGTCAACTGCTCACTCCGCTCGCGTCAACTGCTCACTCCGCTCGCGTCAACTGCTCACTCCGCTCGACGCGGCATCTCGTCGGCGAACTCGGCCGAACGTGCCCCCGTCTCCGCAGTCTGCGCGGGAGCCTGGGCGCGAGCCTTGTTGCGGCGCACGCGTGCGACCACGAACCAGGCGCACAGACCCAGGATCAGCACCATCACGACATTCTGGACATCGCCCACCCAGCCCTCGACGCGGGTCCAGTTGGCACCCAGCGCGTAACCGGCGTAGATCAGCAGGCTGTTCCAGATCAGGCTGCCCACCGTCGTGTAGAGCGTGAAGCTGCCCGCCTTCATCCGGTCCAGACCAGCCGGGATGGAGATCAGGGATCGCACACCGGGAATCATGCGGCCAAAGAAGACAGCCTTGCCACCGTGCCGGTCGAACCACTGCATCGCGGTGTCGATGTCATCAGCGTCGGTCAGCGGCATCCGACGGGCAATGGCCTTCAAACGCTCGACGCCGAAGACCTGACCCACCCAGTACAGCAGCCAGGCACCGGTCACCGAACCCAGCGTGCACCACAGGATCGCCTCGAGGATCGTGTAGTGACCGTTGGCTGCGCTGAAGCCGGCCAGCGGAAGGATCACCTCGCTGGGGATCGGCGGGAAGACATTCTCCAGGAAGACGGCCAGAGCAGCACCAGGAGCACCAATGGTCTCCATCAGGCCCTCCAGCCAGCCCATCACCTGACCGACGATGCTGGTCTGGAGCAGGAAGATCTGCAGGGGAGCAAGGGACATGGCACACCGATCTACGACGAAGTCTGAGGCCCCAAAGCTAACCAGCCCAGCCAAGAACGAGCTGTGAAGAGCCACGGTGCCGTGGCCCGTGGCCCGTGGGCGGTCAGGGCTGCTGGGCCACCAGCAGCTGACGCAGGGCCGCGGCCAACTGTGCCCGTTGCTCGTCGTCGAGTCCGCTCAGGAGCGCCTCCTCCGCCACCAACAGGGCCTCCAGCGCCGCATCCACTGCCCGCTTGCCCTCGGCGGTGAGCACCACCCGGACGGATCGCCCATCATTGGGATCGGCCTGGCGCTCCACGAATCCCCGAGCCACCAGCCGATCGACCCGGTTGGTCATCGTCCCCGACGTGACGTGCGTCTGCTTCAGCAACTGTCCCGGGCTCATCGTGTACGGAGCTCCGTCCTTGCGGAGCGCGGCCAGCACGTCGAACTCCCAGCCCTCCAGGTGGTGGCTCGCATGCGCGGCGCGGCGTGCCTGGTCCAGGTGCAAGGAGAGGCGCAGGATCCGCGACCAGATCTGCATCGGTTCCACCGGCAGGTCCGGCCGCTCACGACGCCACGCGTCAATCAGCTCGTCGACCTCGTCACCCGACGAGCCGGCCGATGCGCAGGGCTCGGGCAGGTGCAGTTCGGTCATGGGGACATGAAACCAGAAAGGACGCGACGACGGGATCCACGACACCTCACGAAGCCCGGCGCCGCAGGTCAGGTGATCAGCGTGGCGCCCGACACCGGGCCGCTGGCACGGCGCGTGGCACGCACCGACGCAACCGCGGCCAGGGCGGCTGCGAGGTCCATCGCCGCCGCCTCGTCCGCGGCCAGGAAGGCACAGGTGGGTCCGGAGCCGGAGACCACCGCACCCAGCGCCCCGGCCTCCAGCCCGGCCCGGAGGGTCTCCCCCAGCTCGGGGCGAAGGTCCACCGCCGCCGCCTGCAGGTCATTGTGCAAGGCCCCTCCCAGCGCGGCGGCATCGCCCTTGGCCAGGGCCGCGGCGACCCCGTCGGGGATGGCGGTGCCCGTCGGCGTTGCGTCGGGGCGGGCCTGCAGCTCGTCGAAGCGCCGGAAGACGGCAGGGGTCGAGAGCCCGTCGTGGGCCAGGGCAAGCACCCAGTGATAGGTGCCGCGGCTCAGCATCGGCACCAGCTGATCGCCGCGGCCCGTGCCAATCGCCGTGCCGCCCATCAGCGGGAAGGGCACGTCGGAGCCCAGCTCTGCCGCCAGCTCGTGCAGGTCATCCGGGGTGGTGTCCAGGTCCCACAGCACCGAACAGGCCAGCAGGGCGCCCGCGGCATCGGCGGAGCCGCCGGCCATGCCGCCCGCCACGGGGATCGACTTCTTCAGGTGCAAGTGCACCCCCAGATCCGGCGTGCCATGCCGATCGGCCAGCAGCCTGGCTGCGCGCCAGGCCAGGTTCGACTCGTCGGCCGGGACGTCGTCCAATCCGTCGCCGGAAAGGGTCAACGAGATCTGGCCCGACGGCCGCTTCTCGGCCACCACCTCGTCGTAGAGGTTCAGGGCATGGAAGACCGTGCCCAGCGGATGGAAACCATCGTCGCCGAGCGGCCCGACGCACAGGGCAAGGTTCACCTTGGCTGGCACGCGCACGCGCACCACCTGGTCCGGGTCGTCCACCGCTGCGCGACGCATTTCCTCCATGACGCGAACCTAACCCAGATGCGTCGCGGGCACGACTCGGCAGCCTCGGCGCGCCTGGAGAGAACAGGCTCTGACGAGGGTCACCGCTGGGAGAGCACCTCGGCGATCCGAGCGAAGTCCTCGACGCCCAGGACCTCGCCCCGGCACTGCGGATCGACCCCCGCTGCCTCCAGCACCTCGCTGGCCGCGGCCGATGACCCGCACATGCCGGCCAGGGCCGCCCGCATCATCTTGCGACGTTGGGCGAAAGCCGCGTCGATCACCGCAAAGACCTGCTCCCGGGTGGCCGTGGTCCGGGGCGGTTCCCGACGGATGATCCGCACCAGACCGGAGTCCACATTGGGCACCGGCCAGAAGACCTTGGGCGGCACGGTCCCCACCCGCGTTGCCTGCGCATACCAGGCCATCTTCACGCTCGGCACGCCGTAGATCTTGCTGCCCGGCGTGGCCACCAAACGGTCACAGACCTCGAGCTGCACCATCACGAGGCCCGTGCGCCAGGAGTCGAAGCGTTCCAGCAGGTGCAACAGCACGGGGACCGACACGTTGTACGGCAGGTTCGCCACCAGCGCCGTGACCGGCGGCCCGTCCAACTCGTTGACCAGCAGCGCATCGGAGTGCACCACTCGCATCCGGTCATCGGCCTGCGGCATCCGTTCGGCCACCGTCCGGGCCAGCCGAGGAGCGAGCTTCTCGTCGATCTCGATGGCCGTGACAGCAGCGCCGGTCTCCAGCAGCCCCAGGGTCAGCGAGCCCAGCCCCGGACCCACCTCCAGCACCACGTCATCGGCGCCGATCTGGGAGAGCTGCACGATGCGGCGCACCGTGTTCGGGTCGATGACGAAGTTCTGCCCGCGCTGCTTGGTGGGCTTGAGGTCGAGTTCCTCGGCCAGGGCGCGCACCGACCGCGGGTCCAGCAGTCCGGTCTCAGGCATGGGCGTCTCCAGACATCTCGTCGCCCCAGGGGCCACCGAAGGCATCCTGGGTATTGGTGCGCACCTGGTTGCAGAGATCGGCAAGATCCGCGCCCAGCACGTCGGCCATGAAACGGAGCGTGTACGGCACCAGATAGGGGGCATTGGCCTTGCCCCGGGCGGGCACGGGTGTCAGGTAGGGGGCGTCGGTCTCCACCAGGATCCGTTCGCGCGGGGTGACCCTGAGCGCATCGGAAAGGTAACCCGCATTCTTGTAGGTGACCACGCCGGGGAAGCTCAACCACATGCCGCGACCGGCCTCATCGTGGGCCAGGCAGGCGCGGGCGAAGTCCGCATCCCCGCTGAAACAGTGCATCACCGTCCGCTCCGGAAGCTGCTGTTCACCAAGCACACGCAGCAGGTCCTGGTGTGCGTCGCGGTGGTGGATCACCAGGGTCTTGCCGTGCCTGCGTGCCATCTCGATGTGCGCGACGAAGCTGCGCTCCTGCGCGGCGTGCTGCTGGGGATCCGTGGTGCGGTAGTGATCCAGGCCGGTCTCGCCGATGGCGCGGACGTTGTGACCGGCGCCGGCAAGGGCGTCGATGGCTGCGATGTCGTCGTCGAGCTGGGTGCTACGGGCCGCGTCATTGGGGTGCATGGCGACGGCGGCCACCACCTGCGGGTACTGGGAGGCCAGTTCCACCGCGATTCGCGAGCTGGGTACATCGCAGCCCACCTCCACCAGCTGGGTGACCCCCACGGAGGCCGCTGCCTGGATGTTGAGATCCACCGGCAGGCCCGAGTATTCGCGCGTCGAGTCCAGATGGGTGTGCGAGTCGATCACCGTCGCCGGAAGCGGCTCGGGCAGCGGGGGCAGCCTGAGATCGGCCAGCCGGGCGGAGATGTCCATGGGTTCCATTGTGGTGCATCACGCGGGACGGGCACCCCACATGAGCTGGTCAGGCGTCCTGGTCCGACTTTGGTGCGCAGGACGAGCGAAACTCGGACCAGGACAAGTGACCATGTTGGGGGCGGCCGCGCACGCCCCACGACCCATCAGCACCGGAACCCCGCGAACCTGCCGTCGTCAGCGGGCGTCGAGGGCAGCCTGGTACAGCTGCTTCTTGTTCACCCCGGTGAGCGCGGCCACCTCGGCGACGGCCGCCGAGAGCTTCTCCCCCTCCGCGATCCGCCGCTGCACCAGCGCCAACGCACCATCTCCGTCAACGGCCACCTCTGCCCCCTGCACCACCACGCAGATCTCGCCGCGTGCATGGTCCTGAGCCCACTCGGCCAGCTCCCCCAGCCCGCCGCGCACCACTTCCTCGTGCGGTTTGGTCAGTTCACGGCACACGGCGGCCCGGCGCTCGGCGCCCAGGGCCGCCGCGCAGTCCGCGAGGAAGTCGGCCAGCCGATGAGGAGCCTCGAAGAAGACCATGGTCCGGGGTTCGGCCGCGAGTTCTTCCAGCCGACGGCGTCGAGGACCGCCATTGCGCGGCAGGAAGCCCTCGAAACAGAAGCGGTCCACGGGCAGCCCGGAGACGGCAAGGGCCGTCAGCACTGCACTCGGCCCCGGGACGCAGGTGACGTCCAGGCCATCCGCCACGGCGGCGTCCACCAGGCGGTAGCCCGGATCACTGACCGAGGGCATCCCCGCGTCGGTGGCCACCACCACATTCCTCCCCTGCTGCAGCTCGCCGAGCAATTCCTGCGTCCGGGCCGCCTCATTCCCCTCGAAATAGCTGAGCACGCGAGCACGGGTGGTGATGCCCAAGCGGCGCAGCAGGGTCTGGAAGCGACGGGTGTCCTCCGCCGCCACCACCTCCGCGTCGCGCAGCACGGCCCTGAGGTTCTCGGATGCGTCCAGGCTGGAGCCGATCGGAGTGGCGGCCAGCACCACGCGGCCGCGCCCGTCGGGGCCGGGGGCCAGCTGTCGCGAGGTGGGCGTGGGGGCGTGCCCTCCCGGATCGCCGGTCCCCGGGTTGTCGGTCCCCGGGTTGTCGGTCCCCGGGTCATCAGTCGCCGTGTTGTCAGTCACCCTTCCATTGTGGACTGTCCCGCCATCAGGTGACCTTGGTCACTCAGTTGCTGAAGACTTCCCCAAGGAAGACCCTCATCCCGAAATCTGCCTGTCATCAGACCCGGAGTCGTGCCTAGTGTTCGAGCATGCTTCCGGGGGGAAGCGCGACATCTGGGGAGATGTCAACGACCTATTTTTCGGGGGAAATTCAATGCACTCCAGCTCTGCGCGCAAGCGCTCCGGCCTGGCGGTTGCGGCCGTTCTTGGCCTGGCAAGCACCAGCATCGCTCTGGCACCGGCCTTCGCCGCCGACGATGTGGTGGACACCACTGCGATCACCGCCGAGGCCTCCTCGCCCGCCACGCCCGTGGCCACCGAGGCCGCCGCTGCCACCACCGAGGCCGCGCCGGCGCCCAGCGGGGCGCCCACCGCCGATGCCACCACCGCCGCGCCTGCTGCCACCACGCAGGCCACGGCCAGCGAGGCTCCGGCTGCCGTTGCGACCACCCTGGCGCCCACCGCTCCTGCCACCACCGCGGCCGCTCAGCCGGAGATGAAGGCTGCTGCCGACGCCACCTGCACCCCGTCGCCCGTGACCGACCCGATGACCGTCACCGTGGACAAGTCCACCGACGTCCAGGCCTGGGAGCGCGTGAGCTTCAAGTTCAGCGGCGCCATCTCCGACGGCCACTGCGCAGGCGACCAGTTCAGCTTTGCCGTCCCGGAGGGCCTGTCGGTCCCCAACGGCTCCACCTTCTCGCTCAACACGCCCGGCGGCATCCAGGCGGCCACG
Source organism: Luteococcus sp. Sow4_B9 (assembly GCF_052116585.1). NCBI lineage: Bacteria > Bacillati > Actinomycetota > Actinomycetes > Propionibacteriales > Propionibacteriaceae > Luteococcus > Luteococcus sp. Sow4_B9. The sequence goes on along the minus strand of NZ_JBQKKT010000012.1, from coordinate 31,447 downwards.
ATGACCGTCACCGACGGCCGCATCGTCGTGACGCTGACCGACTTCGTCGAGACCCACACCGACGTGACCCTCTCGGGCTGGCTGAAGGCCACGGTCCAGGGCACCGCCCAGCCGGGCACCACCCAGGAGTTCGTGTGGGACGTCAATGGCAAGACCAGCCGCACGCCCATCCAGATGGTGGAGTGCCCCGACTGCGACCAGATGCCCACGCACCTGGGCAAGTGGGGCTGGTACGACGTCGATGGCCAGCTGATGATCACGCTGCAGCTGCCGGCCGCCACCACGGACAACCAGCTCTACACCTGGAGCGACCAGCTCACCAGCGCGGGCCAGGCCTTCGCCTGCCCCGTCTCGCCATTCGTCCAGACCTGGACCGAGACCGATGCCTGGGGCGACCCGGAGAACCTGGCCTATGGCACCAAGGCCACCGTGACCGACTGCGATGCCGACACGCTGTCCGGCACCATCACGCTGCCCAAGGGCACCTCCGCCCGCATCCTGTTCCCGGTGAAGGTCACCGACAGCAGCATGACCGAGTGGACCGACAAGGGCACCGTGACCACGCTGGAGAAGACCCAGGGCTCGGAGGCCACCGTGAACATGTGGGAAGGCGGCGGTGACGCCGACGGTCGTACCCCGGTGAAGCCGACCCCGGAGCCCACGCCGGAGCCCACGCCCGAGCCGACGCCCGAGCCCACGCCCGAGCCGACGCCCGAGCCCACGCCCGAGCCCACCCCTGAGCCCACGCCCGAGCCCACCCCTGAGCCCACGCCCGAGCCCACCCCGGAGCCCACGCCCGAGCTCACCCCGGAGCCGACGCCCGAGCCCACCCCGGAGCCGACTCCCGTCGAGACCCCGGTGCCCGACCTGCCGCTGCCGCAGACCCCGGAGACCCCCGAGGCACCGGCCCAGGAGATGCCCCGCCCGAACCACCTGCCGTCGACGGGTGACACCGGCGCCAGCGGTGTCTCTGCTGCGGGCATGACCCTGATGGCGCTCAGCTTCGTCGGAGCCTCCGTGGCTGCCCGTCGCATGCGCTTCTGAGACCTGACCCTCTCCGTCGGACCCGATCGCCCCCAGCGGTCGGGTCCGACCCATTTGTAGGCCGGCAACCTAGGATGGGCGCGTGACCGACGCCACCGCCCTGCCCAGCCAGCGCCCTCGCGCCAGCGTGATCGAACAGCTCAGCGACGGACCTGGCCCAGACCGGCTCACCAGCTGGCTGGTGGCACTGGGCATCACGGCCTTCGCCTTCGTGCTGCGTCTGGTTGACCTCGCCCGGCCCAAGAACCTGGTCTTCGACGAGACCTACTACCCCAAGGAAGCCTGGACGATGCTCCACCTGGGCTACGAGGGAACCTGGCCGGACGTCCATCCCGGCACCAAGACCAAGATCAACGACGCCATCGCCCAGGGCATGACCGACGGGTGGAATGCCACCGCGTCCTTCGTCGTGCACCCGCCGCTGGGCAAGTGGCTGATCGCGGTGGGTGAGCACTTCTTCGGCATGAACTCCTTTGGCTGGCGATTCAGCTCACTCGTGGCGGGTTCACTGCTGGTGCTCGCCACGATCCGGCTGGCCCGACGACTGTCCCGATCGACCCTGGTGGGCGCCATTGCCGGCGTGCTGCTCAGCTTGGACGGCCTGGCCTTCACGATGAGCCGGATCGGGCTGCTCGACATCTTCCAGGCGCTCTTCATCGTCTGCGGTGTTGCCTGCGTCGCGGCCGACCGGGACTGGTTCCGCCACCGGCTCGCGGCCCACCTGACCCGCACCGGCCACCCCGATCTGGGTGGTCAGTTCGGCCCTGCGTTGTTGTGGCGGCCCTGGCGTTTCACCGCCGGCATCCTGTTCGGGCTCGCCGTCGCCGTGAAGTGGAATTCCCTGTTCGTGCTGGCGACGATGGGCATCCTGTCCGTCGTGTGGGACTGGAACACTCGTCGCCTTGCCGGCGCGGGACCCCGTGCCGTCCAGTCGATCCTGCGCGACGGGCTGCCCGCCTTCGTCCACCTGGTGGTGGTGGCGCTGCCCGTCTACCTGGCCACCTGGACCGGATGGTTGACCACCCACGGCGGGTGGGGCCGCGGCTGGGGCGCCGAGCACCCCGACCACTGGACCGTGAAGCTCTTCGGCGCACCGCTGGCCTCGCTGTGGCACTACCACGTGGACATGTACAACTTCCACACCGGTGAGGGCATGATGAACGCCACCCACACCTACGAGGCGAACCCGTGGGGCTGGCTGGTGATGGCCCGTCCGATCGGCATCGACGCCGTCAACGACATCAAGCCGGGCGTCGACGGTTGTCAGGCCGTCAATGACACCTGCCTGCGCGTGATCTCTGGCGCCGGCACGCCGATCCTGTGGTGGATGGCAGCCATCGCGCTAATCGCGGGCATCGTCGTGTGGATCGCGGGCCGCGACTGGCGCTTCGGCCTGCCGATCCTGGCCATGGCCAGCACCTACCTTCCGTGGTTCCGCTACGCCGACCGGCCGCTCTTCTTCTTCTACGCGATCTGCATCATCCCGTTCACCGTGATCATCCTGTCGATGTGGCTGGGCCGACTGATCGGTCCCGCCGACGGACCCCACCGTCGACGCGGCTCCCTGCTGGCAGGCGGCGCGATTGCCCTGGTGGCGGCGAACTTCGCCTTCATCTACCCGATCCTCACCGACGGCCTGCTCACTCGGAAGCAGTGGCTGGCCAGGATGTGGTTCAAGAGCTGGATCTGATCGCCGGCAGCCAACCCGACGCAGTCTCCGCGCAGCTCGCAGTGCCACGCCGGGTCGCGCCGCCCACGGCCGCCCTCCCTACAATGGGGCGGACGCGGACGCGTCCGGAATCAGGAGACCTCGCGTGATCTGGAAGCTGCACGGCAACGGAGAACTCAAGCCCGGGGCCGTGGTGGCCCCCGACGAACGCCTCAGCTGGGGCAAGACGATTGGGCTCGGCGCCCAGCACGTGGTGGCCATGTTCGGCGCCACCTTCGTCTTCCCGTTGTTGATGGGGCTCAACCCGCAGCTGGCGGTCATGATGAGCGGCGTTGCGACGCTGATCTTCCTGGCGCTCACCCGCAACCGGGTGCCCAGCTACCTGGGCAGCTCCGCGAGTTTCGTCGGTGTCGCAACGGCCATCTACGGCATGGGCGGCAATCCGGCCCAGGTCTCGGGCGCGCTGCTGTGCGTCGGCCTGGCGCTGCTGCTGGTGGGTGTGGTGATCCACATCGCGGGCGCCCGGGTGATCCACCGGCTGCTGCCGCCCGTGGTCACCGGCGCCGTCGTGATGCTCATCGGTTTCAACCTGGCACCCGTCGTGGCCAAGACCTACTGGCCCCAGGACCAGTGGACCGCCTTCATCGTGATGCTGGTGGTGGTCTTCCTCAGCGTCGGCCTGCGGGGTTTCCTGGGACGCATCGCCATCTTCCTCTCGCTCGTCTTCGGCTACCTGCTGAGCGCCGTCTTCGACCAGGCCTTCGGGCCGGTCAGCCGCATGGTCGACGGCAAGACCGTCGAGGCCTTCCGGGTGGACTGGACCAATGTGCGCCAGGCCGACTGGTTCGGGCTGCCACCGGTCACCGACCTGGCGGGCTGGACCTATGGCGCCAGCGACAATGTGCTGGGCTTCCACCTGCCCCAGTTCAACCTGGCCTTCATCCTGGTGGCGCTGCCCGTCGTCATCGCCCTGATTGCGGAGAACACCGGGCATGTGAAGGCCGTCGCGGAGATGACCGGCAAGAACCTCGACGACCAGATGGGCACCGCGATCATCGCCGACGGCCTGACCTCGATGATCGCCACCGGTGCGGGCGCCGGCCCCACCACCACCTATGCGGAGAACATCGGCGTGATGGCCGCGACGCGCGTCTACTCCACCGCCGCCTACGTGGTGGCAGCCCTGGTGGCGATCGGCTTTGGGTTCTCACCCAAGTTCGGCGCCGTCATCTCGGCCACCCCGGGCGGTGTGCTGGGCGGCATCTGCGTGGTGCTGTACGGCATGATCGGCCTGCTGGGCGCCAAGATCTGGAAGGAGAACGGGGTGGACTTCGGCAACCCCGTGAACCTGGTCCCCGTCTCCGCGGGCATCATCATCGGCGTCGGCGACGTCAGCCTCCACTTCGGCGAGAACTTCACGCTGGGCGGCATCGCGCTGGGAACCATCGCCACCGTCGCGCTGTGGCACGCCGCCCGGGCGATTGCCCCGAAGTACCTCTCGGACGCCGCCGGCGGCTCCAACCTGGTGCTGGATGCCCCCGGCATCTACACGGTGGAGGGCGAACAGGACGAGCCGTACGAGAAGTACGACCCGAGCAAGAAGCTGCAGAGCCCGCTGGGTTGAGCCGGTGGGGTGGGCCGGTGGGCCTCAGGCCTGACGCCGCCGGCCTCGTCTGCCACCTCCTCCCCGCCAGAAACAGATGCATATCGACCCCTCCAGTGCACCAAATGCACTGGAGGGGTCGATATGCATCTGTTTTCGTCAGCCGACGGCCGTGGGGATGTCCGATTCCGCCGGACCGGCACTGGTACCGCCGCGGACGCTGCCTCGCGACGGGCCGGTGGGCCTCATGCCTGACGCCGCAGCACCAGACGTCCCACCACGCCGACGGCCAGCACCGCCAGACCAGCCAGCACCGAACCCCACGGCAGGGTGAAGGCCAGCACGAGGCAGAGCACCATGCCCAGGCCCTGCAGGATGCGCGGGTACATCCGGCCGTCGCTCTGGTGCCAGGCGGAGGCATTGGCGACGAAGTAGTACAGGAGCACGCCGAAGCTGGAGAAGCCGATGGCACCCCGCAGGTCGGTGGTGAGCACGAGCACGGTGACGATGATGGCCAGGGTCAGCTCGGCACGTCGGGGAACCTGGTGGGTGGGATCGATCACCGAGAGGCCCCGGGGCAGGTCGCCCTCACGGGCCATCGCCAGCGAGGTGCGGCCAATGCCCGTCATCAGGTTCAGCAGCGCCCCCAGAGCCGCAGCGCCCGCGCCGAAGCGCACGACGGGGCTGGCCCACCCCTGACCGGCCTGCTGCACGAGCGCCGCCAGTGGGGCGCTGTGGGCGGCGATTCCTCCGTCGCCGAAGAAGTGCGCCAGCGTGACACCAACCGCCAGGTAGACCAGCAGGGCAATGCCCAGCGCCAGGACGATGGTCCGCGGGATGGTCCGCTCGGGCTCCACCACCTCCTCACCCATCGTCGCGATCCGGGCGTAGCCGGCGAAGGCGAAGAAGAGCAGCCCCGCCCCTTGCAGGACGCCGAAGGGGCTGCTGACCAGCTGCTGGGGCTGGGCGGGCGGTGTGCTGGTCCAACCGATCACCACGACGATGGCCAGCACCACCAGCACGATGGCGGCCAGGATGCGGGTCAGCTTGGCGGTGCGGGTGACGCCGCGCAGGTTGGCAGCGGCCAGGAGCCAGACCAGCGCCACCGCGCCATAGGTCTGATAGTCCTCCGGGATCAGGTAGTGCGCGGCGGTGAGTGCCATGGCGGCACAGGAGGCCGTCTTGCCAATGACGAAGCACCAGCCGGCCATGAAGCCCGGCCACTCCCCCAGCTCCTCGCGTCCGTAGAAGTAGGTGCCGCCGCTGGTGGGGTATTTGGCGGCGAGCTGTGCGGAGCTGGTGGCATTGCAGTAGGCGACGACGGCGGCGATCGCCAGGCTGAGCAGCAGCCACTGGCCGGCGGCCCTGGAGGCCGGTGCGAAGGCGGCGAAGACTCCGGCACCGAGCATCGAGCCGAGCCCGATCGTCACGGCGTCGGTCAGACCCAGTCGTCGGGCGAGGGTGGGGGCAGCAGACATGGTGCGCAGGCTAGGGAGTCCGGGCGACCAGAAGGTGAACGAATTGTGCAGTCGTCCAGCACCACTGTCCGGTGGCTCTCCTGACTTCCGGCCGACGAAAGTGTCGGACCGCACTGTCACGATGGGGGCATGGATGATCTGGTCACGGGCGACGACGGGCTCGCGCGTCCCGTGTGGGCGGCGCATGACGAGCTGCTGCGGCACTACTACGACACTGAGTGGGGCATGCCGGTGCGCGACGAACGGGGTCTGTTCGAGCGCCTGAGTCTGGAGGCCTTCCAATCGGGGCTCAGCTGGGCGACGATCCTGCGAAAACGGGAGAACTTCCGCGCGGCCTTCGCCAACTTCGATCCCGAGGTTGTGGCCAGCTTTGGGGCGGCAGACCGGGAGCGTCTGCTCCACGATGCCGGGATCGTGCGCAATCGACGCAAGGTGGACGCCACCATCACCAATGCCCGCGCCACCATTGCGCTGCGGGAGCAGGGCGGACTGGTGGACTTCATCTGGGGCTTCCAGCCGTCGGCCACCCCCGCCCCACGGGACTTCAGCGAGGTGCCGAGCCAGTCCCCCGAATCAGTGGCGCTGTCCAAGGCCTTGAAGAAGGCGGGTTTTGCCCATGTGGGGCCGACGACGATGTTCGCGCTGATGGAGGCCGTGGGAATTGTCGACACCCATCTGGTGGGCTCGTGGCGACGGGGCAGCTCCGGGGTGTGGAGCTGACCCCTCGACAAGCTCGGGGAGCAGGCCAGTCGACGGGCTCGGCCCTGATGGCCGAGCCTGTCGCGGCCTCAAGCGGCCCGAGCCTGTCGCGGCCTCAAGCGGCCTTGGGGAAGAGCCGGGGCAGCACGTCGAACAGCGTCACGACTCCCGCGAAGCGTCCATTCTCGGTGACCACGGCCAGCTGGGTGGCCTGCTCACGCATCTCCTGGAAGGCCACGTGCAGCGGCTTGGCCACATCCACCACATAGGGCTCGTGCGCCAGCTCGCGCGCGGGACGGTCGACCGGCTCGGACAGCGTGTCCCGCACGTGCACCACGCCCACCACGTCCTGCCCGTCCACCAGCAGCACCCGCATGTGGCCGGCGCGCAGCGTCGCGGCCTGCACGTCGGCAACCGTCGCGTCCATCGCAACCTGGGTGGGCACATTGCGCCGGCCCTCGACGAGCGAACCCATGGTGAGCGTGTCCAGGTCCAGCACATAGGTGATGGACTCGCCGTAGCCCTGCTCCAGCGTGCCGACGTCGGTGGAATGTTCCACCAGCGAGCGCAGACCTTCGCGGTCCTGCACCTCGTCCACCTCGTCGACGGGCTCCACCCCTGCCTTGCGAACGCACCAGTTGGCCATGCTGTTCAGGCCCTTCAGCAGGGGGCGGGTCAACCACAGGAAGCCGCGCATGGGCAGCGCCAGCATGATCGCCGACTTCTCCGGGTGCGCGATGGCCCATGACTTGGGCGCCATCTCCCCCACCACCAGGTGCAGGAAGGTGACGATCACCAGCGCCAGCAGGAAGGCTGCCACGTCTGCGGCCGCGCTGGGCAGGCCGAGCGCGGTCATCGGCCCCATCAGGGCGTGGTGCACGGCGGGCTTGGTGATGGCACCGAGCGCCAGGGTGCAGACGGTGATGCCCAGCTGCGATCCGGCCAGCAGCAGGGTCAGTTCCGACGAGGATCGCAGCGCGGCCCGTGCCGAGGCGGAGGTGGCGGCCGCGTCCTCCAGACGGTGGCGCTTGGTGTTGATCAGGCTGAACTCCACCGCCACGAAGAAGGCGCTCAGCACGATGATGACGATGGTGACCAGGGTCACGCCGATCCAGCTCATCGGTTGGCCTCCTCATCCTGGGCAGCGAGTGTGTCGGGCAGCGCGGTGGCCCCCGAGGGGACGGGCTCGTCGCTGAGAGTCAGTTTCACGCGGGAGGGGACGTGTCGTTCCACGTCGAGCACCTCCACGTTCAGGGTGATCGGGTCCTCGTCGAGGCCGACGGGCAGCGGCACCTGCACCACGTCGCCCTCCTCGGGGAGGGCGCCGAGTTGGTCGATCGCCAGGCCACCGATGGTCTCCGCGTCGCCTTCGGGCAGGTCGACGCCCAGGGCACGCTCCACCTCGTCGGTGTGCACGTCGCCGTCCATCACCCAGATGCCGTCGTCGGGGACGGGGACATAGCTGGGCTCGTCGGGGTCGTGTTCGTCGGTGAGTTCGCCGACGATCTCCTCGGCGAGGTCCTCCACGGTGATGATGCCGGTGAAACCGCCGTACTCGTCGATGACGCAGGCCAGCTGCTGGCCGGCGCGATCCAGCTCGGCCAGACAGTCGGGAAGGCTCATCAGCTCGGGCACCACCACGGCGGGCCGGGCGAGCTCACGCACGGACGCGTCGGGGTCCTTCTGCCAGCCCAGCACGTCCACCAGGTTCAGCACACCGATGATGTCGTTGTCGTCGTCGATGACGGGATAGCGCGTGTGACCGGTGGCCATCTTCTCGCGAGCATCCCCGACGGTGGTCTCCGGGGGCAGCGAGGCCACCTGTGCGCGCGGGATCATCGCGTGGTCGACGTCCTCCGACGGGAAGTCGAGGATGCGGTCCACCATGATCGACAGTTCGGGTGGCAGGTCACCCGAGGTGCGGGAGGCCTCCACCAGGTGCTGCAAGTCACGGGCGGTGGCGGCGTGTTCCACGTCGTGGACCGGCTCGATCTTCACGGCGCGCAGCAGCAGCTCGGCCGCCTTGTCGAAGACGGAGATGGTGGGGCCGAAGATCTTGAGGTAGGCCTTGGTGGAGGGCGCCAGCTTGTCGGAGACCTGGTCTGGGCGGGCAATGGCGTAGTTCTTGGGGAAGAGCTCACCGAAGACCATCTGCACGACGGTGGAGACGGCCATCGCGATGACCGCTCCGATGGTGATGCTGACGGCACGCGGCACACCGACGCCGCCGAGGAGCTGGGACAGGCCGCCGCCGATCATCGGTTCGGCGACGTAGCCGACGAGCAGGCCCGTCACGGTGATGCCGAGCTGGGCGCCGGAGAGCAGGAAGGAGGTTCGACGGGTGATCTCCAACGTGCTGGCTGCGCGGCTGTCACCGGCGCGGGCGCGGGCTCCCAGCCGTGAGCGGTCCACCGCCATGAAGGCGAATTCCTGGGCCACGAAGTAGCCGGTCAAGACCGTGATCAGCAGGACGATCAGTACTCCGAGCAGGAGCGATATGAGAGGAGGCATGGTCCCTGTGATTGTCGAGAGGTGAGCTTCCAGTTAACCCGATCAATTCCGCGGACTCAACGACCGCCGTCCCCAGCCTCCGCCTGCCGAGGCTCCCACGGATTCATCACCGCGATGGTCGGGGCAGACACATACTGCTCGGCGACGGGGAGTGGCCTTTGACCTCGGCGCGGAGACGGCTCTGACGACGAAGAACGCCGGCCCATCTGGACCGGCGTTCTTGCTTGTGGAGCATAGGGGATTCGAACCCCTGACCTTCTCATTGCGAACGCCTCCCGTGCGGGATCGAACGTCGCTCACAAGCGGTTTCACCCGTGCCGCGGGGTGCGCGGATGCCGTCGATTTCGACTCGGGGGCCCGCCGGGGGCCCGCGCCTCACGCACTGTTCGATTTTCGGTCCGGCGCGGTCCATGCCGGTGAGGACTTTGCCCGGACGGGTGCTGCCGGCATGGATCGTGGCGGCGTCCTAGTCGGATCGCCCGGCGGCGGTGACTTGGAGTCCGGGTGCCGTCAGAAGTGCCTGGATGGCTGCTGCTGGGGCGCCGATTCCTGCCCAGTCGGGATCGACGTCGCAGGCGAGGCACCATGCACGGTCGGCGGGCCAGATGAAGGCTGGGGTGATTCCGTCGAGCTGTTCTTCTCCACCGGCGGCCAGGCTGTCGAGCGGGCCTCGCAGGATGTAGTAGTTGCGTGCAGAGCTGGTCAGGGGCGGTCGAGCAGGCCGCGGCAGGGACTCGGGCCAGGGCATCCCGTCCCACAGCAGGAAGTACGCGTCCTCGGGGGTGCTGGTCCATGCAGTCAGCACGGACACAGCCGCATCCAGGATTCGCACCTCAGCGCCGTCGTCGCCAGACAGCTGGGCGAGTGCGCCTCGTCCTGGTGGCGGGGGTGCGAGCAGGCCCAGCCGCGCGTAGGCGGGGAACCCTGCGGGCCCGAAACCGACGGTCTCGCGCCAGGCGGGCTCGCTCAGGTCGAGCCACTCCGTTCTTGCGGAGGACGAGACCCAGGTGAATGGCGTCTGGGTGGGATTGCTCATGGCACCTGATCATGGCCCATAGCCGCTCGAGGATGGATCGAACCACAGAACTAGAGGGACGCCTCGGACCACCTGGCCCAGGGCGTCCCGCTTGTGCGTGGCCGGTGGTGGTGGGGTGCGACGGGGTGCGCAGAGGGAGCGAAGCGACCGGAGCGCGGGCCCCTGTCGCGAGGCCCCGCTGCCGCCGGTCACGTGCGCCGAAGGCGCCTTGAGTCAGTAGAGAAAGTTCTCACACCCCGCAGAATTCTCTGTTTACACAAGGAAGTCGTGACCTACCTTGGGGTATGTTCCGAGTGTGAATGTTCTGTCTGATGACAAGATCCGCGAAGCTGCGGAGGCCCTAGACGTCACCGATGCTGGCCCAATCGGTGCGCCAGGCGGGCAGAAGGTGGTGAGGGCAGTAACCAGGAACCGAGACGGGGTAAGTCTCGTACTCAAGGTGGTCATGGTTGGGCAAGGCACGCCCGATACCGTGAGAAGGGCTGAGCGTGAGGTGACTCTTCTCGGGAGACTCTCGAATGACCACGTGGTGCGTGTTGAATCCTCGTTGGTCGAACTGGGCGACCCCGTTGTGGGCGCGGCTTGGCTGGAAGAGCGTCTGAATGGGGCGGACTCACGGGATTTCTCTCCCACCCGTGGACCTGGAGCGACGCTGCTCGACTCGGATGGGATGTAGCCGATGGCCTTTCGGCCGGCCATGCTGTAGGAGTGGTTCATCGGGACCTTAGTAGCAATAATGTGCGTCGACTCGACAACGGGTCTTATAAGGTTATGGACTTCGGGTTCGCTCGCCACACGCTGCTCTCAGGGATAACCGTGGCTGGGCAGCCTGGGACTGCAGGGTTCTTGAGTCCCGAGCATCTCAACAGCTACTCCGGCGGCCCCACGCCTGCTTCCGATGTTTTCTGCGTGGGGATCCTCCTGTTCACTGCACTAACGGGGACATCCCCCTTCCCCTACCAAGGGGACGACGACGACTATTTGCGACGACTAATTAACGGCAATATCTCCACTTCATTGACGAGCGTTCGGCCCGACCTCGATGACAGCGTGGTTGAGCTCGTCATGCGCTGCCTACACCGTCAGCCAGCTAGGCGTTACATCAATGGCGCGAGACTGCGCGACGCGATTGGAGCCCTCGTATGAGTACTATGATCGAGGATAGCCCTCGTCCGAACCTGACCAAGTGGATGAACGAAGCGACTGCTACCGGTGTCAGCAGCGGCGTGGTGTTGAACCCTTGGGCTACCCCCTCGACCCACATTGTCGGACCCGGCAAGAAGCCTGGTATCATAAAGCAATCGGATGATCTCTCCGCAGCTGGAACCAAGGTTTGGTTCAACCCATTGACCGAGGTTCTTCAGATGAGCGGTGTGGGTGATTTCCGATACTACGACCAGTACGATCTTTGGGGCGGAGTTCGCGGAGATCTCTCAACCCCAGCTCTACAACAAGCACACGTCGAAAAGGTTTTCGCTGTTCAAGATTCCATCAACGCGACCCGCTTGAGTCCAACAGTCTTGTTGCACGCAGGGCTTGGCCCTTCGAGCGTGACTGCTTTGGATCTAGCTAGAGAAGCCGTATCTCAAGATCCAAATGCATGGCTAGCTATCTCCGGAACTGATCCCTTCTGGGCTGGCGGCCGAGACCTAGACAGTCATATTGGCGCTTTGGCTCAATTTCAACCCTCTGGATGGTTCATCTCTGTCGCGAGACCGAGCAACATTCTGCCAGCCCCGACGAGCGACGAGGCTATCCATGGCCTATGTCGAACCGTCCGAGCTCTCTCTGAGGGGGGCGTGCCTATCCACGTGTCCCATGGGGATCTCGCTGCCCTTCCAGCTGTGGCCGCTGGGGCATCGACGGTGGGCACTGGCTGGGATCGCCGACAGCGTGCTCTTTGTTACTCGGACTATGCTCCCCGCGATTCTTCAGGCGGCGGCGGTGGCTGGTTCACTCGCCCGACACTTCGCGGCCTCTTGGGGTGGATTGAAGACAAGGAAGCACAGGTCCTCAATGCGCGTCATGCCGCATTTATTGCGGGCGCCGGGGGGCTACCCGCGCCCGGCCCCAAGGAGGCCTTCCTCCACCACACGGGCGTCCTAGCGGGGGTCGTGGCTGACATCCAGGCCCAAGGCAGTTACCGCGCACGATGCATACACCTGGCAAATCTATACGACCGCGCTGAGGTTGAGTGGGCACAGTGCGCGACCCGCCACCCCACGAACACATCAGCGGTCGAGTGGATCCGCCCCTTCGCCACAGGTCTACGCCTGTACAAGAGCACCGAGGGATGGTGACACGCTATCCGCGAGGCCTTAGAACGTTCGGAGTCAGGTTAGCAGTGAACTGCAACCTGCTCACATCAGCGCCGCCACGATGTGTTCAGAACCCCACATGTGGCGACTTCTCGAGGTGTGTCGAGCCTTGGGCTTTACTCTCCACTGACTACCTAGCGCCCAACCAGCACCGTCGCTTTTGACTACCGCATCGAGGGAAAGCTGAGCGCCCGCACTCAAATTCCCCATTACAATTACATAGTTGTCCGCCCACACATCATAGGCATGCGCCTGTTTCACGGCGCGCCGCCAATCAGATACTTTCGCCTCAAAAGCAATAATGCTCCCGATGTCAACAAGGTTCGGTGAGCGTCGATAGGTCGTGCCGTTTTTGGTACTAATAGCCCCCAGCCTCAACAGATTCGGGACTCGCCTCTTTAGAGTTTCGATAGGCCATCCAAGATCCCTAGAAATCCATTCTAGTGACCTAGGAGAGCCAGAAGAAAGCGCTGCAACAAGAGCCGAATCTATTTGATTGACCAAAGGTGGAACATCTAAGGATAGGCGCTTCTCCAGTCTGCTCTCGTCGCCAACGACTGCAATTAGGTCTGGAATTCCCGTAGGAGTCGCAACTTCGCGCATCAACAAGAGACCTGCCCCCGCCCCACGCAGCCCGGCGCTCAGCAGCTCCGCGTCATGATGCAGAGGCAGCTCTTGGAGGGGCTCGAAGCGCCGGCCTGGCTTTTGACGAGAGGACTCCCAAGACCTGGACCGGTTGCGGTTCTTCGAACCATCGGCGGGATTCGTCATATTGGTTTCCTTCAACGACACCCTCCCGAACCTACCTGCTCATTTCGAGCCACGCGAATTCTTACTGCAGTCTTATCGTCATGCAGTTTGCTTCTGGGATAGGCACATCCATTCACATCCAGGGATTCCTCCACCTGCTGTCTTTCCATGAGCTCACCCAGGGACTTCTTCGAAAAAATCTCTCGGCGAGTATCTATTGATAGTCCGTCTGTCACCAGCGCAAACTCTGGCACACAACTCAATGATAACCGTTTTTGGCAGCCGTTCCACGCCGCGCGATCATCCGCTCCCGCGATCCAGTAGCCACCCGACGTATTCCGTGCTCGAGCCTGCACTTCTTGCAGACGAGTAAGGATCCGCCGATGTTCGCCATCAAAACCGGTGCCAGAGGCGAGCCTATTTCGGTAAATTTCCCTCAACTCGGAGCCGACAGTGGCCAACCTCAAGTCCGACATCTCTTGACACCCTTCGACATCTCGCCACACAGCGAAGGAGTCCCCCAAGACATAAAACTCCAGTACGCAAGAATCCCAGCGAGCCAATGCAATGGTGCTGGTTGGACAGACCCCCTGAGTGAATTCATCGTGAGCCGCGCTGGCTTGTCGGATGGCTTTGGCCACGATCTTAGAAATGGGACCATTCGAGTCATTGGCGAGGCCTTCCGTCAGGGCTTCCTTGAGCCGTTCGGCGTACCAGCCACCGTCATGTACGGGTGGCGCTTCACCGAAGCTGCTTGCTCCATCAAGCACGAATGCCCATCCGTCGCCGTAGGCATAGCGGTCCTGGTTGTGGTCGCCGCCAGCCAACGTCGCCGCCTCGATGCGGACTAGTGGATCGCGGGTCCCCACAGCGCCTCCGTCTCGGTCGAGTTGCCCTGGGTGTCGAACGCACCCCTGACGATCATCGAAAAGTGCTGCTCCCCTACATGGTCGTACAGCTCATGGGCATGGCGCTGCAGGTACTCCACGGCCCCCAGGGAGCCCAAGGCGTGAACGCCCGCAATGACGAAGATGCTGCCCTCACCGAACGGCAGGCGGGCAACGTAGGCCAGATCCCGCGAAGGATCACCGAGGTCAAATGGCGAGGTGAACGATTCCCCATCGCAGTGTCGCAAGAGCCAGTTGCCCTGGGCATCCTGCGAGAAGTCCAGCCATGGGTCATTGGCAATGGCCTCGGCCGTAACCGGCGAGGATTTGGGGCCACAGATGGCCACGGCATCAGGCCCAGGGATCCACTGGCCGTCGCTGGGAATCAGGTAGCGGTCCACCGAGAAGCTCAGCGAGGTGAGGAGCTGAGCCATCTTCTCCACCGCAATGGAGTCATGCCGGGAAATGTAGCCCTCGGGCCGGTCGCCGGCGCGCAGCGGCGCGGCCAAGGTGATGGGGCCGACCCCGAACAGTGCACGCTCCCTGGGCGGTGCCGCCGAACGGATCTGGGAAACGCGGCCCTTGGTGAGCCCCAGCTCCTTGGCCAGCTCGGTGAAGGTGATGCCTCGTTGGTCGACGGCTGCTTCCATCGCCGCCTTGCGAATGCGAGACAGCTCCACGGAACGTTGCTGGTACACGCCGATCAACTCCCCCGCCGCGCGCGCTTGCGCCAGCGGGTCGGTCATCCGACGCACTGCCTCAAACCTGGGGTCGCTCTGCATGGGGTCCAGTTTAGAGGTGCTTGACAGGGCCGAGGCCGTGAGTACAGTTCGGTTTAGCCCCTACAAACTTCATCGCTTTCTTGCGATACATGGGGTTCATACCCACTAAACAGGAGTTGGTCATGGCCATTGCGCGCAAGCTCACCGTCGCCCAGGAGACGGTCTTCCCCCTCCCGCCGTACCTGGTCGGCGCCGTGGAACCGGTGTTGAACTTCGATCAGGCCGCGCGTCGTCCGGACGGTTCGCGTCCCCAGCAGCTCGACAAGGAGACAGGCCTGCCGATCTGGCAGGTCGCCGTCCTCGACCCTGACCCGGAGGCTGGCAACCGGGAGAAGACCGTCGTCGTGAAGCTGGTCTGCCAGCATCAGCCGGTGCCGCCGGAGAACAAGTCCGGCTTCCCCTTCACCCCGGTGCGGTTCACCGATCTGACGGTCACGCCGTGGATCGATGACAACGGGCCTCGCCCGAAGATCGCCTACTCCCTGCGCGCCACCGGCTTCGCCGAACCCACCAGCGGCACCACCCGAGACCAGGGCAAGGCGGCCTGAGCATGAGCGCCGCAACGCTCACCCGCCCGATGCCGGGGACTGCGACCCTCCGTGCGGTTGGGGACTGTGTCTCGCGGTTCGTTCGCCTGTCCGGCGTGCTGATGTGGCGCCTTGTCCTCGGCGTGCGACGGGGATGGCCGTGGATGCTGACCTGCTACCTGGCATGGATCGGTCTGATCGTCGGCTACGGCATCGACAGTCGCACGGCGGATCTGGGTGGCCTGGTGCTGCTGGGCGTCTATCTGTCGACATTGGTTGCCGGGGTCGTCTGGTCGGTGGTCAACCCGTTCACCTTCGACCGGTTCGTGGCCGGGCCGTGGCGTCGTCGCCGGTGGCGTCGGTGGGCACGCAAGAACTGGGACGTGCTGGCACGTGAGTGCGGCCTGTCGGTGCAGCGCACCCGCACAGTGAAGGTGACCCGGAAGGTTCGCGTCGGGGACCACACCGAATACGTGCGGGAACCGCGGACGGTTGAGCACTGGGTCGCCCCGTACCTGTCGCGCGTCGAGACACGGGGTGACCTGCTGGTGCTCCGGATCAGGGCTCGCATCGGGCAGACCTTGGAGGAGATCGAGGCCGCGGTCCCGGCCCTGCAGGTCGCAGCCGCAGCCACCTCGGGCCGGTGCGCCTTCGTCTCGGAATGCCAGGTGGAGGTGCAGCTCATGATGCGCAACACCCTCGCCTCGGGCCGTGAGGCCAGCATTCTGAGCCGTGAGGCGCTGGGCTCCGTAGGCGTCGTCCCGGCTGGCCGCACCCAGGTGGGCACCACGTGGCACCTGCAGGTGATCGGGCGGCACACGCTGGTCGTCGGCGCGTCCGGCTCGGGCAAGGGGTCGCCCATGTGGTCGGTGGTCGGGAACCTCGCTCCGGCCGTCCCTACGGGCGAGGTGCAGCTGTGGGGCATCGACCTCAAGCACGGCCTCGAACTGTCCATGGGCAAGCAGTTGTTCTGCTGCATGGCCACCACCCCCGCCCAGGCACTGGAAGTCTTGCGTCAGCTCCGCAAAGTGATCGACGCACGGGGCGCGGAGATGGCCGGTGTCTCGCGCCTGCACCAGCCGCGCCCTGGTGACCCCCTGCATGTCCTGGTCATCGACGAGCTGGCCGTGCTCACCTCCTACGGCCCTCCCGAGATCGTCAAGGAGGCCTCCCGCCTGCTGTCGGAGGTGCTCACCCAGGGCCGTGCCCTCGGCGTCATCGTGGTCGCCGCAGTGCAGGACCCGCGCAAGGAGATCGTCGGCATGCGGAACCTGTTCACTCAGGCCCTCGCCCTGCGGCTCAACAGCTCCACCGAGACGCGCATGGTGCTCGGCGACGAGACCACCCGTGTGGCCCCCGCCCACCGCATCCTGCGCTCTCAGCAGGGCACCGGTTGGATCCAGGACGAGGACGGCACCTTCGACAAGGTCCGCGCCGACTACTGGCCCGACAAGACCATCCGCGAGGTCGCCCGCCGCTACCCGTCGCCCGTCCACGTCGCCCTGCCCACCGAGCAGCAGGTCGCCGAGGACGCCCTGCCCCCGGCCACCTCGCCGGTGGTCGACGCCGCCCAAGCGTTCGCAGCCCCGCGTGCTCGCAAGCCCAGGGCCCCGCGCAAGCCCCGCCAGCCCCGCAACCGCGAGGACCAGGGAAATCCCCTCGACAGGCTCGGGGATCGGGATGGGTCGCTCGGGGACCGTGGCCCTGAGGCCGATGGTCCTTTCGACAGGCTCAAGGACCGTGAGGGCGACGAGCTCAATGACCGTCGTAACGAGCAGGAAGGACCGCAGGCAGCATGACCGGCCACGCGGGGGCCCACTTCGAGGGATTCGGAGAGGCCGCCCCTCTCACCCTCGACCTGAGCCCCCGCGCCCAGGCCGCCCTCCTCGACCGCATCAAGGACGGCACCTTCGACGCCTTCGCCCAGGCCGCCGCCCACGTCGGCCACTGCGCCCACCCAATCCGACTTACCGGTTCCACCACCCGGATCGATGCCGCCACGGGTGAGGTGTTGAGCGTCTTCCGCTCCACCGACCAGCCCCTCGGCGTCCTGTTCCAGCGCTGCGGCAACCGCCGCGAGACCGTCTGCCCGTCCTGCTCGCGCCTGTATGCCCGCGAGACCTTCGAGGTGATCCGCTGCGGCGTCCAGGGCGGCAAGAACGTCCCCGAGACCGTGGCCGACAATCCCCTGGTCTTCCTCACCCTCACCGCACCCTCCTTCGGCCCCGTGCACGGCACCCGCAGCGGCAAGCCCTGCCATGCGCGTCGTGAAGGCCAGCTCTGCCCGCACGGCAAACCCCAGTGGTGCAACGCCCGGCACGACGAAAACGACACGCTGCTCGGGCAGCCGATCTGCCCCGACTGCTACCGCTACGACCACCACCTCCTGTGGCAGTGGTGGGCCCCCGAACTGTGGCGCCGCTTCACCATCGCCCTCGGCCGACACCTCGCCACCCTCCTCGAGGTGAAGCCGTCGAAGCTGCGCGACGTGTGCTCAGTGCAGTTCGCCAAGGTCGCCGAGATGCAGACTCGCGGCGCCATCCACTTCCACGCCCTGATCCGCCTCGACGGCCCCGCCGCCCAGGGCATCGGCGCCCCGGCACCGGCAGGCCTCACCGCCGAGGTCCTCGCCCAGGTCTCCCGCGAGGCTGCCGCCTCGGTGTCCTACGTGGCTCCGTCGCCTCACCCGTCCATCAAGCCGACGCTGCTGGTCTTCGGCGCCCAGGTCGATGCCAAGCCTGTCCGTTCCAGCCGCCGCCCGGATGACCCCGACCGTGAGCTGCAACCCGCCCAGGTGGCCGGCTACCTCGCCAAGTACGCCACCAAGGACGCCACCGCCGCCAAGCACGGCACCACCAACCCGCACCTCGACCGACTCGCCGCCCTCTGTCGCACCTGGTGCGGATACGCCCGGGGCCGCGACAACCGCCGCCGTGCTGGTGACGCCGTGGAAGGCTCGGTGGGCAAGGACGGGCTCGACGTCTACACGCACCTGGGCAAGTGGTCCCACGAACTCGGCTTCCGCGGCCACTTCTCCACCAAGAGCCGCCGATACTCCATCACCCTCGGCGCCCTGCGACGCGCCCGCGCCCGCTTCCAGAAGCTCATGGCCGACCAGAACAACGGCCGTCACATCGACTGGGACAGCATCGACCTGCTCACCGACGAGGACGACGACACCACCCTCGTTTTGCGCGACTGGGCGTACGACGGCACCGGGTGGGACACCAGCGCCGACGAAGCACTCGCCCTGGCTGCCGCCGCCCGCGCCCGCGAGTACGCGCAATGGAAGGCCACAACAACACACCCCCACCACTCAATCCCCCACTACTCAAAGGAGAGCTGAACCATGACCACCACCCTCACCAAGCCGGCCACTGGCATCGTGTCCGACTACCTGACCAGCGAGGAGCTGGCCGCGTGGATCCGCGTCTCGCCGTCCACCCTGTGCCGCTGGCGCAAGACCGGGCAGGGACCGCGCTGCACCTGGCTGTCGCCCACCTGCCCCCGCTACCTGCGCGCCGACGTCGAGGCCTGGCTGCGGCGGGCTGCCGCATGAGCATCGAGAAGACCCCCAATGGGCGCTGGCGGGCCCACCTCAAGAGCGGACGAGTGAAGGTCGCCTCCCGCACCTTCGACACCCGCCGGGAAGCCAATGCCTGGCTCACCCGGGAACGTGCTGCCCTGGCCGGTGGCGTCGACCCTCGCGCCGGCAAGGAGCGGGTGCGTGATCTGCTCCCCCGCTGGCTCGAGATCCGGCGGACCACCGTCGCGGCGAAGACCTGGCAGACCGACCGCGAACTGCTGCGTTTGGTGCCGACGAGCTTGCAGGCGCTGCAGATCTCGGCAGTCAGTGGCCGGGAAGTGGCCCGCTCCTTCGAAGCCCTGCTGGCTCGCGGGCTCGGCCACAGCTCCGTGGTGCGCTACCGCGCCAGCCTGTCGGTCTTCTTTGCCTGGTGCGTGCGGGAGAAGCTGATCGCCGCCAACCCCGTGACGGCCGTGCGGGTGCCCAAGAGTTCGGCGCCACCCGTCGAGCTGGACCCCTTCACCGAAGAGGAATTGGAGGCCGCCCACGAAGCATGGCGTCTGCGTGACCCGCGCCTGGCCGACGTGATGCTCGTCCTCGGGTGGACCGGCCTTCGCTGGGCCGAGGCTCGTGAGCTGCGCGTCGCCGACTTCGTGGAGGTGCCCACCCCGGCCCTGCTGGTACGTCGTTCGGCTCCCGAGGGCGTCGGCGTGAAGGCCACCAAGAGCGGCCGCTCGCGCCGCGTACCCGTGGCCAACCGGGTGCTGCCGATCATCAAGCGCCTCACCCTGGGCAAGGGCCCCGACGACCTGCTGCTCACCACCTACATGGGCGCCCAGCTGCACCGCAACGCCGTCGTCCGCACCCTCGACTGGAAGCACACCGCCCAGGGCCGACGGATCCACGACCTGCGCCACACCGCTGCCTGCCTGTGGCTGGCCCGTGGCGTCGACCCGGGGACCGTCCAGGCGTGGATGGGCCACGAGTCCATCGCGACGACGAACAGGTACCTGCACCATCTGGGGACCGCCGCCGACATTGCCGGTCTGGCAAGGCTCAATGCCAGCCTCGATGAAGGGCTGGGGACCGCCGGGGGCCCGCGAGAGGTGGCGCAATGACCCAGAAATCGAAAGAACCCCGCATGACCGGAAACGTTCTTCCTAGTCAGCGAGGTTTCTTGCTTGTGGAGCATAGGGGATTCGAACCCCTGACCTTCTCATTGCGAACGAGACGCGCTACCAACTGCGCCAATGCCCCAAGTTTTGAGTTGTGTCACTGCACTTGCCGCGAGAAGTAGGTTAGCACTCCTCGGCCCCCAGCAGGAAACCGACGGGCTGCCCGCGGTCACTCGTCGAGCCGGAGGGCCAACCTCACTCGCCGACGGCGCGGCGTCGCTCCTGCTCGTCGCCCCGGTCGCGCTCAGGAGCCTCCGCCACGACGGGCGTGCGCTGGATGGCCTGCGTCGGCTCGGGGGCCGAGAGGTCAATGGTGCGCACCGTGCGGGGCACCAGCGGCTTGCTGACATAGGTGGGGACGGTGATCGGGATCGGCTCCCACAGACTGCCGTTGAGCCCCTCGACGGGCGCGCTGATCTCGATCGACAGCTCGTGCGAGTTCTCCACGTCGCCCAGGGAACCCTCCCGCAGTGAGGAGGGCACCTCAAAACTCACGGTGTCATCCCGCCAGTCGACGTCCAGCTCGGCCAGCCGCGCATCCAGCCGGGCATTGAACTTGACCACGCTGAAACGGCACAACGCCAGGAATCCGACCATCAGCGCACCGGGAACCAGCGGGGTGTACCAGATGACGGCGCCCAGACCAGCAGCAACGGACGCGATGACGGTCAGGGTGAAGAGCACCAGCAGCACCGTGCGGCGGCGACGGGCGGCCTGCTTGGCCAGCTGGTGGATCTCCACGCGAGCAGCCCGTCGGGTCAGCGGCGTGGAGATCTCGGAATCCTCCCGACCCAAGGACGAGGGGGCGACGATCTGCACGGACTCGCCGAAGCGCTCCATGGGGTCGATCTCGTCGATCTCGCTCCCGTCGCGACGCGCAAGGAAGGACGGGACGAGGTACGCCAGCCAAGCCAGCGCAATGGCCACAAAGATCAGTCCCGTCACGGGTGCAAGGCTACGGGCCGCCGGAAGGGCGAAGGTGGACCCTCAACGGAGTGTCGAGGACTAGTTGTGCTTTTTGAGGGCTTGCGCTTTCCAAGGATGTGTGCTGGCCCTGCGTGGACAAGGATCCGGGTCATCCGCCCAGCGCCCAACGAGGCGGATTCCCCGCGAGATACCTGCTCAACAGCCCTTCAGGGACATCCTCCGCACAGACCGCGAAAGAGCGATGGTCGCGCCAGTCACCGGCGATGTGCAGGTAGCGTTCCCGCACCCCTTCGTCGCGGAGTCCGAGCTTCTCAACCACCCTCAGACTCTTCGCATTCTCGGGGCGGATGTTCACCTCGATGCGGTGCAGACCCATCACCTGGAAACAGTAGTCGACCCCCAGGGCCAGGGCGGTGGGCATCACCCCGCGGCCGGCGATCGCCTCGTCCACCCAGTAGCCGACGCTGGCGAACTGCGCCGATCCGCCGACGATGTTGCTGACCGTCATCTGCCCCTGCATCGGCAGACGTCGGGGGCGGGTCTCCCGCTGCGGCCAGGAATCGTCCCAGCAGATGACGAAGGGCAGCGCCTGCCCCATCCGCGCCTGGCGTTCCCAGGCCTTCGCCATCTGCGGGAAGCGCGTCGCGACGCGGTCTGCACCGGGCGGCACGGTGGCATCCCACGGCCCATTCCAAGCGGCATTGCGCAGCCTGACCTGCTGCCACTGTGCGGCATCGCTGCGTCGCAGGGGGCGCAGCACCACCGGACCACACCGCAGGTCCACCGGCCAACGGTGGCGCGACGGGAACTGCGCCCCCATCGGAAGGGTGAAGGTCACGGGTGGTCCCCGCCACGGGCCTGGTCGACGGCATGCGGCAAGACCTGCTCCAGCACGGCCAGACCGTCGCGCACTCCGCCCACGGAGCCGGGCAGGTTCACCACGATCGTGCGGCCCGCCATGCCAGCCAGCCCCCGGGAGAGGCAGGCGGTGGGCACTCCGGCGTCGATGCCGCGCTGCGCAATCTGGGCGGCCAGCTGCGGCAACTGCCGGGTGAGCAGGGGTTCGGTGACCTCGGGGGTGAGATCGCGGGGTCCCAGCCCCGTCCCGCCCGTCGTGAGCACCACGCTCGCCCCTGCGGCCACGGCCTCCCGGATGGCCAGGCCCACCGCCTCTCCGTCCGGCACTACCTGGACGTCGTCCACCGCAAATCCCATCGCCGCCAGGCCTTCGGCGGCCAGCGGACCGGAGCGGTCCGGGTAGATCTGCTCGAAGGCCCGGTCGGAGGCGGTGATGACGACGGCCCTCCCCCGGCCCCGGCCGTCGGTCGGCCCGTCGAGCTCCATCGGGGTCACTGTTCGGTCCAGTCGCCGCTGCGGCCGCCGCTCTTCGCGGTGACGCGCACGTCGGTGAGCCGGGCATGCTTGTCGACGGCCTTGACCATGTCCACCAGCCCCAGCGCCGCCGTGCAGACGGCCGTCAGGGCCTCCATCTCCACCCCGGTGCGGTGCGTGGTGCGGACCGTCGCCGTGATCTCGATCCCGCGCTCCTGCTGGTCCAGCGTGACGTCGACGCCGGTCAGCGGCAGCGGGTGGCACAGCGGGATGAGGTCGCTGGTCTTCTTGGCGCCCATCACGCCGGCAATGCGGGCCACGGCCAACGCGTCGCCCTTGGGCAGTTCGTCGTCGCGCAGGGCGGCAAGGCACTCCGGGCTGAGCAGGACCACCCCCTTCGCGGTGGCGCTGCGGGCGGCGACCTGCTTCTGGCTGACATCGACCATCCGCGCCTCGCCCGTGCCGCTCAGGTGGGGAAAAGGTTGCGCGGCGTCGGGCTTCTCGACGGCCGGTTCGGGCATCCGACGCGGCACCGGATGCTCAGGGGCATCGTGGGCCTCGTTGGCCTCGTGACGCGGGACCTCGGGGACGAAGTCGTCGACGGAACTGGGGCGGAAGACGGGCCGGTCCTGGTCAGTCATCGAGCATCCAGACCATGACGCGCTCCCCGGCATTGACCACCTCGACGTCCTCGTCCAGCAGGACCAGGGCGTTGGCTGTGGCCAGGTCACCCAGCAGGTGCGACGAGTGACCGCCCACCAGGTTGACGGTGCGACGGCCAGCCTGCTCGATCACGAAGCCGCGGCCGAACTGCAGCTTGCCCGGCACCGAACGCATCACCGACCCCGCGATGCAGCGCACCGGCGTGTGGGTCTGGGGCTCGACGCCCATCAGCTTGCGGATCACCGGCCGCACGAAGGCCTGGAAACTCACATAGGCGCTGACCGGATTGCCCGGCAGCATGATCATCGGCACCTCGTCGTCGCCGATCAACCCGAAGCCCTGCGGCTTTCCCGGCTGGATGGCCACCTCCGCGAAGTCACACAGACCCATCGTCGGCATCACCTGCTTGACCACGTCGTGGTCGCCCTTGCTGACGCCGCCGGTGGTGATGATCAGGTCGGCGCGGATCAGCTGGTCACTGATGGCCTCGCGCACCTGCTCGGGATCATCCGACGGAACCTGCACGCGCCAGACCTGACACCCCTCTGCCTTGGCGGCGGCGGCCACCATGTAGCTGTTCGCGTCGTAGATCTGGCCGGGACGCTCCAGGTCACGGCCAGGCTCCACCAGCTCCGCCCCGGTGGAGACCACCACGACGCGCGGCC
Organism: Luteococcus sp. Sow4_B9; assembly: GCF_052116585.1. Classification (NCBI taxonomy): domain Bacteria; kingdom Bacillati; phylum Actinomycetota; class Actinomycetes; order Propionibacteriales; family Propionibacteriaceae; genus Luteococcus; species Luteococcus sp. Sow4_B9. The sequence continues at coordinate 7,855 of NZ_JBQKKT010000012.1, read as the reverse complement.
GGGGGCGTGCCAACACCTTGTCAATGCCGGCGGCGGCCAACAGGCCCGCGGTGCGGGCGTCCATCCGCTGACCCTGCGACATCAGGGCAGTACCCTCCGTCACGTCGGAGCCACGCAGCCGCACATAGTCCCCCGCGGCCACCGGCGCGAAGATGCTCACCCGACGGATGTCACCGTCAGTGGACTCGACGGGGACCACGGCATCGGCGCCGGCCGGCATCGGGGCGCCGGTCATGATCTTGATCGCCTGGCCGGGCTTGAGCTCCACCTGCCCGTCGTCACCGGCAGCGATCGAGTCGGCGACGCGCATGATGACCGGCTCCTCCGCCGTGGCCGACGCCACGTCGGCAGCGAGCACCGCGTAGCCATCCATCTGGGAATTGTCGAAGCCAGGCAGGTCCACGGGGCTGGCGATGTCCTCACACAGCGCCAGGTCCCACGCGTCGAGCAGCCCCATGCCGAAGGCCGACAGCGGCTCCACCAGGCTCAGCAGGTAATCGCGATGGTTCTCCATGATGCGCAGGCCGTCGGGGCCGGGTGCCGGCGGCTCGGGCAGCACCGGCGGCGGCTCGGGAGCCACGACCTCTTCGACGACATTCTTCTTACGACGCAACAGAGCCATGCCACTTACGATAGGCGAATGACCTCACCCCACCTGAGCGGACTCTCCAAGCAGGAGCTGCGCAGCCAGTTGGTGGCCGCCCGGCAGACCCGCCCCGTGGCGCAGCGGCTCGACGATGACCGGGCGCGTACCGCGATCGTGCTGAAGGCGCTGCGCGACGTGGAACCCGCCACCATCTCGGTCTACCTCTCGGTGCCGCCGCACGCCCCGCGGCCCGAGCCGGGGACGCTGGAGCTGGCGACGGCCCTGTGGACCCTGGGACACCGGGTGCTGGTGCCCGTGCTCTCCCCCACCTCTGAGAGCCCGCGACGAGATCCCGACTGGGCCTGGTTCGAAGGTCCGGCGGCGCTGAGGCCCGGGCTGTGGGGCATCCCCGAGCCAACCGGCGCGGCACTGGGCGCCGAAGCCCTGGCGGAGGCGGAGCTGGTGTTGTGCTCCGGCCTGGCCGGAACCCGGGACGGCCGACGCCTGGGGGTGGGCGGTGGCTGGTACGACCGCGCACTGGCGCACCGGGGGGCGGATGTGCCGGTGTGGATGCTGCTGAATCCCGACGAGGTGCTGGACGATCTGCCGACCGAGCCCCATGACCAGCGCGTCGACGCCCTGCTGCTGCCCGACGCACTGCATCCCTGCGAGGTTGGCTGAGGTCTTGCCCCGGCGCGTGGGATTGGAGCGGCGCGTGGGTTCCAGCGGCCCGCGTGGGATTGGTCACCGCGCGTGGGTTCCAGCGGCCCGCGTGGGATTGGTCACCGCGCGTGGGTTCCAGCGGCGGCGCGTGGGATTGGTCATCCCGCGTGCGCTACACCCGTCGCGAGAACACACAACCCACGCGAACACCAGGGGCCCCGACGAAACCCACGCGAACACCAAGGCCCCTCACACCACTGCGGCGGCGGCGCGGCTGGCCCGCGTGGGAATGATCACCGCGCGTGGGTTCCAGCGGCGCCGCGTGGGATTGGTCATCCCGCGTGCGCTACACCCGTCGCGAGAACACACAACCCACGCGAACACCAGGGGCCCCGACGAAACCCACGCGAACACCAGGGGCTCCAACGAAACCCACGCGAGGACGCGCCCCAGCGCACGAACCCACGCGAGGAAGCACCGCGTCGGAACACGGGCAATTGACCTCTGGCAATGGCGTGCGCGCCCGGGAAGAAGTCCAGGATTTCGGGCGTTTGAGGTGGCGTCGATAGAATCGAACGGTTCTGCGGGGCGAGCGCCCCGCCACGAGTGAGGGAACGATGCCTACCTACCAATATCGCTGCACCGAGTGTGGCGTCGAGATCGAGCGGGTGCAGAAGTTCAGCGACCCGGCCCTGACCGTCTGCGAGGACTGCGGCGGAACGCTGCGCAAGGTCTACAACGCAGTCGGGATCGTGTTCAAGGGATCGGGCTTCTATGCCACCGACAACCGCACCAAGGGCAAGGCCGCCGCAGCCACCGGCTCGTCGGAGAGCAGCAGCTCCAGCGACTCCTCCGGCAGCTCCAGCACCGGTTCGGACAGTGGATCGTCCAACAGCGGATCATCGAGCTCGGCGGCCAGTTCCTCGACGTCGGGGTCCGCAAGCTCCACGTCGAAGTCCACGAGCAGCTCCACGTAATCCCCGCGGCGACGCAATCCACACGCGCCGTAATCCCCCGCGGCGTCATCCACAGGCGAGCCCGGCCGCCCCGCCTGTGGATGACGTGAACCAGAAGTCCTCACGATGCACACACTGTGCAGCGTGAGGATTTCTGATTCGTGGGCCGCGCTGGCCCGAGCGGTGCGTTGGCACCGACGTTCCCTGGCCGCGGTCACCGCCGCGTTGGCCACCCTGCTGACCATCCAGGCGATCTCCCCTCCAGCTCCCGACGGCACCGACGTCGTGGTGGCCGCCCGGGAGCTCGCCGCGGGCAGCACCATCACCGCGGCCGACCTACGCGTCGTCAGCTATCCCCCGCAGCTGGCCCCCGAAGGAGCCGCGACGGCCACCGAATCGCTGGTGGGGCGGGTCCTCACGGCCACCGCCCCACCGGGCATGCCGCTGACCGACAGCTCCCTACTCTCCACGAACCAACCCGTCGACGGCGAGATGCTGGTCCCGTTCGGAATCTCCGACGCGGGAATCCTGGCCCTGGTGCAACCCGGCGACAGGATCACCGTGGTGGGCCCTGGCGCCGACGGCCAGGTGCAGACGCTGGCCAAGCGGGTGCGGGTGGTCACCACACCCCAGCGCCAGTCGGACGCCCTGGGCGGCACGGGGAATCCGCTGCTGGTGGTGGCATGTGATCCGGCCACGGCCAGTCGGCTGGCAGCTGCCGCCGCCTCGCAGCCGCTCGGGATTGCGCTGGGGTGACCCGAAGGAGGCAACGCCCTCTACCCATGACCGCACCCGATACCGGCGGCGGACTCGCGACATCGCAGCCCGGACTGCCAGAGGTGGCAGGGCGCGGCCACCACAGCACCCACGGTTCAGCTCGGTCATTCATCAACGCAAACATCTGAGCCCGCACCGGCCGGGATGTTTGCCTTGCCTGTGACGACATTGAGAACCAGGCGCCTGCCGCCTTGTTGTACGTTCAAATCATCTCTACGCTTGACGCGACACAATCGGAAGGCCCACCCCACGGGTCCCCTGTCACCACCGAGAGGAGCAACCCGTGAAGGGTTTCAAGGACTTCATCATGCGCGGCAACCTGGTCGAGATGGCCGTTGCCTTCATCATCGGTGGCGCCTTCGCCACCGTCGTGACCGCCTTCACCAAGGTGATCATGGAGCTGATCAGCAAGGCCGGCAATGCCCCGTCCTTCGACGAGTGGGAGATCTTCGGCCTCACGACGGTCGGCCCCTTCCTGACCGCCCTGGTCGCCTTCCTCCTGCTGGCCTTCGTGGTCTACTTCTTCGTCGTCAAGCCCTACGAGATGGCCAAGGAGCGCTTCACCTCCCCGGCCGACGCCGATGACACCACCGAGGGCCTGCTCGCCGAGATCCGCGACCTGCTGGCCGACCAGAAGCGCGCTCTCTGATCCTCGCCGATCGCCACGCCGGCGCGTCGTCTCGATGCGCCCAACAGCCACAGGAAACCCCCGTCGCCCAGTGGGCGGCGGGGGTTCTTCCTGCCCCACGCACGCGCCTCACGAGCCCCACGGTCGACGGCAACCCAGCGGCACCTCAACCCCAGGTGATCACGTGCCGGCCCGCGGGGGCATCCCGCTGGGTCACCTGCACCTCACGCGCTGGAGTCAGGTCGCGGGGCGGCACGGCCCGGCCACCGCTCACGGGCGTGTGCTCGTAACGCACCCACTGCGGGATCCCCGCCTCGAAGACCACTTCCTGAACCAGATGTCCCGCCCCGTCCGGGCGAGGAGCGTGGACGGAGTTCATCAGGAGGCGGTCACCGGGCGAGGCCCAGGAAAAAGTCAGCCGGTGCGAGACCACCGCGGGCTGTCCCTTGGCCAGTTGCCCGGGCAGCAGCAAGCCACTCACCAGCAGCCGCGAGGACTGGCCCTCCAGCGGGCTGAGCGACAGCACGTCCATCATCCCGGCATCCGCCAGCGGCTCCATCCGCCAGTCCACGGCACCGCCCGGGATCTCGTTGATCCACGGCAGCACCGTGGCATCGGGTCGGTCGGCGCGCACCACCAGGTAGAAGGTCCTGCTCACTGCGTCGACACCAATGACGGTGCGATCCCGCAACAGGGTCACCAGCACACGACGGTCCAGTCCAACTCCGAGCTGTTCGAAAGCAGCCGACAAATCGGGATGGCGTGGCAGCACCTCTCCTGGCGCCCAACCGAAGGGATTGGCGGTGCCCACCTGACCGGCCAGCCACCCCGCCGGCACGTCGAGGATCCGTTCCAGTTCGGAGACCGCCCGCAGGGAGCCTGCCCGCTTGGGGACGGAGCGTCCCGTGCTCCAGTAGCTGAGCGTCGCCCCGGAGACGGGCGTTCCCCGCTCCACCAGCGCGGAGGCACACTCCTCCAGCGAGAGCGCGGAGTTGTGCAGTGCTTCCCGCAGTCGTTGGGCAAAGACGGCCTGATCACGCATCGCGGCGCCCCTGTCCTTCGTCGTACCACCACTTGACGGAGTGATGCCCGGCGAGCGCATCGCTGAGCACCATCTGCTGGTGCAGACGGGGCTCCAGAACCTGGATCAGGTCACTGTCGGAGTCCACTCCCTGATAGTCATTGGGCAGCGAGTGGTACTCCATGCTGGACGGGAGCTCTGCCAGGTGTACCTGCATCACATAGGTCTCCAGGACCGCCGGCAGCACTCTGGAGAAGCCGAATCTCGCCGCTGCCGGTCCGTAGTCCCAGTCGAGTGAGTACTCCAGCAGATGGAGCTCCCCGGTGGCCAAGGGCCGGGGCAGCAGCAGTTCAGCCGCCTGCAAACCCTCGTCATCCAGCTGGACCACGCGGCCCAGTTCACACCCGGAGATCGACTCGATCAGGGGCGGATCGTCGGTGGCGAAATCCATCCGGAAGGCAATCGGCACCCGGTCGAGCCCGTCAATCTCCGCCCGGAGCAGCTGCACCGTCTCCTCGCGCTGACGTCCGTCCCGGTGAGCCCAGACGCAGTCCTGCAGGAATTCGTTGCTGGACTGGCCCCTGAGCTTGAGACCCATGGCATCCAGCAGGGCCAGCCCCTGATCGGAGACATTGGCTGCCTTGACGATGTCCCACCGCTCCAGCGCGTCACTCGGGATGGCGCCGGTCAGCTGCCCGACGCCCAGTTCCAGGAGACGTTCCAATTGCTCGACGGCGCGCATCGACCGTTCGCGCGCGGGAAGCGATCGCCCATTGCGCCAGTAGCTCAGGGTGGCGATGGACACGGGCGTACCCGCCGCCTTGAGGGCGTCGCGAATCTCGTCGAGGCGGAGGCCGTGGCGTGCGATCGCGTCCGAGAGCACCTGCGCAAAGCGACCGTCGGCCTCGCCGTGCGTCGAACTCATGGTCGACCGCTCCTCACCACCGCACCGGACATCGCAGCAACCACTTGGTCACATGACAGAATCTTATCCGACGAAGCCGTGGTGGGGCGGGACCTCGGCCAACAACCGCTGCTCCGCGGGCCCGAAGACCTTGGGGCCCTCGTGGCGGGTGGGAACCAGCCCGTCGACGCCCAGCAATCGCCTGACCTCGGCAAGGACCGCGCCGTAGCGGGCGAAGCCGACGGGCGCGATGACGTCCCGGGGCACGGGGAAGGGCCAGGGCAGCTCCGCAGCCTGGCGATCCAGCCGCAGGACCTGCACACGCTGCGCGTCCCACTCAGCCGACGCCAGCGCCTCCACCACCTCCTGCGGCGTCGAGGCCGCAACGGCAGTGACGGCCGGGCGCTCACCGGTGAGGGCGAGCGCCACCGCCGTCGTCAGCGAATCGGGCTCACTCACCCTGGCCTGCACCGTCCAGGTTGACCTCACCGGTCAGGACCGCACCGTCGGCCACCGTGGCCGGCTGGCTCGCGCTCACCCGGACGTCGCCCTGGACCGTCACGTCCTTGCCAAAGGTCACGTCCCCATCCACCACGAGCGAGGTGGCCTGGATCAGCGACGGCGGGTTGGGGATGCGTGCCTCGAAGTCGCGCACCAGCTTGTAGGGCTTGCCCAGCGTCACGGCAGGAGTGGTGGCCTGCGCCACCAGGTGTCCCTGCTCGTCCAGCTGGTAGAGGTCGGAACGCAGCAGGAGCAGCTCATTGGTGGTCTTCACCGGCAGGAAGCGGTCGCGGCCCACGCAGATGGCGGTGGCGCCCTCGAAGACCTCGATCGCAGCACCCATGGCGCTCTCGATCTGGATCACCTTCGGCGAATCCGGATTGGCGGGGTCCACCGTCTTCTCGTTGCGGATCAGCGGCAGGCCCAGCACACCCCGACGCTCCTCCAGCGTCGCCTTCAGTGCGACGAGGTCGAGCCACAGGTTGTTGGTGTTGAAGTAGGGGTGACGGTGCTCGTCGGTGAAGAAGTCCATCTCCTCCTTGGGGGTCTGCGCGGACTCGCGCAGCACCAGCTGTCCGTCGGCCTTGCGCACGGCCAGGTGGCCACCCTTGCGGTCGTTGACGGTGCGACGGCAGACCTCCGCGGCGTACGGTGCACCGGTGCTGGCGAACCATCCGGCGACGCGGGCATCGGGCACGGCGCCCAGATTGTCGCCATTGCTCACCGAGGCATAGCGGTAGCCCTTCTCCACCAGCGCATCCAGCACACCGGAGCCGAGCAGTGCGGTGTACAGGTCACCGTGGCCGGGCGGGCACCACTCCAGGGTGGGGTCGGCGGGCCACTCGGCGGGCGTCAGGTCGTCGGCCAGCAGCTTGGGCTCCTGGTTCTGCACGAATCCCAGCGGCAGCCCGTCGACGGCGAGCTCCGGGTACTTGGCCAGGGCCTCCAGGGTGTCGTCCTGGGTGCGGAAGGAATTCATGAGCAGCAGCGGCAGGGGCGCGTCATAGCGTTCGCGCGCCTGGAGGACCTGCTGGGCGATGATGTCCAGGAAGGTCTTCCCGTCGCGCACCTGCAGCAGGTTCTTGGCCTTGTCCAGGCCCATCGACGTGCCCAGCCCACCGTTGAGCTTGATGATCACGGTGGCGGACATCGCCTCACGAGCCTGCTCCTCGTCGATCTGGACGTCGTCGAGCATTGGCGGGGCGGACAGCGGTTCGATGCTGTCCTCCGGGATCATCCCCGTGGCTCCCGACTCCAGCTGACCGTAGTAGTGGCTGAACACCTCGATGGCAGCTTCACTGACCCCCGCGGTGCGCATCTTCTCGATTGCAAGTTCAAGACCATTGGCACTCATGTCTCGATCCTATGGGCTTGCGGTGCGCCGGGGCCCAGCCCGCTGGCAGCCCTGACCGGACGACGCGAAGGCCTGTCCCAAGAGTGTGCTATTGCGCGTGACTGGCGCTGCAGATGCGGGAAGCGGACACAGGACGGCGATGCCACGCGCAGGGCCGAAGCCGTCTACCCACCCCCAGGAGACATACGACGCATGGCATCGCCGTGTCCACCACACTAGGAGGGACAGGTGCCAGCAGACTCCCCCACAGGGGCACCTTCAGCCCCTCATCAGGCCCATCGGCGTCCCGGGACGGGGCACGATTCGCACCAGCGGAATCGGGCAACGTATCCTTGGACGAGCGCCATCTGGTGCGAGGCCCTGTAGCTCAGGGGATAGAGCAACGGTTTCCTAAACCGTGTGCCGGAAGTTCGAATCTTCCCAGGGTCGCGACAGGAGCGAAGGGGGGGGGGGGGGGGGGCGGGG
>NZ_JBQKKT010000011.1:0-102988 GCF_052116585.1 Luteococcus sp. Sow4_B9 | reverse complement strand
TGGTACTGCAGGAGGGATCCTGTGGGAGACTAGGACGCCGCCGGACTTACACAAACACCCCTTTGGGTTGTCACCACGGTGACACACCCAAAGGGGTGTTTTGCATCCCCACCCACCACACCCCAAGCCAGCCAAATCGCGCGGACTCTTCCCCGTCCGACGCGGCACCCACAAGCCATCGCGTAACAGTCTCGACCGCGCGCGGGGCACCACGTCGTCAGAGATGGGTGCCGGCACCACCGCCCGGAGGCATGGATTCCAGCCCCGACGCGTGGGATCCAACTTCTCGCGTGTGCTCTACCAGCAGCGAAGCAACCAAACCCACGCGACAACCACCACGTCGCCCCTGATGGGTGCCGACACCAGCACCCAGTCACGTTGGAGCACTTCCCTGGCGCCGGATCCTGGCCGTCGTCTCTGTTCCACCAGTGCGCGTGGGATCCAGCCCTTAGCGTGTGTTGTACCAGCAGCGAAGCAACCAAACCCACGCGACAGCGCAGAACGCGACCGAAGCCGGGGTCCATTCGCCAATACCCCGGCAGGAGTGGATTGGGCGGGTCCCTTGCAGGAGTGGGAGTGGGCCCTGGCGAACGTTTCAGCCTTCGCCGGCAGCGGGGCTGGTCCAACACGTTCGGGGCTGGTCCAACACGTTGGGGGCCGGGGAGTGTTCGACGGCAGGCAGGGGAATCGACGCCATTGATTCGGCCTCTGAGTCGGCTCGCCGGATGGGGGACCGGAGCATTGGTTGACGTGTTCGCGATGAGCGTGACACAGGTGCGGGCGAGCCCTGCAGCAGCCGACGTCACCCGTGGTCACGCAGCGGAACTCGACTGGTGATCCAACCGTTAACGGCATACTGTTGGAGAAGCCTTCGGCTCCGGTGCCCGGTCGCACTCAGGGAGTCCAACGGGGGTTGCACGATGCCGCGCGAGCGACTGCGCCGTAGCAGTCGGGAGCCAACGACATCGGGCCTGGATGCAGGTATTCGTGAGGAGTAGTTGTGGCGTTCGGTAAGCGCAAGCCCGGCAAGTGGCCCGTCGAGGCCGAAGAAGTTGATGTTGCCCTGATTGGTGGTGGTGTGCTGAGCGCCACCATCGGCCTGATCTTGAACCAGCTCCAGCCCGATTGGAAGATCGTCGGCTACGAGCGCCTTCCCAAGGTGGCGAAGGAGTCGTCGAACCCTTGGAACAACGCCGGCACCGGCCACGCGGGTCTGTGTGAGCTGAACTACACGCGTGAGAACCCCGATGGCTCGATGAACAACACGAAGCCCATCGAGATCAACGAGCAGTTCCAGCAGACGCGTCAGCTCTGGGCTCACCTGGTGGAGAAGGGCATCCTGGGTCTGCCGGAGACCTTCGTGAACCCGTGCCCCCACATGTCCTTCGTCCGCGGCGACGACGACGTCGACTTCCTGCGTCGTCGCTGGGAAAGCCTCCACACGAACCCCCTGTTCACTTCCATGGAGTTCAGCGACGATCCCGAGAAGATCGCCGAGTGGGCCCCGATGCTGACCGAGGGTCGCGATCCCAACGAGCACATCGCTGTCACCTACGATCCCACTGGCACCGACGTCGACTTCGGCTCGATCACCACACAGATCTTCAACTACCTGGCCTTCCATGGCGTGAACGTCGAGACCTCCCGCGAGGTGACCGACCTCAAGCAGAACACCGACGGCAGCTGGACCCTGCGCATCGTCGAGCACGGCGAGGTAGGTGCCAAGCGCACCGGGCGCGAGAAGTTCGTGCGCGCCAAGTTCGTCTTCAACGGCGGCGGCGGCTGGGCCCTCAAGATGCTGCAGAAGGCCGGCATCCCGGAAGTTGCGGGATACGCCCTCTTCCCGGTCACCGGTGCCTTCCTCTCCACCGACGACCCGTCGGTCGTCAACCAGCACAAGGTGAAGGTCTACGCGAAGCCCCCGGTGGGCGCCCCGCCGATGTCCAACCCGCACATGGACGCCCGCGTCATCAATGGCAGCCGCTCGGTGCTGTTCGGTCCCTATGCCGGTATCGACCCCCGCTTCCTGAAGTACGGATCATTGCTCGACATGCCGAAGATGATCCGCACGGACAACATCGGCGCGGTGCTGAATGTTGCCAAGGACAACATCCCGCTGATCAAGATGCTGGCCACGATGATCTTCATGACCCCGGCCCAGAAGCTCGCGGAGATGCGCGCCTTTGCTCCTGCCGCGAGCATCGAGGACTGGCACATGATCAAGGCCGGTCAGCGTGCCCAGATCATCAAGACCGACGCCAACGGCAAGGGTGGCACTCTCCAGTTCGGCACCGAGGTGCTCACCTCTGCCGACGGCACCTTGGGCGCCGTCCTCGGCGCTTCGCCGGGCGCTTCGACCGCGGTGCCGATCGTCCTGGACGTGCTGACTCGTTGCTTCCCCGACAAGATGGAGGAGTGGGAGCCCAAGGTCAAGGAGATGATCCCGTCCTATGGCGAGAAGCTCTCCGAGAACCCTGATCGCGCCTACGAGGTGATGAGTCACACGGCCGAGGTGCTCAACCTGGAGAAGCCCTCCAAGGCCTGAGAGCTACCGAGCTGACCATCGACGATTCGGCGCGGTGGTCCGTCCGTCCATGACGAGGCTGCCATCCCATCATCGGGGTGGCAGCCTCGTCGCGTCTGCCCAGACGGTTGACGGGTGCTCTTCGGCGCTAGCATCGCAATCATGAACGACGTATCGACGAGCGGGGGAGTGGGCCCGGGGCGGGCTCGCATCCATGACGTTGTCATCGCGGTGGACCCCGAGCTGGCAACGGCACCCTTCGCCCAGGTCGTGGATCAGGTCGTTCGTGGCATCAGCTCGGGCGAGATTCCGACGGGGACGAGGTTGCCATCGGTTCGGGCCCTGGCAGCTGGTCTGGGGTTGGCGGTGAACACGGTGGCGAAGGCCTATCGCGTGCTGGAAGCGGAGGGCCATGTGGAGACGCGCGGCCGCAATGGGACCATCGTGGTGGGAACCGGCACGTCAGACATGCTGAGTACGGACATGGCCAGGGTGGTCCAGGCGGCCAAGCGCAGCGGGCTCGACCTGGATGAAACGGTGGGGCTGTTGCGTCGCCTGTGGTGATTCCGCGGCCTTGGGCCGGCGTGCGGTGGTTTGCTCAGGCCGGCGTCATGGAGACAGCACGATCGCGCACTTCGACGGGGACGGCCCTGCCTGAGGACATGCCATCCCAGGCAAAGGCGATCCCGACCAGGAGGGAGCCGACGGCGCTCGACACCCAGGAGTAGGGCGTGGTGTCGTGGGAGACATAGCCGCCCATGAGCAGGGGCGCCACCATCACGAAGTCGACCAGGAACGCTGTCATGAAGCTTCCGACCGTGAGTAGGGCCCGCTGGCCTGTACCCATTCCCGCACGATGCCCGAACCAGAGAGCTGCCGCTGGGATCATGAACGGCCCCAAGGTGTAGATCATGGAGATCGGACCGGCCGGAAGGAGGTGGCCCCAAGATGCCCAGCGTCCGATAGCCAACAACAGGACATAGGCTGCCGGCGAAAGGGCCAGCAGGAGCGCCGGTGGCATCACTGCTCGTCGGCGACGTGCAGCGAGCAGGAAAGACAGGGCGAGCAGCCCATAGCCGAGGGCGAGGATGAAGGGCTGGGCAGAGCCCGCCGCCTCAAGCATTCTGTCGTAGGAGTCATCCTCACGGGCGAAGCATGCGTCGCGATCCCCGGTGAGGCAGATGGCCCATCGATCAACGGCCACGAACATGAAACAGGCAGCGGCGGCAAGAGCACTCAGTGCCGTCGCAAGGGAGCGGGAACGCATGGGGACTTCCTCCGGTCTGTCGTCGCGACGGTTCGTCTGGTTCCAGCATCGCCTGTGCTCGGGGCGGCGCCACGGCCATTGCCTGAAAGATCGCGTCGATTTCCAGCGTGGTTCATGTGGGACGCCATGGGATGCGTCCTGACGTGAGCGGGGGATGGCCCTTCTCCCTCGGCAGGGCTAGGTTGGTGGCACCGCGAAGATCCTCATCGAGGTGGCTGATGGCCGGCATGGACGAACTCGAACTCGACACCCTCATCGCACGGCTCACCCGCGAGTTCCCGCGGCTGGCCGGAGCTGAGGTCAACACGACGGTGCGCGAGGTCAGAGCGATGACCTTGAGCCTCAACCCAGACCTCATCCCGGTGATGGTCGAACGGCGCAGCCGCGCACGGCTGGCCGCACGCTCCGGCCCGGCCGGTGCAGGACTGTCCGTCTCCGGCGTACCACCCTTGGGCGCGACGGTGAGCGACACGGGTGTCACGTTCTGCGTCTTCTCTCGGGATGCGACGTCCGTCGCACTGCTCCTCTTCGAGGATGCCGACGACGCCTGCCCAAGCAGATCAATCCAGCTGGATCCGCGGACCAATCGCACCTACTACTACTGGCACGTCTTCGTCCCCGGTCTGCGAGCGGGGCAACTCTACGGCTATCGCGTGGACGGTCCGCGGAGCCCGGAAGAGGGGTTGATGTTCGACCCTGACAAGCTGTTGGTCGACCCCTATGCGCGTTGCCTGAGCTTCCCTCACGACTACTCGCGGGAGGCTGCCTGCAGGCCCGGTGACAATGCCGCGCTCGCGCCGAAGGGCGTCGTGGTGGATCCGGAAAGCTATGACTGGGAAGGTGACCGGCCCCTGGCACGCGATCTGGATGCCACCTTCATCTACGAAATGCACGCCAAGGGATTCACCGCCCATCCAAACTCGGGGCTCGACCCGTCGGTGCGCGGAACCTATCGCGGCCTCATCGAGAAGATCCCGTATCTGCAAGAGCTCGGAGTCACCACGGTGGAACTGCTGCCGGTGCAGCAGTTCGACTGGCAGACGGCCCCGGAGGGGCGATCGAACTACTGGGGCTACCAGCCGTTGGCCTTCTTCGCCCCGCATGCGCAGTTCAGCTCGCGGGTGGACCCGTTGGGCCCGGTCGACGAGTTTCGTGACATGGTCAAGGCACTGCATGCCGCAGGGATCCAGGTGATTCTCGACGTCGTCTTCAACCACACGTGCGAAGGGGGAGTGGGCGGGTCAGTCACCTCCTGGCGAGGCTTCGACAACCTCACCTACTACATCGTCAACACTGCGGGCGGCCTCGGCTACGACGACTTCACCGGCACAGGCAACACCTTCAACACGAACGAGACCGTGGTGCGGCGGCTCATCCTGGACTGCCTGCGGTACTGGGTGCAGCACATGCACGTCGACGGTTTCCGCTTCGACCTGGCGTCGGTGCTCTCGCGCGGCCAGGACGGTGCGCCGCTGCGCAATCCACCGATCCTGTGGGACATCGAGACCGACCCGCTGCTCGCCGACACCAAGATCATCGCCGAGGCCTGGGATGCGGTCGGCCTCTACGAGGTGACGACCTTCGTCGGGGATCGGTGGGCGGTGTGGAATGGCGCCTACCGCGACGTGGTGCGGCGCTTCCTCAAGGGTGACACTGGCCTGGCCAGTCGCTTTGCCGACAGCCTCATGGGTAGCGCCCAGCTGTTCAGCCAACCCGATCGGGACCCCTTGCGCAGCATCAACTTCGTGACCGCGCACGACGGCTTCACGCTGAACGACCTGGTCAGCTACAACGAGAAGCACAACCTGGCCAATGGCGAGGACAACCGTGACGGTGCGAATGACAACGAGAGCTGGAACTGTGGTGCCGAGGGGCCGACGGATGACACACAGGTCGAAGCGCTGCGTGAGCGACAGATCCGCAATGCGTTCGTGGCGCTGATGGTTTCGCAGGGGCGCCCGATGATGCTGATGGGCGACGAGGTGCGGCGCACCCAACACGGCAACAACAACGCCTACTGCCAGGATAACGAGATCAGCTGGTTCGACTGGCACGGCACGATCCAGCACGCGGGATTGTTGCGCTTCGTCCAGAAGACACTGGGCTTCCGGAGCGCGTCGGTGCTGTGCGCCGCACCGTCCTACTGGGGAGACGCCACCGGGACCTCTGTCACCTGGCACGGCGTCGAGCTCGGACGGCCAGACTTCAGTGAAAACTCCCACAGCCTTGCCGTTGAGCTGCGGCATCCGACCAGCGACGAGCACCTGTTCGTGGTCTTCAACTCCTACTGGGAGCCTCTCGACTTCGCGCTGCCTCCGTTGGAGGAGGGCTATCGCTGGTGCCGAGTGGTCGACACGTCCTTGGCCAGCCCTGATGACTTCGCCGAGCCCTCAGTGGCGCTGAGCGACCAGTGCCGCTACCGGGTCGACGGGCGCACCTCGGTGGTGCTGGAAGTGACTCCGGACTTCGAATGGCGCGAGGTGCAGCACGTGATCGAGCGGTTGGAGCAGGCCTTCCCGGACCTGCCGCCCGGTACCGTCAGAGCGGTGATCGAGGACGCCTATGAGGACATGACGGGGCCGGTGCGGGACTTCATTCCCGTCCTGCTGGAGCACGCGGCCCTGGAACAGCTGCGACGGTTGCGGCGCCAGCCGGACCAGTAGGCGCCGGGATGCGCTGATGGGCACGATGGTCGCGGATGCGCAGGGGGATCCCGCGTTCGATTCTGTGCGAATGTGTTCGATTTTATACGCATGGTTGAGTTCCATGTTCGAGACGGCGGGTCGCGCGGGCTCAGATCGGGTTTGCCCGGATGGTGCTGACCTGGATGGCGTGCCACGGCCATCCGTCGGCGGACGTTTCGTGCGGATTTCGCTCACGAGAGTTGTTCACATGGCGGCACGTACAGCGTCCTCAATATCCGTGACTTGGCGCGGTGCGGTGGATCTGGCAGCGAGGGGTTCGTGCAGGTGCCGCTGGGGCCGCTCCAGGCTCCCGTGAACCACACCACAAGTGACCGATAACGTACATTATGACAATCCGTAGCCACGCCGTGCACTTCTCTCGGCTCTTCCATGGCCACGCCGTCAGCTCCGCAACGCGTGGCCCGTCGGTGAACCGTGGACGGAAGGTGGGTCAGGTCAGGCAGGCTTGACCCACTCGCGAGCCACGGCCACCGAGCCAATGGCTTCTGCGTTGGCATCGACAACCACGGCAAAGGTCATCTCCACGTACACGGTGCTGCCGTCGGCTCGTACTGCCTTCGTCCGACGTGCCCGCCCTTCTGAGGACAAATGCCCTTGTGTCATAGCTTTCGCAAAACCAGCGTCATGCGCGGCGCGCAGGCGCTCCGGAATCATGACGGCGACGTCCTCCCCCAGCACGTCCGCTGCCCGATGTCCGAACAACTGCTCGCTGTGGGCATTCCAACCGCGGATCTTGCCGTCGCTGTCGATGATGATGACCGCATCGCCGGCCTGCTGCCAGGCTTGTTGCACGAGGTCGCTGACACTTGCATCGGCCAACTGTCGGTCTGGCGTGGCATCCATGGCTACACGCTAACTGGATCCGCCCCTGAGCGCGTCGGAATCGCTTCCCAAACCTGTCCGGCTGCTGAGGCTGCCTCCCGCAGACGCTTCGGGTGACCGACGCCCCCGGGCGGTGCGGATACGCTTTCTGATCGGACAGTTGGGGCGTTGTGGACGCCTGATTTTGCTCGAGGGGAAGCGTAGAAACTGATGGAACCATTGCTGCGTCTGGTGGGCGTGAAGAAGCGCCACGGTGGGCGACCGGTCCTGCGGGGCATCGATCTCGACGTGGCGCCGGGCGAGGTCATGGGGCTGATCGGTGAGAACGGCGTTGGCAAGACCACCTTGATGAGCCTGTTGTCTGGTACCTACGCCCCGGACGATGGCGAGATCTACCTCAATGGTGAGCGCATCAACCCGCGCAGCCAACGAGAGGCGATGAGTCTCGGCATCGGCGTCATTCGCCAGGACCTGAAGGTCAATCCTCGCCTCACGGTGGCCCAGGGACTGTTCCGTACCGGCCGACTGAGCGGACTCCCACACGACGAGATTCGTGAGCAGGCGGCCCGCGGCCTGGCCGAACACGGCTACGGCCTGAGCGTCGACGCCCGGTTGGGCAGTCTGTCGGGCCTGGAGCTCGTGATGCTGGAGATGGCCCGGATGTCCGTCGAGGGCGCCAAGGTCATCCTGATGGACGAGGTTGGCGCGCTGTTCAACCGGCGCGAGATCGACGACCTGCACGACCAGCTGCAGGAGCTCAACGAGCGTGGCACCAGCGCGATCTACATCACCCATCGGCTCTCCGAGATGAAGCGCGTCGCCGATCGCGTCGCCGTGCTCAAGGAGGGGCACGTCTTCCGGGTGGTCAACAGCGACGACGTCAGCGTGGACGAGATGGCACAGCTGCTGTTGACCCGTGAACAGATCGCTCTCAGTGATCGCTCCGACCACCCCCGGGATGAACTGGCTCTCAGCGTGCGCGGCCTTTCCGGTGACACCATCCAGGAGGTGGATCTGGACCTGCGCCGAGGCGAGGTGCTGGGGCTGACCGGGCCGGCGCGTCGTGGCGGGATGGATGAGCTGGCCGAGGCGCTCAGCGGTCGCTGCGACCATGACGTCGAAGGTGAGGTCGACGTGGCTGAGGAACTGCAGAACCTGGCAGGTGGCAAGGCGCCCATTGCCTACTTCTCCACTGAGGAGCGTCTCGCCTTCGAGGACTCCGCCACGATCGCGCGCTCGCTGACCGCGGGCAACTCGGATGCCACGGAGATGGCCGCGCTGCGTCAGATCATCGACGTGATCCAGACCATGAACATCAAGGCCACCAGTGCCCAGAGCGAGGTGCGCAATCTGTCCGGCGGTGACCAGCAGAAGGTGGCGCTGCGACGCTGGATTGACTCCGCGCCGGCGGTCCTGATCCTGAACCACCCCACCCTGGGGCTGGACGTGCGCTCGCGTCAGGACCTCTACCAGATGATCTTCGAACACACCGAGACCGGTGGAGCCGCCATTCTCATCTCGTCGGATCCCGCGGAGTTGCGCGGTTGGTGCGACCGGATTGCGATCATGCGCAATGGTCGCGTGACCTCGATCGTGCGGCCGGACCAGATCACCGACGACGAGCTGGACGACGCCATGGTCGCTCCCCCAGCACGAGCGCTGGAGGTGGATGACGACATTGATGACGAGCCCGCGGATGGTTTCGAGGGCTTCCGGGCCAGCCGCTTTCTTGTGGGCTGACTGAAGTATGACCGGAGTCAGCCGGTTCGGCTCGACTCCACACCACGGGAACCCTAGTGTTCCAAGCGTCGTCGGGGGACGACCGGCAGCCTCGGCTGCCGTCGGTGACAAGGGTTGATCACGCTGTCAGGTTCCAGCGAGGCACACCGCTGGATGGATGTCAGGTCCATCGCAAGCGTCGGCCACGATCAGCCACGAACACTCAGTACTCCCGCCGATGCGCAGGCACAAGCCACACAAGCCACACGAGCCACACGGTTCGAAAGCACTTCCAGCAGCACTCCAGCTGCCCTTGCATCGGAAAGGAACTCTCCATGAGCTCTCTGCAGCAGTCCGTCCAGGACCTCCTCAACATCGATGGCGCCACCGGCGCCGCTGTCGTCGACCTCGGCTCGGGCATGGCCCTGGCCACCGGTGGCAATCCCGGCTTCAACCTCGACGTGGCCGCGGCCGGCAATGCCAATGTCATCCAGGCCAAGCTGCGCACCATGGCCGACCTGAACCTGTCTGACGAGGTCGAGGACATCCTCATCACCCTGGGCAAGCAGTACCACCTGATCAATGTCATGAATGAGGACACCACCAAGGGTCTGTTCGTGTACCTGGTGCTGAACCGCAACAACGCCAACCTGGCGCTGGCCCGTCACAAGCTGAACATGGTCGCGCGCAATCTGAGCGTCTGATCCACCCAACTGTCTCGCGGGGTCCGCATCGGTGACGATGCGGACCCCGCGTGCATGTTCGCGCACTTGCGCCCCCTGCACGTCCATTGCGCCGGCCGGTACGGTGGTGGCCGTGAGTGGATACTTCCCGATGGGCAACAACCTGCGCGACCACTGGTTCAAGATCGGCCGCACCGAGGTGGGCACGACGCTCGCCGTGGTGGGGCTCGTCGTGATCTCCTGGCTGGTCGCTGCCGGGGCGCCGGCACTGCCCGCGCTGTCGATGCTCACCCCCGAGGCACTTCTGCGGGGAGAGGTCTGGCGGCTCGTGACCTGGCCGCTGGCCAATGCGATCGGCCTGTGGCCGGTCCTGAACCTCTTCTTCTTCTGGGTCTTCGGCTCCGAGCTGGAGGCCTCGATGGGCAAGGTTCGGATGGCCCAACTGCTGGCGGGAATCTGGGCCGCGCTGAGCATCACCACCGTCATCTTCGGCCTGCTGCTCGGCTCGTCGAATGCGGTGGCAGGAATCTGGCTCGTCCAGTTCGTCGTCCTGTTGATCTGGATCGCCGACAATCCGCATCGCCCTTTCTTCTTCAACATCCCTGCCTGGGTGATCGGCGCCGTCCTGGTGGGAATCCAGATCCTCGGGATGATCGGTGTGCGAGATCTCGCCGGGCTGCTGACCCTGCTCTCCTCCACGGCCCTGGTGGCGGTGCTGGCGCGTGGTCTGGGGCTCTTGCGTGACCTGAAGTGGATCCCGGGAGCGCCTTCCGCCCGGCCCAGCCGCCCCACCCGTGCGCAGAAGGCCCATGCGAAGGAGCAGCAGCGCAAGGCCGACGACGGAGCGCGCCTGGATGCCCTGTTGGACCAGATCAGTGAGAAGGGCATGGACTCCCTGACCCCCGCACAGCGACGTGAGTTGATGCGCCTGCGCAATCGTCGCTGAGGCTGCTCCCAGCGTGCTGACGAGTTCGGCTGCCGGCGAAGCGTCCGGGGGCAGACAGAGGTCGTCGCGGATCGCTAGATTGGCAGGGTGAGCAATCCCGACCACAAGGCGCCCGTGACCGCTGCCGAGGCAAGTCAGACCGATCAAGTGACTCCCGACGGCATCCCGCTGGAGGACATCCTTCCCGAGGTGAGTTTCGAGCAACAGCGCTATGCGGCTCGGCCCGCCATCGTCCGTCCCAAGGCAACCCGCCATCGCCAGGGCAAGGGCGCGAGCCCTCTGACCCCTCCCTTCGAGGCCGACGGCCGCAACCGGGCCTATGTGGACTGGCTGGAGAGCCAGTCGATGCTGCACGATGCCACCACGGTGGCTCGTCAGCTGGCCGGAAGCCACCAGATGTGGGTGAACCCCTTCTCGGCTCCGGACCCGCGTGCCGCTGTCTCCACGGCCTCCGCCTGGTTCACCGCCTATCCGCTCAGCATGATCACCGAGGACGGGCAGTCCTTCTTGGGCGCCCTGGGATCCGAGGAACTGTGGGAGGTCTTCGAACAGATCGGCATCGATGCCATCCACACCGGGCCGGTGAAGCTTGCGGGCGGTTTGAACGGATGGAAGCCGACCCCGAGCGTCGACGGGCACTTCGACCGGATCAGCATGGCCATCGACCCTGTCTTCGGGACGGAGGCGGAGTTCCGCACCATGTGTGAGAACGCAGCGCGCCACCAGGGAACGATCATCGACGACATCATCCCTGCCCACACCGGCAAGGGGGCCGATTTCCGGCTGGCTGAGCTCAATTACCACGACTATCCCGGCATCTACCACATGATCGACATTCCCGAGGAGGCCTGGCACCTCCTGCCGGAGGTCCCCCCGGGCAAGGACGCGGTCAATCTGGATGCGGCAGCGGAGCGAGCACTGTCCGACGCTGGCTACATCATCGGCGAGATGCAGCGGGTCATCTTCTACGAGCCGGGGGTGAAGGAGACCAACTGGTCTGCCACTCCCGAAATCTATGACTACAAGGGCGTCAAGCGCCGCTGGGTCTACCTGCACTACTTCAAGGATGGGCAGCCCTCCATCAACTGGCTGGACCCGACCTTCGCCGGGATGCGCCTGGTGATGGGCGATGCGCTGCACTCCCAGTTGGATCTCGGCTCGGGCGGTCTACGTCTGGACGCCAATGGCTTCCTGGGCGTGGAGAAGTCCGTGGACCGGGATGCCGCGTGGTCTGAGGGGCATCCGCTCTCCCAGGCGGCCAACCAGCTGATTGGTTCCATGGTGCGCAAGGTGGGTGGCTTCACCTTCCAGGAGATGAACCTGGGCATGGAGGACATCAAGAGCACCTCGGCGGTGGGTCCCGACCTCAGCTATGACTTCGTGACGCGCCCCGCCTATCAGTACGCCATGGCCACGGGTGACACCGAATTCCTGAGGATGACCCTGCGCGAGGCCGCGAAGGTGGGAATCGACCAGGCTTCGCTGGTGCACGCCCTGCAGAACCATGACGAGCTCACCTATGAACTGGTCCACTTTGCCAACAACCACAAGGACGACGTCTACCACTTGGACGGTCGCGACTGGACGGGCGCCGAGATGGCGGAACACATCCGCGAGACCATGCGCCAGACGCTCACCGCGCAGGCGGGTCCCTACAATGCTGTCTTCACCCAGAACGGCATCGCGTGCACCACGGCGTCCATCATCAGTGCCTCGCTCGGTATCACTGATCTGGCGGACATCACCGAGTCCGACGTGAAGCGCATCACCAGTGCCCATCTCCTGCTGTGCATGTACAACGCCTGGCAGCCAGGCGTCTTCGCACTCTCGGGATGGGATCTGGTGGGGGCGCTCCCCCTTGACCGCAGTCAGGTTTCTGCCTTGATCGAGTCGGGCGACACCCGGTGGATCGAACGGGGAGCCTATGACCTGCTGGGAACCAGCCCCGACGCGACCGTGTCGCAGTCCGGAATGGCCCGGGCCACGTCACTCTACGGTCCCCTGCCGGAGCAGCTGCAGAATTCCCACTCCTTTGCCTCCCGGCTGGCCCAGATCCTGAAGGTCCGCAAGCGCAATGGGATCGCTTCGGGCGAGCTGCTCGACACTCCTGATGTACCGCACAAGTCGCTGCTGGTGATGGTGAACCGCCTGGAGATCGGTGCGGTGCAGATCACCGCCCTGAACTTCGGGTCGGAACGGCTGAGCGCCCGCGTGCAGTCCGAGCACATCCCCCAGGGTCGGGTCTTCGACCTGTCCACGCGCCGCAAGGTGGACAATGTCGACGCCCTGGGCGGTTTCACCGTCAATCTGCCGGCCTTCGGCGGCCTCGCGATGATCGTGCGCGACTGACCTGATGAGAGCAGCGAAGCGCCTGTCCCCCATCCCGGGGGCAGGCGCTTCGTCGTCTCTGACGCGATCAGAAGTCGTCTCTGACGCGATCAGGTGGCTCCCATCCCGGAGAGCAGCATGATGGCCAGCACAGGCGTGCAGGCGCCGAGGGCGAGCGCCCAGACCCCGCGGGAGTATCCGTCTGGGCGGCGTGAGAAGTGGAAGCCGGCCCCAATGGCCACCAGAGCCAGGATCGCGGCGACCGCGAAGCAGCCGGCGCCGACCATCATCCACAGACTGCCAGCCCGTGCCTCGGGGTTGTCTGGCAGTGCGTCCAGCGATGGCATGGGGCCGGGCATCCGCGCCAGCACCAGATAGCCCTTGAACAGGACGCCCGAGGCGATCGTCGTGACGAGCACCGCCAGTGCACCCACGACCACGGCCCAGGTGCCTGCGGTCTGCTTGTCCGTCTGGTTCATAACTCGTCCTCGTCGCTTGCAGGGTACTGGTTCAGATGCTGTTGCCCGACGGTGGTCGCGCTGGCACTTCGGGGACCGCTGGGCAGGGTCGCTGAGGCCTCGACGCTCGAGAGGTCGACCTCGAGTTCTCGGGCCATCGCCAACAGGGCTTTGCCCAGGATGAGCGTTTCCTCGGGCGTGAGTGGATCGAACAGCGTCCGCTGGACGAAGTCGAGGTGAGCCGGCGCCGCGTGCTCGATGAGATCGAGTCCCCGTTGAGTCGGGCGCACCACCGCACCCCTGCCGTCGTGGGGCACTCGTTGCCGAATGACCAGATCGCGCGACTCCATGCGAGCCAGCTGGTGCGACGTGCGGCTGCGCTCCCACCCCAGGGTCGAGGCCAGCGCGGACACTCGCAGCTGCCCCTCCGGTGCCTCCTTGAGTCGGACGATCACGTCGAACTCGTGGAAGGTCAGTTCGCTGTCGGCCACGAGCTCGCGACTGAGACGCTGCGGCAGCGCGGACATGAGCGCGATCAGCAGCCGCCAGGCCCGCTGTTGGTCCGAGTCGAGCCACTGTCGGTCAAATGGGCGGCTCATGGGGCCAAGGATATCCGGATTCACCGCCGCCGCCTCCGTGCCGCTGTGGGCCCGCGGTGGAAGCCGGAACTTGCGGTGTGCGACAGACTGGAGGGGTGAGCCTGATGATGGATGCCCCGGGAGACGCAGAGCGACGGGTGGAGCTGCGCAAGATGCGCACGCTGGCCACCGGGCTGTTGGTCTTGGCGGCGATTCTCTACGCCCTGACCCTGCGTGAGCAGCGCGCAGGTTGGATCGGATGGGTCAATGCGGGCAGTGAGGCCGCCATGGTGGGTGCGCTGGCGGACTGGTTCGCCGTGACCGCCATCTTCCGCCACCCGATGGGGATTCCCATTCCGCACACGGCCCTGGTCAAGCGCCGCAAGAACGAACTCGGGCGAAGCCTGCAGGAATTCGTCACCAACAACTTCCTGACGGTGGACATCCTCCAGGAACGGGTGCGCGAGGCCGAGGTGTCCGCCCGCATCTCCGAGTGGCTCGCCATCCCGGCCAATCGACATCGTCTGATGGCCCAATTGGTGCGCGGAGCCCGGCTGCTGCTGGACCGGGTCAAGGACGACGACGTGAGCGCCGTGGTCACCGACACCGTCCTCCCCCGCCTGAAGGCCACGCAGATGAGCCCGATCGCCGGCGGCCTGCTCGACGACGTGGTGCGCGACGGTGCCCATCAACAGATGGTGGATGTGCTGGTCCGCGAGCTCCACGAATGGCTGCAACGAAACCCGGATGCGGCGCGACACGTCATCGGTGAGCGTGCGCCCAGCTGGAGTCCCCGTTGGGTGGACAAGCAAGTGGCTGGCTTCGGGTACTCGCAAGCACTGGAGTGGACGATGGCCGTGCGCGTCCAGCCCCACCACCCCTTCCGCAAGGCGGTTGACACCTATCTGGCGAAGCTGGCACACGATCTGGGACACGACCCATCGATCATGGCCAAGGCCGAGGCCGTCAAGGAACGTCTGCTGGACAATCCGTCGATTGGTCCGGCCGTCGTCGCCGTCTGGCAGAGCGTCAGAGACTCGATCACCACCGCCCTCGATGATGAAACCTCGCCGGTCTGGGAGCGCACCGATCAATGGCTGGCGGAATTTGCGGAGCAACTGGCCACCGATGCCTCGATGAGGCAACGGCTGGATGACCGGGTCCTGGACATCGTGGCATTCGTCGTGGACACCTACGGCCAGGAGCTCGCCACCGTCATCTCCACAACCGTGGACCGGTGGGACGCGGACGAGGCCGCCAGCAGGATCGAGCTGTTCGTCGGGCGCGATCTGCAGTTCATCCGCATCAATGGCACGATCGTGGGCTGTCTGGCTGGTCTGGTCATCCATGCCATCAGCCAACTCGCCTGAATCCCGACCAGTCCAGACAGCCCTTCGATGGTGAGTCCGGGTCAGCCGGGCAGCAGCCAGTCGTTGGGCGAGAAGAGTTCGTAGTGCACGTCCTCGGACGGTACGCCACGGGCCTGAAGCTGCTCCCGGAGGTTCTGCAGGAATGCATTCCCACCGCACAGGTGGTACTGGGCACGCTCAGGAAGCTCCACCCCGGTGAGGTCCATCCGCCCGGTGTGCGCTCCCTGTGCGGCCGACGTGCTGAACCAGAGCTCGTGTCGTCCGCCGGCATCGCGGGTGGCCTCGACCAACTCGTCCACCAGCGGTGCATCGGCAGCATCGTGGTCCGAGTGCAGTGTGAGGAGTTGGCGGCCGCCCGTCATCGCCAGGTGACGCGCCATGCCCAGCATGGGGGTGGCACCAATGCCAGCGCTGATCAGCACGACGGGGTCATCACCCGGCGTCAGGACCAGATCACCCGTCGGAAGGCTCACCTCCAGCTCGTCGCCCGCGTGCAATCCGTCGATGATCGACGAGGAGACCTCCCCATCGGGGGTTGAACTGCCCAGGATCTTCTTGACCGTGATCTGCCACTGCCCCTGCTCCCCCGTGTTGCAGAGGCTGTACTGCCTGAGCTGGCGCGCACCGTCGCCCATCGTCCTGCGGACGGAGATGTACTGGCCCGGCTCAAAGGTGGGCAGGGTGGACTCGCCGTCACGCGCTCCCAGAAGGAAGGAAGCAACCAGATCCGAGTGGTCGATCCGCTCGAGCACACGCACGGTGCGGAAGACATCGCCGTCGGCGACCCCGAGTTCGCCATAACGCTGCTTCTCGAAGCGCACGAGGGTGCGCGCCATGATCCAGTAGACCTCTTCCCATGCTGCGGCCACCGCAGGCGTGACCACGTCCGCGCCGAGGATCTCGACGATGGCCGCGAACAGGTGGTCGTGGACGATCTGGTACTGGTCCTCGGTGATTCCGACGGACACATGCTTGTGACCGATGCGGGAGAGCAGCTCATCGGGGCTCGGGGAATCCGGGGTGACCAGGAGCGAGGCGAAGGTGGCCACGGATGCAGCCAGGGCTCGCTGCTGTGCCCCCTGGGCCTGGTTTCCGCGGTTGAAGGTGTCGCGGAGAAGTTCGGGATGTGCCGCGAACATGCGACGGTAGAAGCTGGGCGCAATGTCGTCGATCTTGGATCCGACGAGCGGCAGGGTTGCCCTGATGGTCTCGGCGTGCTGTGGGTCGAGGCTTTCGATCTGGAAGTCGGCCATGGATTTCATCTCCCTGGATGTACTGGTGGGGCGACGGATGGGTCTGCCCCGAATCGACGGTACCATTCACACGCCTGATTCCGTGGATAATCCCTGGGTGACGACCAGTTGTCCGGAGGACCAACAATCGCTGTGAGCAGTCCCAGCCCCTAGGCGCTCCGAGCGCAGCGCCCCTAGGATCGATCAGGGGCGCGAAACCCGCGCCGACATGGGGAAAGAGCGATGCCGAAGAAGAACAGCGACTACCGCGAGTACATCGATCGTCTGCGAGCGGAGGGCTACACCGTGCAGCCCGACATTGCGGGTAGCGATCCCGATCTCATCGATCCGGGTGGCTCGGCGGTCGAGACATGGCGCGAGGACTACCCGTACGACACTCGCCTGGACCGCGACGCCTACGAGGCGGAGAAGTACGCCCTGCAGGTGGAGCTGCTCAAGTTCCAGTACTGGACCCAGGACAACGACCTCAAGCACATCATCCTGTTCGAGGGTCGGGACGCCGCAGGCAAGGGTGGAACCATCAAGCGCTTCGAGGAGCACCTCAACCCTCGTCACCTGCACACCGTCGCCCTGACCAAGCCTTCCAACAAGGAACTCGGCCAGTGGTACTTCCAGCGCTACATCGAGCACTTCCCCACCAGCGGAGACATGGTTCTGTTCGACCGCTCCTGGTACAACCGTGCGGGCGTCGAGCGCGTGATGGGATTCTGCTCGGAGGAGGAATACTCGCAGTTCATGGTGCAGGCCCCCCTGCTGGAGAAGATGATCACGAATGCGGGCATCTCCCTGACCAAGTTCTGGTTCTCGGTCACGCAGCACGAACAGCGCACCCGTTTTGCGATCCGCCAGCTTGACCCCGTCCGTCAGTGGAAGCTCTCCCCCATGGACATCGAGAGCCTGGACCGTTGGGAGGAGTACGGGCAGGCCAAGGATGCAATGTTCGCCGCCACGGACACCGACTACGCACCGTGGTGGTCCATCAAGTCCAATGACAAGAAGCGCGCCCGCATCAATGCGATGCGCTTCTTCCTCAACCAGTTCGACTACGACGGCAAGGACACCTCCGTGGTGCACGAGCCCGATCCGCTCATCGTCACCCGCGGGCGCGAGACCCTGGGTTGATCGAGCTGGGTTGATCGAGCTGGGTTGATCGCACTCTCAGGAGGGCGGGCGGGAGCACAAGCTCCCGCCCGCTTCTGCTCTCCCGATGGGAGAATGCAGACATGGACAGCTTGCAGGCAATCCTTGACCGGGGGCAGGACATCGTCTTCTTCGGAGGTGCGGGTATCTCGACGGAGAGCGGCATCCCGGACTTTCGGTCCTCCGCCGGGCTGTACGCCACGGCCACCCCGGACTCCCCTGCTCCCGAATACCTGCTGAGCCACGAATGCCTGGAGCATGATCCGGAATCCTT
Source organism: Luteococcus sp. Sow4_B9 (assembly GCF_052116585.1). NCBI lineage: Bacteria > Bacillati > Actinomycetota > Actinomycetes > Propionibacteriales > Propionibacteriaceae > Luteococcus > Luteococcus sp. Sow4_B9. The sequence goes on along the minus strand of NZ_JBQKKT010000011.1, from coordinate 84,921 downwards.
CTTCGACTTCCACCGCACGTCGCTGCTGCACCCCAAGGCCCGTCCCAACCGGGCGCATCAGGCGTTGGCCCGGCTCGAGGAGGTCGGCAAACTGTCCGCTGTCATCACGCAGAACATCGATGGCCTGCACCAGGCGGCCGGCTCGCGCCGCGTGTTGGAGCTGCATGGCTCTGCCCAGCGCAATCGGTGCATCGATTGCGGACAGGTACAGGACATGCGCTTCATGCTGGATTCGACGGGCGTCCCCCGCTGCCCCATCTGCCGAGGGATGGTTCGCCCGGACGTCGTCCTCTACGGGGAGCCCTTGGACCAGCGGGTGATGGATGCTGCCATCGAGGCGATCCTGGCGTGCGACGTCCTCATCGTCGGAGGCACCTCGCTGAACGTGTATCCGGCGGCTGGGTTGGTCAACTTCTACCAGGGGCGTGACCTGGTCCTGATCAATCGTGATCCGACGGCCCACGACGGGCAGGCATCACTCGTGCTGCACCAAGACCTGGGTCCCACCCTCGGGGACGCCGTCGACTCCCTGCTCGGTTAGAGGCCCCACTGCTTCGACAGCTGCTTGGCCCGCTTGCCAGCGGCACGGCCGCCCCACCAGCCCTGGGCATCCGACAACTGTTCCAGAGCACGTACGAGCTCTCGTCCACGTCCTTGGGGATCCTGCGGGGCCAGCGGCTCGAGCTGATGGACCAGCCCCTCCAGCGCCTCCACCAGCTCCTGCTTGTCGGTGGAGTTCTGGGCGCGGTCCACCGCTTGGCGCGCCCGGGCGACTGGATCCTGCTCGGCTTCCCGACGAGCAGTCTCCTCGGCTTCCCGACGAGCAGTCTCCTCCGCCTCGCGACGAGCAGTCTCCTCGGCTTCCCGACGAGCAGTCTCCTCCGCCTCGCGACGAGCAGTCTCCTCGGCTTCCCGACGAGCAGTCTCCTCCGCCTCCTGGCCGGCGGCGCTCTGAACTGCGGCCGCCTCCTCGACCCTTCGGGCCTCAGCTCGACGCTCCGCCTGTGCCCGTTCGCGTTCCGCACGCTCGGTCGCGGCCCTGAGCTCGGCCACGGCACGCTCACGTGCCTCCTGCTCCCGTTGCTCGTCGATCAGGCGCATCGCCTCCTCGTCGCTCAACACCGTCGTGGAGACCGGTGCACCGGCCGGGGAGAGCGCGTCCAAGGCATCCGGTACATCCCAGTGCGGTGTCGGCTGATTGCCCGGCAGGGCCGTGTGACGGGTGCCGGCCAACAGGACGGCGAGTGCGCCCTCTCCGTTGAGCAGACCAGAACCCATCAGCTGCTCACGCAGGGCATCGGCGATCTGCTCCGCGTCTGTGCGGCTGGCTGTGGCGGTGGCCTCGTCGCCTGCAGCGGACAGCACATCGGCGCGAACCCAGTGCGCCAGCCCTCGAGCAGCCTCGGGCACGGTGACCTGACGGTGTGCCTGCAGGCGGTTGTAGACCTGGTCGATGCTCGCCGCGGCCGCGTCCACACGTCCGGTTGCCAGCTCGGCATGGGCGCGTGAGGCGCAGACCGCCAGCTGGGTGGCCAGATGCTGCCCGACAGGCTTCTCCGCCTTCAGGAGGGCATTCATGGCCTGCTGAGCCGCCTCCGAGGCCTTCAGGGAATCCGCACCACGTCCGGCCTCCGCAAGCAACCAGGCCTGGTCGCTGCGGGCCAGGGCAACGTCCACCCGTCCCGGTTCGCCGCGACGGGGAGCGCTGCGGTGCAGCAGCGTGCACCAGTGTTCCAGCACGTCCAGCGCCTCGTCCCCTCGGCCCACCTGCCACAGGGCAGCCACCAGCGATCGGTGGAGCTGGACGGCAGGGGTGATCAGGCGTTCAAGATGCGGCTTGGCCATCCGCGGAAGCTGTGTGAAGTCGCTCTCGGTCCATTCCTGCCACACCGAGACTGCCTCTCGCAGCAGCTCCACCGCCTGGTCGGGCAGGCCGACGCTCGTGCGAGCGTCGGCAACGGTGTGCAGGGCATCCAGCAGCACCGGGGTGTGGTCGGGCTCGAGGACGCTGCGCCGGGCCATGGCGAGAGCCGAGTCGGCCATGGCATTGGCATGGGCGAGGTCACCGCGCGCCATGGCCGTGCGAGCGTCGGTCAGGAGCGACCAGATCGCGGTGCGCGGAACCAAGGCCTCGCCCAGGCCACGCTCGGTCAGCTGGTCCTTCCATGCGAGGGCCGCCCCGATCGTCGATCCCGCCGGCTCCACCAGACCCATGCCCAGCTGCACCGTGGCCACGTGGGTCAGGGCCGTGAAGTAGCGGGCCGCATCCACCACCGGTGTGTAGGGCCCGATCGGGCCACGAGAGCGCACCAGCTTGTCCGCAGCCCCGACGGCTTCCGCAGCCTCGGGTGCGGCCTCCGCCCACGCCCGCGACAGCACCCGCAGGCCAGTGGCCTCGTTCAGCGCGTCGACGAAGTCCTCCGTCCTGGTGGGGTCGCTGGCAACCCAGCCACGCAACTGCTTCACCGTGGAGACGGTCTGCTTGAGCTTCTTGGCGTGGTCGTCGCGGGGTTGGTTGTCTGCCATGGCGCCCATTGTGTCAGCTGACGGTGCGGCAGACACATCTGCGCGGCCGTCCGGAGCCGGGTCCGCCACTGGATCGACAGCCCTCGGCTGGGCGCTTTCCGTGATTGGCTTGGACCATGCACCTTGGCATTGATCTCGGCACCACCCGCACCGTCGTCGCGCTCGTTGATCGCGGCAACTACCCGGTGGTCGACTTCCAGGACCTCCACTCCGACTTCGTCAGCCACTTCCCCACGATTTCCGCCCTCGCCGATGGCGTCCTCATCCACGGTTTCGACGCGCTCGAGGCCATCGACGCCGGGGCCCCCGCAATTCGTTCGGTGAAGAGGCACCTCGCACGGCCCGACCTCACCCTGGAATCCACCATCGACGTGGACGGGCACCAGATCGGGCTGCTGCACCTGGTCACCAGTTTCCTCACTGCCCTGCGCACGGCACTCGTCGAGTCCTCATCGCTGGAGTCTCGGGAGATCAACGGCGTGGTGGTGGGAGTGCCGGCTCATGCCCACACCGCCCAGCGCCTGCTGACGCTCGAGGCCTTCCGTCGTGCGGGTTTCCCCGTCCGCGCGATGCTGAACGAGCCGTCGGCCGCCGGATTCGAGTACACCCATCGGCAGAGTCGAACGATCACCTCCCGACGCAACCGGGTGCTGGTCTACGACCTGGGTGGTGGCACCTTCGATGCCTCGCTTGTCTCCGTGCAGGACGATGCCCACGAGGTGCTGAGCAGCGTCGGCATCAACCGCCTGGGCGGTGACGACTTCGACGAGGTGCTGGCCCACCTGGCCCTGGATCGAGCCGGGATGGCAGGAGATTCCCTCTCCCGGGCCGAGCAGAGCGCGATGATGGCCAGTTGCCGACAGTCCAAGGAGTCCCTGACCCCACAGACCCGGCGGGTCGCGATCGAGGTGGGAGAGGTCCTGTCCACGGTGGAGGTTGCCGACTACTACGAGGCTGCAGCGCCACTGGTCGAGCAGACACTGCAGATCACCGAACCGCTGGTGGCTGGGCTGGACCAGTCCACGAGCGACATCGCGGGGCTCTACCTGGTGGGGGGTGCCTCCGCGTTGCCCTTGGTGCCTCGAGTCCTGAGGGAACGATTCGGCCGTCGGGTCCACAAGTCGCCCTATCCCGGTGCCTCCACTGCCATCGGACTGGCCATTGCCGCTGATCCCGAATCTGGTTTCACACTCGCCGAGCGGCTCTCGCGGGGCTTCGGCGTCTTCCGCGAGGGGGAGGATGGCCGTGAGGTGAGGTTCGATCCGATCCTGTCCCCCGACCATGCCGTCAGCGTCACAGACACCATGGTGGTGACCCGTCGCTATCGAGCGGCTCACAATGTCGGTATCTTCCGCTTCGTCGAGTACTCAGCGCTGGATCCGCTGGGCCAGCCGCGCGGGGAGATCTCGCCTCGCGGCGAACTTGTCTTCCCCTTCGACCGTGAGCTGCAGGAGGCAGGTATTCCCGGGCACGAGCAGGAGGTCCGCCGGTTGGAGACCGGGCCGCTGGTGGAGGAGATCTACACCATCGACCCCCACGGGATCATCTCGGTTCGGATCCAGGATCTGGAGACCGGCTACATCCTCAGCGGAGACCTCGCCTGACAGCTGCGGACAGCCCGGACCTCGGGCCCGAACAGAGCGATGGCCGTGGCCCGTACCCTGCAGGGTACGGGCCACGGCCAGATGGAGTCCGGTTCCTCAGCCGAGGGCTGCGATCGCTGCGTCGTAGTCGGGCTCGGTGGTGATCTCGGGTACGAGCTGGCTGTGCAGCACCGAGCCCTGCTCGTCCAGGACGACGACACTGCGGGCCAGCAGACCCTCGAGCGGGCCGTCGGTCAGCAGCACGCCGTAGTCCTGGCCGAACGTGCCGCGGAAGTCGGAGGCGACCTGGACGTTTTCGAGGCCCTCGGCGCCGCAGAAGCGGGCCTGGGCGAAGGGGAGGTCCTTGCTCACGCACAGGACGGTGGTGTTCTCCAAGCCACTGGCGAGTTCATTGAACTTGCGGACGCTGGTGGCGCAGACGCCGGTGTCAACGCTGGGGAAGATGTTCAGCACGACGCGGCGACCCGCGAGGGACTGCGTGGTGACGGCTGAGAGGTCGGCGCCAACGAGGTTGAGGGTGGGAGCGACGGTTCCGGGGGTGGGCAGTTCCCCGACGGTGTGGACCGGGTTGCCCTTCATTGCAGTGGTAGCCATGACACCTTGTCTAGCACAGCAACGTCCAACACTGCCGCCATCGTGATCGGGGCCTTGGCACTTCATCGCTCCCCAATTCGTGAAGTCTGTGGCCTAAGATGTAGCATATGAAGGGACGAGACTTAACTCGGGTCTGGGCAGTCACGCTGGACCAAAGGGACTCCAGACACGCACGTGATGCCGTTCCCGGCCTCATGCGGGACCTCGAACGAGTCCTTGGACGTCGATTCCTTCTGCCCCCGGAACGCACCGCAGGAGATGAGGTGCAAGTGCTGCTCGCAGACCCTGCCGCTGTGGTCGACGTGGTGGAAGTGGCCACCAGACTCAAGGTCTGGCGGCTAGGGATCGGGCTCGGCGATGTGGAGGGACCCCTGCCGGACTCCACCCGGGCTGCACGGGGTGGCGCCTATCTCGCTGCCCGCACAGCGCTGGAGGAGGCACGTCACTCCCCCACCGGACTGCGTCTCATGGTGCACGAAAGTGTCGGACGAGCCGTCTACGGTGAAGATCGTCCCTCCTGTGCGGGGCCAGCTCGACGTGCGGAGACCGCACTGTGGTTGTGGCAGGAACTCTTGGGACGACGGACCGATGAAGGGTGGGAGATCGTGGACCTCCTCGACGAGGGGCGCACCGTGGGGCAGGCTGCAGACCATCTGGGCATCACCGCTTCCGCCGCGAGTCAACGACACCGTCGGGCCGGTTGGGAACAGTCGCGTCGCGGCCGTGAGCTGTGTGTCGAGCTGATCGTGCAGCTGTGGGAGGCAGGTGGTCACGCATGACGATCATTCAGGATGCGATGGCATCAGTCCTGCTCCTCGGGCGCTGGGCAGACCTCTCACTCGACGTGCTGGTGGTCGTCCTGCTCGGAGCCCTGGTGACCTGGGGTGGCGGACCGATCGTCCAGATCGTCTTTCGTCGGGTGGATCGGCGCACCGCCGTTGCTACTGGTCCGGACACCGACGTTGAGCGGTCCTCGCAGGATGACCCCCCGGGTGCGTCCAGTGACGGTTCCGTGGATGGGCTGGTGGCAGCGGGACAGCAACTGCGCGGTGGATCCTGGATCGGCGCGCTCGAGCGGCTGGCGATCTACGCGGGCCTCGTGGCGCACTATCCGGAGGCCATACCCATCAGTCTGGCGCTCAAGGGCGTTGCGCGTTACCCAGAGCTGAAGGCCACGACGGCAGGCGCCGCCGAGCGCTTCATCATCGGCACCTTCGTGAGTGTCCTGCTGGCCTGTGGCGCTGCCGGACTGGCCCTGTGGCTGTTGGGACTCAGCTGATGCTTCTGGTTGATTCCCCGCGGTGGCCTGCGCACGGGAGCGTCTACGGACATCTGGTCAGTGACGCAAATCTGTGGGAGCTGCACGAAGGAGCACGGGCAGCCGGGTTGGATGTTCGAGCCTTCGACCATGACCACTACGACCTGAGGGTGGACCGGCTGGGCGCTGCCCTTGCCGCGGGGGCCGTCCAGGTCGACGAACGCGACCTGGTGGACAGGCTGCGCGCGGTTGGGCTTCGCATCCTTCCCCACCAGAAGGCTCCGCGCCGACGCCGGGCCCGGGAAGAGGTGCGCTCTCAAGTGCTTGAGGTGCTGCCCCGGACGGATGAGCCGGCCGTCCGGACGATCGATTCCCTGCTGGACCGCCAACAGGTGGAGCGGCGGCGCTACCACGACCTGCGTCATCTGGCGGAGATGCTGCGGACACAGCGACGATTGGCCGAGTTGTCGGGTACATCCCTGCATCGGACGGAAGTCCTGGCGACCTTCTTCCACGACGTCGTGCACCACGGGGCTCCGGGAGAGGACGAGCGGTCCTCCGCGGACCTGGCCGGCGAGATGCTCCCGACGCTGGGGCTGCCCGACGCGGAGGTCAGCGAGGTGCAACGACTGGTCCTGATCACCCTGGACCATGCTCCCAAGAGCGATGACCCCAGTGGGCAACGCATCTCGGACGCCGACATGGCCATCCTTGCGTCGGCTCCGGGCCGATACCACGTCTCCGTCCGGGACCTGCGCCGCGAATACGCCAGATTCGACGATGTCCAGTGGCGCTCCGGGCGCCGGGGCGCACTGACCGGATTCCTGGGCATGAGCCAGATCTTCCACGGCACGCACGCTGGACGGCTCTTCGAGGCCACAGCCCGGGAGCGCATCACCGAGGAACTGGCCCATCTGGACGGCTCCTACCTCGAGGAGCTCTAGAGTGCTGGGCATGGCCAACGCTCTTGCCCTGCTTCGTGCCGTCACTCATCGTGTCCGCATCCCCTTCGGGGTGTACAACCTGCGACCGGTGACCAGCTCGACCCGCCCCCACGTTGGGGTCTATCGGTCCTCCCTGTTGTGGGGAGCAACCCGCGCCGATCGCCGAATGATCGCGCAGCTGGGCATCGGCTTGATCATCGATTTGCGCACCGAGAAGGTGGCCGCCAACTTCCCCGACCCCGATCTGCCGGGCGTGCGCTGGGTCCTGGTGGACCTGCACGGCACGGGTGAGGCCGTCACGGGCCAACGCAGGACCGAGGCCGACACGATCGAGGCCATGAAGGCGCGCTACCTCCGGATGGTGAACGACGAGGGGCAGCGGGAGCGCATCGCGCAGACGCTGCGCCTCATCGCGGGTGAGCCGAAGGCCGTGCTCTTCCACTGCACCGATGGAAAGGACCGCACCGGATGGATCGCGGTGCTTCTGCAGCACATCCACGGTGACTCGGCAGAACAGGTGATGACCGACTACTTGGCCTCACAACCCAAGGTCTCCCACATGGCGCGATTCCGCTGGTTCACGGACACCGCCCGGGGCGGCCGTGCCCTGGCACGGCGGAACCGACCGATGAATGTGGTCGATCGCAGCTTCCTCCAGGCCGGGCTGGATGAGGTGGAGCGTCAGTTCGGCAGTCTCGACGGCTACATCACGGAGGGTCTGGGCCTGGAAGCGCAGGTGCTGGACGCCCTGCGCAGCAAGCTCTGAAATCCTGCGCAGCAAGCTCTGAAACCCTGCGCAGCAAGCTCTGAATGGGATGCTCCACCGGTCGTGTGGGCAGGTACTCCTCGTCAGGAGAGTTCCAGGATCTCGGCCAGTCGTGTGTGAACGAGCCGGACCACCAGTTCCTCCGGCAACGGGCGCAGGGCACTGAAGTGCACCGATCCAGAGGTCTGCTCGAAGCCCGACAGTTCGTCGGCCAGGGTCACGAGGGTGCGCCCGCAGAAGGGGTACCAGCTCAAGAAGGAGCGTCCCGCCGCGAAGCCACCCACAATCCCCTTGCTTGTGGTGTAACCGTGCAGGCGGAAGGCGGGCAGTCGGTAACTGGTGACCTCGTCGAGTCCAGGGCAGCAGTCGTGGACGACCCGCCGCATCTGCTCGAGGCAATCGCGGTCCTCCTCGCGGCAACCCGCAAGGTAGTCATCCACCACGGTCATCCGAGGTCCTGCTCACCCAGCAGACGTGCCACGTGGTCCTGACGGAGCCGGGACTCAACGCCCAGCGCGCGTGCGAGCAGCGCCACCAATGGCATGGCCAGCAGCAGCAGCGTGGCCGTGGCAAAGACGATCTGACCGGTCATGGCGACCAGCCTAGTGAATCGACGAGTGCGACCCCGAGCGGGCCCTGAACCCACCCTGGTAACCCATGGGATCCAGGCCACGTCGGCCTTGGAGAGGGCACCATGGTGCCATGAGCAACCACGCCGGACCGGACCGTCCTTCCTTCGAGGCCCCCACGAATCCGTGGGAGGTGTCCACCTCGCAGCCCGCTGGTGCCCAGCCGCAGAATCACGAGGCGTACAACCAGTGGAATCCGGGCCAGCAGCCCCACCCGAGCCAGCAGCCCCCCACGTCCCCCTATGGCACGGCGTACCAGCCGGCAGGGGCCCAGGCGATTCCACCGGATGACCGAAGCGCTGCTGCCCTGGCACACGCGTCCACCCTCATCTCGATGGTGATCAGCGCGGGGTGGCTGAGCTTCGTGGGGCCGCTGGTGATCTGGATGCTGTACAAGGACAAGTCGCCCTATGTCCGAAAGGCGGCCGCAGGTGCATTCAACTTCAACATCTGGGTCAACATCGCCATGGTGATTGGCTGGATCCTGACGCTGACGATCATCCTGGCGTGGATCGGCATCCCGCTGATGATCTTCGCCGCCATCCTGCAGGTCTTCGCCCACGTCCGCGCCTGCCTGCGGGCACTCAATGGTGAGGAGTACACCTACCGCAAGCAATTGCGGATCCTCACCTGAGGGTCAGCGCCGCAGTCTCACCGGAGCATCCGGTAGTGGTAGCGGTGGTGTTCCGCGAAGCCCAGTGACTCGTAGAGGGCAATCGCAGCGGAGTTCCCGGCCTCCACCTGAAGGTGGCAGTAGCTGGCTCCAAGATCCCGGGCCCTGACCATCATCGCGATGGTCAGGGCCTGCCCATGTCCGCATCGTCGCCGGTCGGGCCGCACGAAGAGACCGGACAGGCAACCCCAGTCGCGCACCACCGCGAGTCGCCCGCAGGCGCTGGGCTCAGTCTCCCCCACCGTGGCGTAGTGCGCCTCGGCGGACGTGAGCACCGGCAGCCGCCCGGGGTGCTCCTCCCCCTGGACGGACAACCAGCGCTCGTCGGGGACGGAGGTCCAGCGGATGCTGTTGGTGGAGTGGCTCGGGGCCGGCTCCACATCGAGCACGGTCAGATCGGCCACCATGACCAGGGACGTGGCACCGCGCTCCCAACGTCGATCCGCCAGCAGCCGGTCCAGTTCCGTCGTTTGACCCGCGCGGTCCCCCGGCCTGGTGGCGAGCTGGAAGCGCGGCGCGAGGCCCTGCTCGCGGTAGAAGCCGACCACCTGGTCGATGGCCAGCGGCAGGGGGCGTTCCGGGTCCCCCGTCGGATGGCAGGAGTTCGCTCGCCGGGAATATCCCAGGCCCACGTGGAGCGTCCAACCGCCCATCCGGACCACCCGGGTGCCAGGCCACGACTCGTCGGCCAGCCGGACGAGGTCATCGACCGACGAGGTGGGCCGCACCACGCGTGGTGGCACCTTGCGCATCGCAGTGACCTCCTGCCGCGGAATGGTCACCGGGCCCCTGCCCAGGGGCAGCACGACGATCGACTCGTCATCAGCTCGCACCAGGTCGCCGACGAGGTCTGATCGGCTCCCGTCGGGAGCAGTGCGCCGCAGTGAGACGCGCAGGGGCTGTGCGGAGTGCATTGCACCAAACTACCCAGCCGAAGCGTACCGTGGTGCCACGTGTGTACATCTGAACTTCCCGGGGCCGATCTGGACGCGGATCCGGATCTGAAGGCCTCGCTGCGCAGGACCGTGGTCCTGGTGGCCCTGCTCAACCTGGCCTACTTCTTCGTCGAAGGGGCCGTTGCCCTGGCCATCGGATCGGTCAGTCTGTTTGCCGATTCGGTCGACTTCTTCGAGGACTTCGCGGTCAACAGCCTCATTGCCCTGGCGCTTGGTTGGAGCATCCAGAAGCGCGCTGTCGCCGGCAAGGTGATGGCCGGCATCATCCTGCTCCCAGCGATCGCCGCAGTGTGGCAGGCCGTGGCCAAGTTCCAGAACCCGGAGCCTCCGGCAGTCCTCTCGCTCGTGCTGACGGCGGGAGGAGCAGTCGTGGTGAACTTGGCCTGCACCTGGATGCTGGCCCGCTGGCGCAATCATGGCGGTTCCATGACCACGGCAGCCTTCTTGGCTGCCCGCAATGATGTCATCGCCAACATCGCGATCATCGCCATGGGACTGGTCACCTGGTACACGAACAGCGGCTGGCCGGACATCGTGCTGGGCCTGCTGATCGTCGCCCTGAACGTGACGGCGGCCAAGGAGGTCTGGGAGGTTGCGGAGAGCGAGAGCCTGGCAGCCCGGGCTCTGGCGGGCGAGATCGACGACGACTGACTGCGCAGGGTGATCTCACCCGATGGAAGGTCTGTTGACGTCGAGAGATCAACGCTAGGCTCCGTCCAGGCAAGGACGCCCGGCGTGGGCCCTTGCGTCCGGAATCGAGAAAGGCACGCACGTGACCGACACCGTCACCTTTGGTCCAGACCTGGCCCGTTCCTGGCTGCTCGTCAATGGCCTGCACACCGATCGCTATGAGCACATCGGTGAGGCGGACGTCGTCGTACTGGACATCGAGGATGCGGTGGCCCCCGCCCACAAGGAACAGGCGCGTGCCAATGTCGTGGAGTACCTGACCTCGGGGGACCACCATGCCTGGGTTCGGATCAACGGGTTCGGCACCGAGTGGTGGGAGGGCGATTTGAAGGAGCTTGCCGGACTGCCCGGACTCGACGGCATCTTCCTGGCCATGGTGGAAGGACCGGAGCACGTCATCCGCACCGCCAGTCTGCTGCCCGACGGCATGCCGATCGTTGCGCTGGTGGAGACCGCTCGCGGGATCACCCACCTGCCGCAGATCGCCGCCAGCCGCAACACCTTCCGTCTCGCCTTCGGCCTGGGTGACTTCCGACGCGACACCGGTTTCGCCGATGATCCAACGACGCTCGCCTATACCCGGAGCCAGTTCACCATCGCTTCCAAGGCCGCGGGACTGCCCGGGGCCATCGACGGGCCCGCGGTGGGCGCCACCGGCGTCGCGCTGGCCACGTCGGCCGGAGTCACGAGCCAGTTCGGCATGACCGGCAAGATCTGCCTGATGGCCGAGCAGACGCACACCGTGAACGAGATTCTCTCCCCCAGCATCGATGACATGTCCTGGGCTCTGGACTTCCTGGCCGAGTTCAATGAGGCCGGAGGCGAGATCCGCAACGGTTCGGACCTGCCTCGCCTGGCACGGGCGAACAAGATCCTGTCCCTGGCTCGTTCCTTCGGGATGACACCTCCCGACGGTTACCACCACTTCCCCGCTCCCAGCGACACCTACCACTGCTGATCCAGCGCACTTCCCCGGCAGGATTGCGGGGCCAGGCAGGCGAGAACCTGCCTGGGCCCCGCAAGCTGTGGGCAGCAGCCTCTTCAGGGCCCGTCAGGCCAGCCCGCGTCGAACCAGCAAGGGCTGCAGGTCGGCGTCACGTCCCCGGAACTCACGGAAGCTGTCCAGGGGATTGCGCGAGTGCCCGGTGGACAGCACCGCCTCGCGGAAACGATCGCCGTTGGCCCGGGTCAAACCACCATTCTCCCGGAACCACTCAACGGTGTCGGCATCCATCACCTCGCTGAAGATGTAGCAGTAGTACTTTGCGTCGTAGCCTCCGGAGAAGGTGTGCGAGAAGTAGCAGCTGCCGTAGCGGGGCGGCACCCACGGATTGGCCAGCCCCACCCGCTCCAGAGCCTGCTGTTCGAAGAGCTGAACGTCCTGCACCACGTCGTCGGCGGAAATCCTGTGCCACTCCTGGTCCAGGAGCGCTGACGCAAGGTACTCGGTCGTCGCGAAGCCCTCATTGAAGGTGCTGCTGGTTGCCATCCGTCGCAGCACTTCGGGATCGATGGGATCGCCCGTCTCGTGGTGCCGGGCATAGTGGTTGACGACCTCCGGCCAGGTGATCCACATCTCGTTCACCTGACTGGGAAACTCGACGAAGTCCCGGGGAACGTGGGTCCCCGACAGGCTGGGGTAGGTGACATCGGAGAGCAGTCCGTGCAGAGCGTGCCCGAACTCGTGGAAGAGGGTGGTCACCTCGTCCAGGCTCAGCAGCACGGGCTCGCCCGGGGCTGGCTTGGGCACGTTGAGGTTGTTGCAGACCACCGGCAGCTCGTCGAAGAGCCGGTTCTGTTCGACCAGGTTGTTCATCCAGGCGCCGCCCCGCTTCGAGTCGCGGGTGAAGACGTCCAGGATGAACAGCCCCAGGGTGCTCCCGTCGGCATCCTTCACCTCGAAGGCACGCGCCTCCTCGTGGTAGGTGACGATGTCCGGCCGCGCCGTGAACGTGATGCCGAAGAGTTGAGTGGCGGTCCAGAAGACTCCGTCGTGGAGCACCCGCTCCAGCTCGAACCACGGCCGGAGCTGGGCCGTGTCCACCTGGTGCTCGGTGGAACGCACGCGCTCGGCCCAGTAGGACCAGTCCCACGGTTCCAAGGGGTGAGTCGGCTCGCCCACTGACGCCTGGTGTGCGTCGAGGGCCTCCTGCAGGATCTGGGCCTCCTTGTGCAGGTTCGCGAGAGCGGGTCCAGCCAGCGGATAGACCATCTCGTCGACCGCCGCGAGAGTGCGCGCGGTCTGGTCGGCCAGGGCAGCAGACGCGTGGTTCGGGTGGCCGAGCAACGCGGCACGCTCCGCTCGCAGGGCGGTGATGCGCAGCACCAGCGCACTGGTGTCGTGCTCATTGCCGCGGCGACACCGTGCCGTTGACGCCTGGTGGATGCGGCGCCGGCTCTCGCGGCGGACCAGCTGCGCGTTGTAGGGGTGGTCACTGAACAGGGTGTGGGTGACCAGCCATCCGTCCAGCCCACGGTCCCTTGCGGCCTGGGCACAGGCCGAGAGCTGCCCTTCGTTGAGGCCGTCCAGCTCGTCGGCGCTGGTGAAGGGCACCGCCGATTCATTGGTGTCGGCCAGCAGTTTGCGCTGGTAGTCGGTGGTCAGCCGGGAAAGTTCTTGGTTGAGCTCGCGCAGGCGAGCCTTCTTCTCCTCCGGCAGGCCGGCCCCGGCCAGCCAGCTGCGATCATGGGTGAGCTTCACCAACTGCTCGGTCTCCGGGTCCAGATCCAGCTCGGACAGCTGCGAGTGGACGATTGCGATGCGTTCGAACAGGTCTGGGTCGAGCAGAACGGCATCGGCGTGGGCCGCCAATCGGGGTGCGAGTTCGGCGTCGAGCTCACGGAGTTCCTCGGTGGAATCGGCCGCCACCTTGTTGGCCAGGATGCGGCGGGCATGGTTCAGGACGCGGCCGGATCGCTCCAGCGCGATCACCGTGTTCTCCACGCTCGGCGCGTCGCTGTTGCGGGCGATCGCCGCGATCTCCTGCTCGTGGTGCGCCATTCCCTCCTCGATGGCCTCCCGATAGTGCTGGGGAGTCAGGGAACCGAAGTCGGGCAGGCCGAAGGCCCGCTCGGAACAGAAAGTGAGTGGGTTGCTGGGCATGAGCTCCAGCCTAGGTGACACCCGGGGCCCACCGTCACTCCACAAAGGGGGCGGGGTCGCCGGTCCCGTCACGAACCACCTCGACGCCATCGCCGGTGAAGTCCACGACGGTGGTGGGGCCGGCGCCGACGTCACCGGAGTCCAGCACCAGGTCGATGTCGTGACCAAGCTCGTCGGCGATCTGCCAGCCCTCGGTCATGGGGTCGTCCTGGTCCGGGAGGATGAGCGACGATGATGTGAGGGGCTCCCCCAGCTCCGAGAGGAGCGCGAGCGCGGTGACGTGGTCCGGAATCCTGACGCCGACGGTCTTCTTGCGCGGGTGCAGCATCGCTCTGGGCAATTCCCGGGTGGCACGCAGGATGAAGGTGTAGGGACCGGGGGTGTTGGCCTTGATGGCCCGGAATTCCCAGTTGTCCATCTCCACCCACTGCCCCAGCTGGGCAAACTCGCTGACCACCAGTGTGAAGTGGTGCTTGTCATCCAGCCTGCGCAACCGTTTGATGCGGTCGATCGCGTCCCGATTGCCCATCTGGCAGCCCAAGGCGAAGCCGGAGTCCGTCGGGTAGGCCACCAGTCCCCCATCGCGAATCACTTGTGCTGCCTGGGCCAGGGCACGGGGCTGGGGGTTGTTCGGGTGGACGTCTAGGTAGCGGGCCATGGAGGGAGTCTAGGGCCCCGAGCGCGGTCAGGACAGGCCCTTCGAGGCGTGGCCGTGGCCGGATGTGTCATGCCAGAGCACCTCGTACAGTCCCCAGGGCACATCGCGCGCCACCACGTTGACGGTCTGGGCTGGCTGCACCGCACTGTTGCGCAGGATCGTGCCGTCCTGGACCACTCGATGCTCGATGGCGTCGGGGATCTTCCCCTCGAAGTGGATGGCGAAGATCAACTGGCCGACGGTGGTGGGCACCCGACGGGTGATCCGGTCGATGCTTCCTGGTGGGCCCTGCCAGGCGAGCCGGTACTCGATCTGCACCAGCTCGCCCCTGCGCAGCGGACGGTCGAGTACCACCTCCACCAGGGCAACCCCGGCGACGTCCACGATCTCCACCGCGCCGATTCGGCAGGAGCGCAGTGCTTCGACGTCGAGCAGCGTGGCGGAGTCAGAGGGTCGTGGTGCAAGCATCACGATGGATTCGACCTGAGGGTCGTCTGCGCGGTGGAGCTGGCGACACTCACGCACCATTCGACCGCGCTCTGCCGACAGGTGCACCAGTTCGATCAGTGACAGGGCTTCGCTGTGCTTGCCCAGGTCAAGCCCGAGTCGCGTCGTCACTTCCTGCACCGCTGCCAGGTCCTCGACGCCCACGCGCGGCAGCCACGAACTGTCCGTCGGCCCGGGCAGGGTACTGGTGAGGTGGCCGGGTTCCAGCCCCAGGATCTCTTCCAGATGCTGTACCGCCAGCCGGGACTTGCGCCGGGCGGGGCGGGACCTGCCCGTGGTCCAGTAGCTCAGCGTTGCTGCGGACAGCGGCGTGCCCCGGGAACGGAGTTCGGCGCTGATCTGTTCCAGGGTCGCGGGATGCTCGGCCACCGCCTGCGCCAGGAGGAGGGAGAAGGTGGTCTCAGTCATGCCCACCCCAGGTCCATCGAAGGAGATGTGTGCCAGCCGGCGCATCCACGAGGCAGACCTGTACCTGCGGGCCTGGCGCAAGCTCCTGCACCAGCCGTTCCGGGGGGTTGTACGGATCGTAGGCATAGGGACTGGTCTCGTAGGTCACCCTCTCCGGGATACGTTCCGGAAAGTCCGCCTCCAGGACCATCATGCCCACCGTCCCCGGTCCCACCCGCTGGATGTCGCTCTCGGTGCAGGGCGGCTCATCCTCCCAGCGCAAGGAATAGCTGCGAAGATATCCCTCGCCCCGGTTCACGGAAGTCTGCAGGATGAGCTCAATCGCCATCAGCCCGCGTTCCTCCAAGGGGATCACGCGCCCCAGCTCGCAGCCCCACATGGCCTCCACGAACGGAACCTGGTCCCCCTCGGCCATGGCCTGCGGTGAGGTTGGATTCAGGCCGTAGAGCAGAGCCGTGCGCTCCAGGCCGTCCACCGTGCTCTCCATGACCTCGCTGGTTTCCTCCAGGCGCGTCCGCCCAGCGTCGAGGATGCTCACGCGGTCATGGATGTAGTGGGTGATGCTGGGGCCATGGATCGCGATGCCCAGCCGCTCGAGTAGTGCCTTGTCCCGATCGGACATCGGCAGGGCTGCGAGGAAGTCCCAGCGGCTGAACGCATCGGAGGGCAAGGCGGAGGAGAGCCGCCCCACGGGGAGAAGCAGGATCTCCTCCAGATGCGCGATGGCTTGCAGCGAGCTCTCCTTCGAGGGAAGGGAACGACCACGTTGCCAGTAGCTCAGGGTGGCCAGCGAGACCGGTGTGCCCGCCGAGCGCAGCAGCCGCCGAATCTGCTCCAGCGACAGGCCGCGCCTGCGAATGGCTGTGGCCAGGAGCTCCGCGAAGCGCAAGTCCAGCTCGTCCTGACCGGGCGTCATCTCGATGTCAGACATTGAGGACTCCTCTCAGAGGTCGACGGAAGACGAACCACCGTCAGGCTGGGCATCGATCTGGGCTGGACGAAGAACCAGACTACGTGCCTGTCCAAGACGCGAGGGTCCGCCATGCCGAAGCCCTCCAGCAAGCTCAGACGCGCCGAAGCTCACCCGATGCAGAGCCAGTCACCGGTAGTTCACGAACTCCGATCAGTGACAGGAAGGTGGTGCCTGCGGCCGATCTCGTGGTGACGGTCATGACACCTGCCTGGGCGGTGACATCGCCCTGGACATCGGCGTCGGTCAGAGCACGTCTGGCTGCTGCAAGGCCCTCTGCCGTACCGTCGCGGCCGATCAGGCGCTGGGCTGCGGTGGCATCCGTGCCCTTGCGCAGCGCACTCGCCGCCGCCACCTCCGCTTCTCGATGGGCGCGCACCCGTGCCGTCCCGTCCACGACGAGTCCCGCGGTCAGGAAGACCGCCATCATGGCGGTGGCCGTGAAGACCGTGAGGCTGGAACCACGTTCGTCCCGATTCATGGCGAAACTGTCTCACCGGCTGCACAGCTATGGCCAGCGGACGAATGGCCATGTCGGTGTGCCATTTCGAGCGCGCTGGCCCGCCCCGTGCCGGTGTGGTGAGGCGGGTTTGGCTAGGCTGACGGTGTCACATCTTCGAGGAAAGGTCCGACCCCATGGTCAAGAAGGTTGCCCTGCTCACCGCCGGTGGCTTCGCCCCGTGTCTGTCATCCGCCGTCGGTGGTCTGATCGAGCGTTACACCGAGATCGCCCCTGATGCGGAGATCATCGCCTACAAGCATGGCTACCAAGGTCTGCTCAAGGGTGACTTCTACACCGTCACGCCGTCCGTCCGCGAGAATGCGGCCGTGCTGCACCAGTACGGTGGCTCCCCAATCGGCAACTCCCGCGTCAAGCTCACCAATGCCGCTGACCTGGTCAAGCGCGGCCTCGTCCAGGAGGGCGACAACCCCCTGAAGGTGGCGGCGGACCGTCTGGTGGCCGATGGCGTCGACGTCCTGCACACCATTGGCGGCGACGACACCAACACCACGGCGGCTGACCTGGCCGCCTACCTGCACGAGAATGACTACGAGCTCACCGTGGTGGGGCTGCCCAAGACCATCGACAACGACGTCATCCCGATCAAGCAGTCGTTGGGTGCCTGGACGGCAGCCGAGCAGGGCGCCGGCTTCGCTCGCAACATCATCGGCGAGCACAACTCCGGTTCGCGGATGCTCATCATCCACGAGGTCATGGGCCGCAACTGTGGCTGGCTGACCGCCGCCACCGCCGCCAAGTACCGTGAGTGGCTCGACAGCGTCGAGACCTGGGTTCCGGAGATCGGCCTGAGCAAGGAGGCCTGGGATGTCCACGCGGTGTACGTCCCCGAGGCAGAGCTGGACCTGGCTGCCGAGGCCGAGCGTCTGAACAAGGTGATGGACGAGGTGGGCAATGTGACCATCTTCCTGTCCGAGGGCGCGGGACTCGAGTCCATCATCGCCGAGATGGAGAAGGCCGGCGAGGAGGTGCCGCGCGACCCCTTCGGCCACGTGAAGCTGGACAAGGTGAACCCCGGCAAGTGGTTCGGGGAGCAGTTCGCCAAGCTGCTGAAGGCTGAGAAGGTCATGGTCCAGAAGTCCGGCTACTACAGCCGCGCCGCGGCCGCCAATGACGCCGACCTTGCCCTGATCAAGCAGTGCACCGATCTGGCCGTGGACTCGGCTCTGGCGGGCAAGCCCGGAGTGGTGGGCCAGGACGAGGAGGCTGGCGACGTGCTGAGCACCATCGACTTCAAGCGCATCAAGGGTGGCAAGGCCTTCAACATCGACGAGCCCTGGTTCGTCGAGATGCTCGAGACGATCGGACAGGGCGCGCCCAAGCCGGTCCAGCACCTGCCCGAGCACTGACCAGCTGCGCGACTGCCATGCGACAGTCGCGGATGGCCGACAGAAGGCCCGTTCCCTCCCCGGGAACGGGCCTTCGTCGCTGGGCAGGATGCCGAGCTCACGGGTTGGTGCTCAGCTGTGGCGCCGCAGGCCTCGCCGTCGCCGGTGCTCCGACTCGAGCCGCTTGGCCTCCTCTCGTGCGAGCTTCTCGCGTTCCTTGGCCTTCTCGTCCCTCAGGCGCGCTGCCTCCGCCGCCTCCCAGTGACCGGGCACGGTCATGACGTCCGAGCGACGACGCAGCGGCAGGTCCACCTCCGAATAGCGTCGGGGAATGGCGGGCTGGTAACTGGTGGCGATCCAGGCGGCCGCAAAGAGGATCAACCGAGCGAACAGGTTGAAGAAGAGCATCACGATGATGATGTTGCCGAAGACGACGGTGGACAGGCTGCGGCTGAAGACCTCGATGACCTGGGTCGTGCCGTACAGCAGGGCTGTCATCGCCACGCCCGACATGAGGGAACCCTTGATCATGTCCTTCATGGGCGCGCGGTACTGCGGCAGGACGTGGAAGAGGAACCAGAAGAGCAGGCTGGACAGTACGACCGTCAGCAGCATGGCCCCCAGGGTCAACAGGTCCGCCACGCCCGGGGTCTGCTCGATGCCCAGCCAGCGCACCACCCGATCGGCAAAGTTGCCCGACAGGGTCACCACCGTAAAGGAAACTGCCAGGGCTCCGATCAGTGCCAGGAAGTAGAGCAGGTTGACGAAGCGCTCCGCCAACCAGTTGCGCCCCGGGGGACTCATGTCGAACTCAGGCCGCCACTGGGCGCGCACCGCACCCCGCAGATTGCCCATCCAGCCCGAGCCCGAGTACGCCGCGGCAAAGACACCGATCAACAGGACGGTGCGCCAGTTGTTCAAGGCACGTTCGATCAGCCGGATGGCCTGGTAACCGCCCGCAACGGCCCCAACCTCACGCACGGCCACGTCCTTGAGCTGAACCAACCAGTCCGGGCGAAAGACCGTGAGCATCCACCCCAGGAAGCTGAACGCGAACATCAGCGCAGGAACCAGGGTGAGCACCGAGAAATAGGTGATTCCGCCAGCCAGCTGGTTGCCCATCCGGTTCTGGAAACGGTCGTTGGCGCGAATGAGATGGGCTGACCACGGCGTGCGCTTCAACCACCGCCACAACCGCACAGTCGCACCTCCCCGGTTCGATGATCTATCGACAACGAGGGTAGCCGCACCGTGCGCACGACAAGGACCATTGGCGCACGGTGCCGGGCATCAGTCCTGGAATTCCTCGATCGGGGGGCAGGAGCAGACCAGATTGCGGTCGCCGTAGACCCCGTCGATGCGGGCCACGGCCGGCCAGTACTTGTCCTGTCCGGAGCCCGCGATCGGACCAACGTGACGACCCGCCGGGAAGGCAGCCTCGGTACGGCTGTAGGGGTGGGTCCACTCGTCGGCAGTCACCCGGGCCAGGGTGTGGGGTGCATTGACCAGGGGGTTGTCCTGCACGTCCCACTCCCCCGACTCCACCTTGGCAATCTCCTCGCGGATGCGGATCATCGCGTCACAGAAGCGGTCCAGCTCGTACTTGCTCTCGCTCTCGGTGGGCTCCACCATCAGCGTCCCGGCCACCGGGAAGCTCATCGTCGGGGCGTGGAAGCCGTAGTCAACCAAGCGCTTGGCCACGTCGTCGACGCTGATGTGGCTTGTCTTGGTGATGGGCCGCAGGTCGAGGATGCACTCGTGGGCCACTCGACCGTCGGCACCCGTGTAGAGCACCGGGTAGTGACCGGCCAGGCGCTTGCCGATGTAGTTGGCGCCGAGCACCGCGGTCAGCGTGGCTCGACGCAATCCCTCGGAACCCATCATCGCGATGTAGGCATACGAGATGGGCAGCACCCCGGCCGATCCGTAAGGTGCAGCTGCCACCGGCCCGTAGGAGGTCGCCGGACCGGCCTGGGGAACCAGGGGGTGGTTGGGGAGGTACGGAGCCAGGTGCTCGCGCACCGCCACCGGCCCGACGCCGGGACCGCCGCCTCCGTGCGGGATGGCGAAGGTCTTGTGCAGGTTCAGGTGACTCACGTCGCCGCCGAACTGGCCAGGCCGGGCCAGTCCCGCCAGTGCATTCATGTTGGCGCCGTCGACATAGACCTGTCCCCCAGCCTCGTGCACCAGGCGGGCGAGCTCCCCGATCGTGTCCTCATAGACTCCGTGGGTGGACGGGTAGGTGACCATGATGGCCGCCAATTCCTGAGCGTGCTTGTCCACCTTGGCACGCAGGTCATCCATGTCGATCGAGCCGTCATCCAAGCTCTTGACCACAACCACCTTCATGCCGGCCATGGCGGCGCTGGCAGCATTCGTGCCATGTGCCGATGCCGGAATCAGGCAGATCGTGCGCTGATCGTCGCCATTGGCCAGGTGGTAGCTGCGGATCGCCATCAGACCCGCGAACTCGCCCGCGGAGCCGGCATTGGGCTGCAGACTCACCCGGTCATAGCCCGTGATCACCTCCAGCCACCGGCACAGCCGGTCCACCAGCTCTTCATAGCCGCGGGCGTCCTCGGCGGGGGCAAAGGGGTGCAGATTGGCGAATCCCGGGTAGCTGATCGGCTCCATCTCGGCGGCGGCGTTGAGTTTCATCGTGCAGGACCCGAGCGGGATCATCCCCTTGTCCAGCGCGAAGTCGCGGTCGCTGAGCGCGCGGAGGTAGCGCAGCATCAGCGTTTCGGAGTGGTAGCTGTTGAAGACCGGGTGCAGGAGGTAGTCCTCTTCACGGTCGTGGTCTGCAAGGTCACCCAGTCCCTGCCGCTCGTCCAGGGTGGCACCCAGCACCTCCGCGACGGCCTCGAGGTCGGTGATCTCCGTGTCCTCACCGATGCTGATGCCCAGGTGGTCGTCGTCCACCAGGCGCAGATGCACACCCCGCTCCCGCGCCTGCGCAACGAGTTGCGTGGCGCGACGCGGCACGGCAACGGTCAGTGTGTCGAAGAAGTGTTCCCCGGCCAGTTCCAGGCCAGCATTGTCCAGGGCCGCCGCCAGCATCCGGGTCCGGCCATGGATGGTGTCCGCGATCGACCGCAGCCCGTCGGGGCCGTGATAGACGGCATACATCGACGCCGTGACCGCCAGCAGCACCTGTGCCGTGCAAATGTTGCTGGTGGCCTTCTCTCGACGGATGTGTTGTTCGCGTGTCTGCAGGGCCAGTCGGTAGGCGGGGGTTCCGTCCGCATCCACCGAGACACCCACGAGACGGCCGGGCAGCGAGCGCTCCAGTCCTTCGCGGACGCTGATGTAGCCGGCGTGCGGGCCACCGTAGAAGAGCGGAACGCCCAGGCGCTGGCTGGAACCGACGGCGATGTCTGCACCCCAGGATCCAGGGGATTCCAGGCGGGTGAGTGCCAGCAGGTCTGCGGCGGCAATGACCGTGGCGTTGTTCTCGTGGGCCTTCTCGGCAATGGAGGTCAGCTCCTCCACCGGCCGAACGAGGCCGGATGTGCCGGGAACCTGCACCACGACGGCGAAGGCCTCGTGCTGCTGCAGCCCCTGCACCAGGTCCTGGGCCTCCACGACCTGCCAGCCCAGAGCCAGGGCTCGCGTGCGGACAACAGCTGCGGACTGCGGGAGCAGATCCGCGTCGAGCAGCACCACATTGCCCTTGCGAGTGGTTCGACGGGCCACGCCGACGGCCTCCGCCACTGCCGTCGCCTCATCGAGCAGCGAGGAGCCGGCCGTCGGCAGCCCGGTCAAGTCACTCACCAGGGTCTGGAAGTTGAGAAGGGCTTCCAGACGGCCTTGGCTGATCTCGGGCTGGTAGGGCGTGTACGCCGTGTACCAGGTGGGGTCCTCCAACACATTGCGCCGCACCACGGCGGGAGTGATCGTGCCGTGGTAGCCCATGCCGATCATGGCGCGTCGGGGGCGGTTGCGTTCGGACAGCGTGCGCAGCTCGCTCAGCACCTCCTGCTCGGTCAGGGCCGGCGGGAGGTCGAGCTCACCATCGTGACGGATCTCCTCGGGCAGCGCCGCTACGAGATCATCAAGTTCGGACAGGCCCAGCAGGGCCAACATCTCGTGCTCTTCGGTGGTGTCGGGACCGATGTGGCGGTTGCTGAACAGATGTGCGGAAGGCTGCGTGACCATGAGGTCACACTAGCGGCTGGATCACACTGCCCGGAGAACAGGGCGGACGGATTCGGCGGTCTGAGAGGCGGAGGACGGCGTCTCCTCCGCTCGTTCCGTGGGCAGGACGCTCAGCGTCCCTTCGATGTCGCGCCACACACCGCCCAGCGCGATGGCAAACATCCCCTGACCGCCCCGCAACAGGTCGACGACTTCATTGTCAGAGGTGCACTCGTAGACCGAGACGCCGTCGCTCATCAAGGTCACCTGTGTCAGGTCCTCGACGCCGCGCTGGCGCAGGTGCTCGATGGCGATGCGGATCTGCTGGAGTGAGATGCCTGCGTCGATGAGGCGCTTGATCACCTTGAGCAGCAGCACGTCGCGGAAGGAGTACAGCCGTTGGGTGCCGGACCCCTCGGCCCCTCGGATCTGGGGGGTGACCAGATTGGTGCGGGCCCAGTAGTCGAGCTGCCGGTAGGTGATGCCGGCTGCCTTGCAGGCGACGGGGCCCCGGAAGCCGAGGTCCTCTGGCAGCGGGGAGAAGTCGCCGTCGAAGAGTGCCTCCTGGGACGCAGGCACGGCGGTGGTGTGCTCGCTCGACTGTTCCTGCACGTCCTGCCCCTTCTCCCCGATCGGGCGATCGGTTTCGCCCGGGCCTCCGTGGCCGTGGTCATGACGGTAATCGCTGTGGCGACGGCTCGGCAAAGAACACGCCGAAGCCCGTCGCGACTCTCAGGAAGACCTTGAAACTTGCCGTGACTAGGTGTTTTGATCAGGGCAAGGGGTGAAGCCCGGGTTGAGTGTGGCGGCTGACAAGTGGTTATGACGCTTCGAAGTCATCCGGGTTGACCGCATCCAGGAACTGTCTGAATCGCTCCACCTCGTCCTGGCCGGGTTCGTCCAGCACCACCCCCACCTCCTCGAGCAGTGACTCGGGCGCGGTGATCACCAGACGACTGCGAACTGCCAGTGCCACGACATCCGAGGGACGAGCCGAGACCACGTGGCCGTCCACCTCGAGCTCCGCCAGGAAGACTCCGTCGCGCATCTCCGTGATCCGCGCCTGGACATCCTCATGGCCGAGTCTGCTGAGCACTTCGACGAACAGGTCATGGGTCAGTGGCCGGGGCGGCTGGAGGCCCTCCATCGCATTGGCGATCATGGCCGCCTCACCTGCCCCGATCCAGATCGGGAGCACGCGCACCCCGCCAGACTCCTGCAGGAGGAGGATGGGCGCATTGGACGGTTGGTCGACACGTACACCGAGCACGTCTAGTTCCCGCATGGCCTCAGCCTAACGCGTGGTCGACGAGCCGTGCCCCAGCACCTCGTCGCGTCGGTTCGCGAGACTTCAGCGCTGGATGAGCGAATGCATCATCGCGGCGTGCGCGTGGACCACGAGTTGCGTGACCTCGCGGGCTGCCTCGGCGGCCTCCGCGCTCGGCCGACGGAGGAAGGGCTGGACGGCCTGTTCAACCAGGCCGGCCTCCCGCTCTGCCGACTGCTTGATGGCCCTGAGGTGACGCGAGTCCATGCCGTAGAGCTGGAGCTTGCGCGCCACCACACAAATCGTCAGCGCCTCCCGGCCGTAGAAGCTGGACTGCCTGCGGGTGGTGACCAATTGCTGACGCTCGAGGTCGATCAGGACCGCTTCGCTCAGGCCAGAGGCCGAGAGGAGCTCTCGACGGGTCAGTCGCAGTGGCTTGCGCGTGGCCGACTGCGAACGCTCCGGGGCGGCTGCATCGGTGGTCGGCTGCAAGGGGACGCCCACGACAGGAGCGTCGGCCGCGGCCGCGGATGCAGGCGCCTCCAGATTGGGCGGCTGCTCACCGCGATCCATCAGGTCCAGATGCTCCCGGATCACCTTGAGCGGCAGGTAGTGGTCGCGCTGTACCCGGAGGATGTAGCGGAGTCGGTCGATGTCACCCTGAGAGTACCTGCGGTAGCCGGAGGGGGCACGCTCGGGCGACAGGAGCCCTTCGCTCTCGAGGAATCGGATCTTGGAGATCGAGACATCGGGGAACTCAGGTTTGACGACCGCCAGCACCTGGCCGATCGAACGGTGCGGCTGTGGCATCAGCGCAGACCAGGCTCGCTCACGAAGAAGATCATCCGGAACTTGCCGATCTGCACCTCGTCACCCTGACGAAGCATCGCCTGGCCGTCAACCAGCGTGCGGTTCACGTAGGTTCCGTTGAGGCTGTTCTGGTCCGCGACATGCCAGTTGCCGTCGACCAGCGTGAACTTCACGTGGTGGCGGGACACGGTGATGTCGTCGAGGAAGATGTCCGAGTCGGGATGGCGGCCAACGGTGACCTCATCGTTGTCGAGCAGGTAGCGAGCTCCGGCACCGGGGCCACGCTCGACGATCAGCAGGGCGTGCTCGGCGGGCAGGGCGTTGACGGCGGCCAGGTCATCTGCACCGAGCTCGAGGCTACCGGTGTTCTCGGTCACGACCGGGATCATGCGCGTGCTGTCGCCACCAGGGGCGGCATCGGGCGCCAGGCGCTCACCACAGTTCGAACAGAAGTTCGCGTCAGCTGCGAGCGGCGTTCCGCATCGGGGGCATTCGACCATTGATCTGCTCTCCATCTGCAGGGTGCATGTCCCTCGATCATGCACCCAAGCTCATTTGTCACACCGGGGACGTGCACGGGCCCAGTTGTCCAGGGGTCCTGGGCCCGCGGGGGATCCACCATGACCGACCGGACACTGGCCGGTGGCCTTCCCCACATTCTGTCAGTTCGGGCGTGTCGCCCGCAGCATCACTCGCCGACGAGTTCTGCGTACGCGTCGGAGTCCATCAGGTCATCGACATCGGACTCGGCGGACAGTTCCACCTCGTACAGCCAACCATCCCCGTAGGGATCTCCGTTGACCGTCTCAGGGGAATCGGCCAGGACGTCGTTCACGGCTGTCACCACCCCGGCAACCGGGGAGAAGACGTCCGAGACACTCTTGGTGCTCTCCAGCTCTCCGCAGGAGTCACCCGCAGCCACCTCTTCCCCGACCGTGGGAAGCGAGACATAGACAATGTCCCCCAGAGCCTCCGCGGCATAGTCGGTGATCCCGATACGGACGGTGCTCCCATTGCCCGCACGCACCCACTCGTGCTCTTCGCTGTACTTGAGGTCCTCGGGAAAACGGGTCATGGCAAAGGCTCCTTCACAAGGTCTCCCGGACCATTTCCGGGGCTGGCGAACTTAGCCTAACGCGCTCTGGGCGACCGCATGGCGTAGGGGCTCAGGCGGGCTTGGCGAAGTCGGGGGTCCGGGGCTGGTGGAGCGTTGTGACCTGGACCTGTTCCAGCCGGCTGATGAGGACGTGTCCCCCCACCTGTTCAGCCTGGACCTGACTCACCAGGCCGCCCCGGAATCTCGCGCCCTCCTCGAGGGCATGCTCATCGCCGATGACGTCGAGCGTGTACGGCGGATGGACTGCCGTCCCGTCGACGACCAGTGAGTCTCCCCGGCGCCCGAACCAGGTGCTGGCCACCACACGGACAGAGTCGTTGACCTCGATTGCTTCCGCACCGGCGTCACGGAGTTCCTCCACCGCGTCGAGCATCAGCTCGGGACCCACTTTGCCCTGCGGATCGACGATCGTGATGCGAACGCCGGGCCCACTGGCCGCCACAGTCCCCGCGATGATGCCGAGCTGGTCAAGTCGCTTCTGGTTCTCCGCGGCCGCAACCCTGCGGGCATCAGCACCGGTGGCGAGTTGCTCCCTGGTCTTCTCCAGAGTGCTCGCCTGTTGGGACAGACGGGCCTGTTCTGCATTCAGCTGGTCCAGCAACTGAACCAGGTCGGAGCGCCGCATCGAGGAGTAGGTGTCGTCCGCCCCCTTCGCCCGGACCTGCATCACGGTCAGGATGCCCACCAGACACAGGACCAGGGCCATCATGAGCTGGCCGGAACTGGGCCGGAAGAAGTCGCCCAGGATCCGGTCCCAAGCGGGATACTCGGCCCGCAGACGCTCCGGCCGGGTCCTTGCGGGCTCATCAATCCCGTGCTCGCCGACCGTGCGCTCACCGGAACGCGACTCGCCGGCCCGGGTGCTGGCCTCCAGCCGTGCGCGCCTGCGCGCTGCGCGACTCGTCATGGGGTCGGGGCGGTGACGCTGGCCTCCTGGGTGGCGCCGGGGACGGCGCGCCGTGTCCCGGCCACTCGTCTCGGGCCCACTCATCTCAGGCCCACTCATCTCAGGCATGGATCAGGGCTCTGCGGATGGCGGCCGAATTCGTGAAGATCCGGATCCCCAGCACCACCACGACGGCAGTGGAAAGCTGGGAGCCCACCCCGATCAGGTCACCGATCCACACGATCATGGCGGAGATCAGCACATTGGACACGAAACTCACCAGGAAGACCTTGTCCGCGAAGGTTCCCTCGAGATACGCGCGCAGCGCGCCGAACAGCGCGTCCAGGGCCGCGACGATCGCGATGGGCAGGTAGGGCTGCAAGGCCGTCGGCAGTGTGGGCTCCAGCCAGAAGCCGATGGCGATCCCGGCCAACAGCCCCAGAATTGCGATCATCGTCATGCCCCTTCCAATGCGTCCCCGCTTGTTCCCCCGCCGTCCAACCCCCGGCAGTCCAACCCCCGGCGGCCCAGTCCCATGCTCGGCCGCCTCACCGTTGTGCCCGGGCTACCCCGGTTCCCAGCCCGGGGTCGGCCTTGAGCCGCAGCTCGTCGGACACGGTCACCTCATAGGACAGGCGATAGTTGTCCTTGAGGAATGTCCACCAGTGTCCCCCGTCGGATTCTGCGAGAGCCGAACCCAGACTGCGGGGATCACCGACGGCCTCGACCCGGTAGGGGTGGTTGAGGGAACGATAGTCCACGGTGATGGCGGAGCCTGCGGAACGGATCGCCGTGCGGACCGTGATCCGGTGCCCGTTGACGGCCACGGCTTCTGCGCCCGCCGTCCAGAGACCGTTCACGAGTCTTCGAAGATCCTGGTCGGTGACCCGCGCGGCGTCACTGCCCACGAGTTCGGGGGCGTCGTCCACGACCACCACGATGCCGGGCCCAACGACCGGCTCCATTCCGGCCATTGCGGCAAGCTGCCGGGTCTGCTCGTCCTGGACCGGAAGTGCGTCCGTCCTGAGCCGACCCACCTCGTCATCCAGTTGAGTGACGCGATGGCGCAAGACGTCCTGTTCCCGTTCGGCCGCCTGGATCCGGTTCACCAGATCGTTTCGTTCGGCCTGGGCCTCGGGTGCGTGCCGATTCGTCTGGAGTGCGGCGATGGCCAGGAGACATGCGGCCATGGCCAGCCCGACCAGTCGCAGTCCGGGTCGTGGTGCAGGGGTGCGCCCATCACGACGCACCGACAGGTATTCGGGATCCAGTGCAGTGCGCTGGAGGTTGGTGAGCAGGTCCATGCTCGCGTCGGGTCGGCGCAGTGGCTCCGACATGTCAGCCGATCCTGCCGGAGCGAGACACCCGCGGCCCCTGCATCAGGTGCCAGGTCTGTCGCACATAGAGCAGTCCCGCCCACCAGTAGAGCGCGGTGCCCCAGATGGCAAAGGACCAGCCGGAGACACGGGCCGCCAGTGCCCATGCCGTGCCCCCCGCGCCCAACAGGACCAGTGGGAAGGCGTAGAGCAGACAGAAGGTGGCTGCCTTGCCGATCAGGTGTACCGGAAGACTCGTATAGCCCCTGGTGCGCAGCAGGGGCACCAGGCACACCAAGAGCAGGTCTCGCGCCACCAGCAGGACCACCAGCCACCACGGGATGATGTCCCGGATAGCCAGGCAGATCAGGGTTGAACCGATGTAGAGCCGATCAGCGATCGGATCCAGCATCTGCCCCACCCGTGAGGTCTGGTGCCAAGCTCGGGCCAAGTGGCCGTCCAGCCAGTCGCTGAATCCCGCGGCCATGAGCAGAAGCACGGCCCACCGATCGGAATGCGGGCCCAGGATCAACCACACGAAGAGTGGAACCCCGAGCAGACGCAGGAAGCTCAGCGCATTGGGCAGGGTGAGGACGCGATCGGTGTCGTAGCTGGCTCCCTCGGATCCGCCGCGCATCGCATCGTCCGCACTCACGGGCCCAGCCTAGGTGATCTTCGAGAACGTCGGCTGCCGGGAACCAGACCCCTTGGCTGCCGGGTTCGGGAGTGCCGGGCCAGCTGTGTGGGCATGTCGTCCAGGAAGGCGTGGCGCGCCAACCCGTGGTTGGCGGGGCGCGCAGGCGCCTCCACGATGGCTTGCTGGTAGACCTCTTCGATACGGGGACCCAGGACCTGCCAGTCGAAGGCTTCCGCGCGGCGCCTGCCGCGCTCCAGGTGCAGGTCACGCGGTTCGGCGAGACTCGCCAGCACGGCACGCGCGCAGTCCTGCGGACTGCCGGGCGTGAACAGGTGCGCGATGGGCCCCGACTCGTCGGTGACCACCTCGCGGAAGGCAGCCAGGTCAGAGGCAACCACCGGGGCCCCCGAGGCCATCGCCTCCAGCAACACGATGCCGAAGCTCTCGCGACCCAGCTGGGGGGCCACATAGCAGTCACTGTTCGCGAGCACCCGATTGCGGCCCGCATCGTCCAGGGCGCCGAGGAAGTCCACTCCGGGCACATCCCGCGCAGCCCCGTGACCAACGACGAGCACCCTCAGGTCCGGATAGTGGTCCCTGATGTCTGGCAGGGCATCCAGCAGCACGGAGAGGCCCTTGCGAGGCTCTTCGTAACGGCCGATGAAGGTGATGGTGGGCCGGGCGCCACCACGCCACCGACCGTGACAGGCTTCCAAGGGATGATCGACCACATCGATGCCATTGCCGATCACGGTCGAGCGCAGACCGCTGTAGCGCTCGGAGACCTCTGCGGCGGTGGAGGAGACGGATATTGCCTCATCGATCCGTTCCGCTGCCTGCGGCAGGACGCGGTAGGCGAACTCCATCGCCAGGGAACCGGGAGTTGCCGTGTGGAAGGTGACGACGACCGGCAGCTGCGTCTGCCCCAAGGCCAGCAAGGAAACCGACGGTGTCATCGGTTCATGCAGGTGCACGAGGTCGAATCCGCCACGGGTCAACCAGTTGCGCACCTTCAGGGCCGCGTGCGGGCTGGCATTGACCCTGGCCACGGACCCGTTGTAGGCCAAGGGAATGGCGGGTCCTGCCGTCGTGAAGACGTCCTCGCAGAGTCCCGCGGCTCGCAGCGCCGCCGGATCTGCCCGGCCGGGAGCCAGGATCGCCGGTTGGTGCCCCTGGGCGGCCAGCCATCCCGCCAGGCCCATGACGTGGTTCTGCACCCCACCGGCCCGTGTGAAGGAGTACGGGCAGACGATCCCCACCCGCAGGCGGTTCGCACCGTTCATGCGGCCACCACCCCCGGAAAGAAGCGTTGCATCATGTGCCAGTCCTGCAGGTGCGCCAGGGCTTGGGCGCCGAAGAAGTCGGCGAGTTGCTGATTCATGTCCTGCACCGGGTCCTGGGCCCCGGGGCGGGGCCCCACGGGGTCACCAATCACCATCCGCATCCGGGGTCCCTCGTAGTGGCAGGCGACGCCGAACAAGGTGGCTCCGGTGCTCAATGAGAGGTGGGCCGCACCGGCTGGCATCTTGACCTCCACTCCGCCCGCGGCGGTCGGCCAGTGCACGGGCGTGCCTCCGGGGCCCAACTTGCGGTCGCTCACCAGGCACACCATCCGCCCATCCTGGAGGTCGGCCGTCAGACGCGCGAGGACATCACCGTCCCGGTGGCCGTGCACCGTCATGCCGAGGCGGCTGCGAACACCCACATACCAGGCGAACTCGTCGTCGGGCAGTCGCTCCGCGACGGTGGCCACGGGGAGTCCATTGAGGCAGGCCCAGCTACCCGCCAGATCCCAGGAGCCCATGTGCGGTAGAGCAACCACCGCTCCCCCGTGGCGGTGACGAGCGCGCAGGACGGCCAGCGCATCCTCGTCCACGAGGACCGCAGAGCGGATCTGTTCCTCACTCCAGTGCCCCAGCCGCGCGGTCTCCATCACATTGCGCGCCCAGCTCTGTGCGGCCCGACGGGTGAGGTCCCCACCGGGTGCGTGCCCAGCGAGCGTCGTGGCATTGGCCTGCCACTGGCGCAGCCCACGTGGCGGCTTCAGCGCGGCCGCGCAAGCACCGAGACGCACGGCTGGCCGCCAGACGGCCTCCGGTGTGCGCCCCACCGCGTCCAGGGCAGCCGTGGTCCGCGACACCTGCTCATCGCCCCTTGCGGTGCAGGCGCTGCTCCGCGGTGTGCTCGGCTGCGACGGTCGCCTGCGGGTCCACCACCGTGCGGCCGGCGGCTTCGGCTTCGCGTGCCTGCTGCTTGACCTGCCCCATCCGCTGCAGAACCGTCCAGGTGCTCGCAGCCACCAGGTAGCACAGGGCCACGGGCAGGGCCCAGTCCAGCTCCAGTCCCGCCAGCAGCATGCCGACCAGCAGCACCACCAGGCGGTCTCCACGGGCGGCCAGCCCGCCCCACACCTTGAAACCGAGGGCCAGCCCCCGGGCCTTGGCGTAGCTGGTGACCTGGCCCATCACGAGGGCCGCAATGGCCGCGCCGCTCCACAGGACCGAGTCGCCGCCGCCGGCATACCAGAGGGCCACTGAGCCAAAGATGGCACCATCGGCCACGCGGTCCAGCGTCGAATCCAGGAAGGCGCCGTAGGACGACCCTCGCCCGGTCATCCGCGCCATCTGCCCGTCCACGCCATCGGTGAGCACGCACACGGTGATCGCCAGGGCTCCTTGCCACAACAAGCCAGCGGGAACCAGCCACAGCGACAGCACCACGACGAGCAGCGTGCCGAACCAGGTCACCATGTCCGGCGTCATGCGCAACGCGATCGCCAGCTTGGCGGCCGGCGTCATCAGGGCGGCGTACAGCTGCCGGAAACGTTCGACCATCCGGATCAGCCCTCCGTCGCCGCGAGCCACGCCTCGGCCAGCGCACTCCGGGCGTCGGCGAGCAGTTGCGGCACCGCCCGGGTCTGTCCCACCACCGGCAGGAAGTTCGAGTCGCCCAGCCACCGAGGCACGACGTGCTGGTGCAGGTGCGCCGCGATCCCGGCACCGGCCACCTCGCCCTGGTTCATGCCGATGTTGAATCCGGCCGGGTGGGAGACCTCGCCCAGCACGCGCATGGCCGTGCGGGTCAGATCGGCCATCTCTGCCACCTCCGCATCGTTCGCATCGGTGTACCAGGAGATGTGTCGGTAGGGGCACACGAGCAGGTGACCCGGCGAGTACGGGAAGAGGTTCATCACCACGAAGCAGTGCTTGCCCCGGTGGACGATGAGTCCGTCGGGATCGTCGTGCTGCGGCTTCACACAGAAGGGGCATTGCTTCGTCGATGAGTCCTTCGGCTTGGAGTCACCCTTGATGTACGCCATCCGGTGCGGCGTCCACAGCCGCTGGAAGGCGTCCGGGACTCCAGCCATCGTTTCGGCGAACTCGACGACGGGGTCGGAATGTGGCCCGCCCTGGTCGTGCACCATGATCAGACCTCCGCGCCGTCCGAGACCGCACTTGCCGTGGGACTGTCATTGCGTCGGGACTCGATCCAGGCGACGATCTCGTCGATCGCCTCGGCCACCGGCACCCCGTTGCGCTGCGATCCGTCGCGGAAGCGGAAGCTGACCGCATTGGCGTCGCGGTCCTCACCGCCGGCGATCAGGATGAAAGGCACCTTCAACTTGGTGGCATTGCGGATCTTCTTGGGGAAACGGTCATCACTGGCGTCCATCTCCACGCGCACACCGCGCTGCTCCAGCAGGGCCAGGACACCGGCGAGGTGGTCATTGAACTCCCCCGCCACCGGGACGCCGATCACCTGGGTGGGACTCAGCCATGCCGGGAAGGCCCCCGCATAGTGTTCGACGAGCACGCCGAGGAATCGCTCAATGGAACCGAACTTGGCCGAATGGATCATCACCGGCTGCTGGTGGCTGCCATCGCTGGCTGTGTACTGCAGACCGAAGCGTTCGGGCTGGTTGAAGTCGTACTGGATCGTGGACATCTGCCAGGTGCGACCGATGGCGTCCTTGGCCTGGATGGAGATCTTCGGGCCGTAGAAGGCGGCTCCACCCGGATCGGGAACGCATTCCAGACCGGACTCCTCCGCGCACTGGCGCAGGATCTCGGTGGCGGTGGCCCACTGCTCGTCGGAACCGATGAACTTGTCCTTCTTCTTGCCGTCCTCATCCCGGGTGGACAGCTCCAGGTAGAAGTCGTCCAGTCCGAAATCGCGCAGCAGCTTCAGGATGAACTGGAGCAGGTGCTTGATCTCCGCCGGGGCCTGCTCCGGGGTCACATAGCTGTGCGAATCGTCCTGGCTGATGGTGCGCACGCGGGTCAGTCCCTGCAGGACCCCGGACTTCTCATTGCGGTAGACCGTGCCGAACTCGAACAGGCGCAGCGGCAGCTCGCGGTAGGAACGGCCACGGCTGCGGAAGATCTCGTTGTGCATCGGGCAGTTCATGGCCTTGAGGCGGTAGGCCGTACCGTCGTCGTCCATCGCGGGGAACATGCCCTCCGCGTAGTACGGGAGATGACCGGAGGTGAAGAAGAGGTCCTCCTTGCTGATGTGAGGCGTCTTCACGTAGACGAATCCATTGTCGATGTGGGCCCGGCGGACGTAGTCCTCCATCTCGCGCACGATCACGCCACCCTTGGGGTGGAAGACGGGCAGGCCGGCACCCAGCGTCTCCGGGAAGCTGAACAGGTCGAGCTCGGCGCCCAGCTTTCGGTGGTCCCGCTTGGCCGCCTCCTCCAGACGGTGCTGGTAGGCCTTCAGGTCATCGCGGGTGGCCCATGCGGTGCCGTAGACACGCTGCAGGTGGGCCTTGGTCTGGTCGCCGCGCCAGTAGGCAGCGGAACTCTTGGTCAGCGCGAAGGCATTGATGTAGCCCGTGTGCGGAACGTGAGGTCCGCGACACAGGTCATACCAGGCCACGCTGCCGTCGCGACGGACATTGTCGTAGATGGTCAGCTCGGCGCCGCCCACCTCAACGGAGGAGCCGTCCTCGTCATTGGAGCCGCCCTTGTCCTGGATCAGCTCCAGTTTGAAGGGCTCGTGCGCCTCCGCCGCCAGCGCCTCTTCCTCGGAGACGACGCGCCGCACGAAGCGCTGCTTCTCCTTGATGATCTGGGTGGCCTTCTTCTCGATGGCCTTGAGGTCCTCAGGAGTGAGCGGATCGCACTGGAAGTCATAGTAGAAGCCGTCGGTGATGGGCGGTCCAATGCCGAGCTTGGCGTCGACGAAGAGATTCTGCAGCGCCTGGGCGGTGACGTGTCCAGCAGAGTGACGCACGATGGAGAGGCCCTCATCACTGCTCATCAGGACGGGTTCGACGACGTCACCGTCATGGACCTCGCGCTGGAGGTCGAGCGTTTCGCCGTTGACGTGCATGGCGACGATGGATCGATCCTCGCCGAACAGGTCCAGCCCTGTGGTCGTGGTCTCGATCACCCGCTCGACTCGCTCCTGCGACGTGACGACGGTGATGCTGGCTGGCACAGGCGGGTTCCTTTCGGCGGGCGCGCGCCCAGACAAGGGACGAACGCAGGCCGGCCTCTGGGGGCCGGCCGATGGTTGGACTCCCCCATTCTGCCCGATTGGAAGCGTCAGACGCGTGAGGCGCCGCCCTCCCGCATGAGTCGGCGGATGAAGAGGAGGGTCTGCATGGCGATATAGCGGGGCGGTAGCACCCGTCGCTGGCCCCACGCATCGGCCAGGAATTCGCGCGCCGCCCGGATCCTCCCCGCCGCCAGAGGACCTTGGTCCGGGAAGACGTGCACCTGCCCAGTGAGCCCTGGCCCCACCGGCGGTTGGTCCTGACCCAGCAGCCCGTTGAGATAGCTGTGGGCGAAGGTGTGGTTGACGGCAGCCAGTGCAGCCACCGAATGCCACGCGCGCAGGTTGACGTCGACGACCTTGGGCTGACCGTCCGCGGCGCGCACCAGGTCAAGGTTCACGAGGCCGGTGCCCTGGAGCAGCCCCACGACCCTCTCGCCGATCCCGCGGACAGCCTGGTCCCGCACCACCTCGATGTGAGAGGAAGGACCATGCGTACGGGGCCCGAGCACGGTCCGATAGACGGTGCTCTCGACGGAGTGTCCGTCGACGAAGGCCGCGGCGTAGCAGAGCGTCTCGCCGGGGAGGAATTCCTCGGCGTACAGCTCCGCGCCGGGGCCGCCGAGCTCTGCCACCGACGAGGCATACTCTGATCCACTTTCGACCATGCGGACCCCCTCGCCTCCGGAGCCAACGCGCGTTTTCACCATGAATGGCGATCCCAGTTCCTCGACAACCGCCTGATGGGTGGCCCCCATGAGCTGTCGGGTCCGGGGCGCTGGGATGCTGGCTGCCTCCAGACGGCGGCACACCTCGAACTTGTCGCACCACAGCAGACGTTCTTCCAGCATCCGCAGGACTCGCTCGGTGAGGCCAGCACGTCGGCTGGCCTCCAGCACTTCCGCCAGGATGAACTCGGGGCACTGGATGTCAAGGATTCGGTCTCGGTCCAGTGAGGCCAGCACCGCGACGAGGTCGTCGGTGCTGCTGAAGCGGTGTCCCTCGTCGTAGAGGACGCGGGAGGAGAGACGGGCCAACGGATTGGTTGCCGAGCTGATGTGAACCACTCGCACGCCCAGCTGACGCAAAGCGCTGGCCAGTTGGTCGAAGGAGAGCATCATGCCCATGTCGATGAACACGACAAGGGAGTCCGGTGCATGCGAAGTCATCGCCTTGTGGGGAGGCATGCCCATGAGCCTAAGTGCGCCAGGTTTCCGATCCCGTGCTCGGAGGGGATTCCCGAGGCGGATCATCAGGAAAGTTGATCCAATGACTGGTTCGAGTGTACGACCACCCATGGAGTCGGCATTTGACTCGACGGAGGCGGATGACAAGGGCCTCCAGTCGAGAAGAGGGCACTGTTCTTAGATCAGGGCCCGGAGGCATGGCCGGGCACGCCACAAACGAGAAGGACCCCAGCGAATGCCGGGGTCCTTCTCAGTGGTGGGCGATACTGGGTTTGAACCAGTGACCTCTTCCGTGTCAGGGAAGCGCGCTACCACTGCGCCAACCGCCCGAGGTGGAGACGGGATTTGAACCCGTGTACACGGATTTGCAGTCCGTTGCCTCGCCTCTCGGCCACTCCACCGTGAAGATGAGTCCTCACCAGTCGGGATGGGGCGAGAGCCTCTCCGAGCGGACGACGGGATTCGAACCCGCGACCCTCACCTTGGCAAGGTGATGCTCTACCAGCTGAGCCACGTCCGCATATTGCATGAGTTTGGCCTTTCGACCTTCCTCATGCCGTGCACCAGAGGAGCTTATCGGCTACTTGCTCTCCGATCAAATCCTGCCGCTTCAGCCTCTCTTTCGAGTAGGCCCCGCGTTCGGTGCGTTGAGAACACTAGCGGACAGATTTCCGGCTGTGCAAATCGAGAGTCACACGGCGGTGATTCACGCCCAGTTCACCGACCGTCCACCCGTGGTGGGCATCACCCGAAGTCCGGCCCCCGGGGCGCACCCTTGAGTCCGCGACGCGGTTCACCTCATGGCCACAGCAACGTCGCGACGGGCTGGTTGACAGCTCCCGAGCTGGATCGTGACATCAATTTGCGCAGCACGCTTCGGGTCCACTAGTGTCTCTCTTCGCAAGGGCGATTGGCGCAGTGGTAGCGCGCTTCGTTCACACCGAAGAGGTCACTGGTTCGAACCCAGTATCGCCCACTCTTGCAGTCAGGGCCCGGAGGTCACACTCCGGGCCCTGACTGCGTCCACTGACCCGACAGCCCTCCTGCTTGGCCTCACTGGTCGGATGTACGAACCTGACGCCTGACATTCATCGGACTCGGACAGCCTGGGCGGGGAAAGAAGTTCCCCTTCTGGCACTTGAATGCTGGCTCAAGTGCGATATTTCATGCCAGGCAGCCAGCCCATTCGGAGAAATTTTCTGTCAACAGTAGATTCTACTGCCCTCCCCCGCATCCACGATCGGATGTATGGCCATCGCGCGCCGATGCTGTGAACAGGAAGTTGAATGGCGCCTGAAGTCAATGAGTATTCGCGTGTGACTAGGGGCTTTCACCCCCTCCTTGATGCCCACCCTGTGAGATGCCATCTCAGACTCTGGGATTCTGCTTGCCGCACTGCCAGTCGGCGGGTCACTGTTACACCACGGCAATGGAGCCGCAAGATCCTGTCCAACCCCCGAGAATCACGAGGCTCCCCGATGACTGCACCAGCGCTCGTCCTGCTTGCCCAGGGCTCCATCCAGCCCGAGCAGACCCGCCATCTCCATGCGATTCGGCTCCAGATGCAGCAGGCCCGCCCCGAACTCGACGTGGCGCTGGCCTTCCTGGACCAGGGTTCCCCCTCCAGTGCCGCGGTGGTCTCCAGCCTGGTGGCCCGAGGCGTCCGCGAAGTGGTCTTCGTACCGATGGATCTGACCCACGCCGTGGAACCCACCGACGAGGCGACCCTGGTGGTGGAGCAGGTGAAGACAGCGCACCCGGGTGTCGCGATCACCATGTCCCGCCCGGTAGGACCCGCCACCGATCTGTTGAATGTGCTTGACGTGCGGTTGCGCGAGGCTCTGCGGCAGTCGCACACCGTCGAGTTGGACGGGCTCGTCCTCTCGGCGCCCACGGCGGGCGACACCCGTGGCAATGCCCTGCTGGCCCGCCGGGCCCGGCAGTGGTCGGCCCACCACCGTCTCCCCTGCGTCGTGGCGGTCAACGACGGGTCCGGGGCGTCCGTGAGTCAAGCCGTGAGCACGCTGCGTTCGCAGGGGCGACGGCACATCGCCGTCGGCAGCTTCTACATCGGTGCCGATGAGAGTTTCCAGCGTCAGCGAGAGCTGGCACTGCACGCCGGCGTCGAGGCGGTCTCTGAGCCGATGGCAGACCACGAGTTCATCCTGGACCTGGTGATGGCCCGCTATGTCTTCGCGGCAATGGAGTTGCTCGACGAGACGGTTGACCGTGCAGCCGCACCGCGGGGCGTCACGGCTGACACCAACGTGGCGCCGGTCACCCAGATCAGCCACGCAGTCTGAACCGACGCATCGCACGAAGCCCATCACGCGGGTGGGCTCGGACGCACTACTGCATCCGAGCCCACCCGCGCTTGGTTCGCGGCAATCATCAGGAAGCGGCGGTGACCCGTTCGATCTCCTCGGCCACGTCGAAATCAGCCTCGGGCCAGGACAGGTCCATCTCCTCGAGCGTTTCCAACAGCAGTTGCGCCACCGCCCAGTTGCGGTACCACTTGCGGTCGGCCGGGACCACGTACCAGGGCGCCACATCCGTGTTACAACGTTCCAGCGCATCCGCGTAGGCCGCCTGGTACTCATCCCACTGCAGACGCGCGTCCACATCCCCGGGGTTGTACTTCCAGTACTTCTCCGGGTTGTTCAACCGCTCCAGCAGGCGCTCCTGCTGCTCAGCCTTGCTGACATTGAGGAAGCACTTGATGATGCGCGTTCCCCGGGCGACGACGTCCGCCTCGAACTTGTTGATGATGTCGTAGCGCTTCTCCCACTCCTGCGCGGGAACCAGGTCCTCGACCCGGACGATCAGCACGTCCTCGTACTGAGATCGATCGAAGATTCCGATCATGCCCGGCTCGGGCAGGGCCTTCTCGATGCGCCACAGGAAGTCGTGCTCTCGCTCCTCCTTCGTCGGGGTCTTGAAGGATGTGAACTGAACGCCTTGGGGGTCAACCATGCCGATGGCGTGCCGGATGACGCCGCCCTTGCCCGAGGTGTCCATCCCCTGCAGGATCACCAGGACACTGGGCGCCTTCTCATCCTCCCGTCCGGCCGCATAGAGCCGTTCCTGCAGCTCGCTGAGCTGCTCCCCCACCTGCTCGCGATGCTGGTCCGCGTCCGCCTTGCCCTCGCCCGGGTAACCGGGCGTGGCGCGAGCATCAAGACTCGCCATGTCCACCGGCCCCTGCGGCAGACGCAGGAGTTCACGCAGCGATGCCCCGGTCTGCTTGGCCTTGCCAGCCGTCGACTTTTCGGACTTCTTCTTCTTTGCCATGCCGGTCATTGTGGACCACCTCGCGCCTGTGCGGAGGCTGGAAGGACCGATCGCGGCCAATGCTCAGCTCTGGGCGGATTCCTGCGCCGCCCGGGCTCGACTGGGCTGCACCCGTGGCGGCTCGCCCGGCATTTTCGGGTACTCCGGCGGATAGGGCATCTCTCCCTCACCTGCCGCAGCATCTCGCTCGTACCAGGACAAAGCGATGCCGAGGCTTCCGGGGGCGGCGGAGTACATCGGCGCCCACGGATCGCCGACCTCGCGCCACCGCTCCCCCATCGTCGGGACGGTGAAAGCCGTGGGATCGACGGTCGGCACCTCATCCCAGAGAAGGGGTGCGGAAACCAGTGCGCCGGCGACGGGGCGGATCGAATAGGCACTTGCCATCAGCCGATCCCGGGCCATCTGGTTGTAGTCCACGAAGATGCGCTCCCCTCGCTCCTCCTTCCACCACTTCGTCGTGACCGCGGTGGGCATTCGCCGGGCCAACTCACGCCCGATCGCGATCGCCGCGTGACGCGCGTCGATGAAATCGGTGGGCTCGATCGGGCTGTAGACATGCAGGCCGCGGCCACCGCTGGTCTTGCACCAGGCCTCGAGCCCTGCCTCGGCCAGGACGCGCCGCAGTTCGAGAGCCGCCTGGGCGGCCTCCCTGATACCGGTTCCGGGCTGGGGGTCCAGGTCCAGGCGCAACTCGTCGACGAGATCAACCCAAGGAGCGGTCACCGGCCAGGCGTGGAAGCGAAGGGTGCCGAGATTCACCATCCAGACCAGGTCAGCGAGGCGAGTGGGAGTCACCTGGGCGGCGCGTCGCCCCGATGGATAGGTCACCTCAGTCGTTTGCACCCAATCAGGCATGCCCTTGGGGGGCTCGCTTCTGGTAGAAGGGATTTCCCTTGTCCGGTCCCAAGGCTCCGATGGTGAGGCCATCCTGGACGCCAGCGGGCCAGCGTTCCATCGTCGTCGGACGATGACGCAGGGCGCACAGCATCCCGTCGCCAACCGTGAGCACGTGGTTCGCCACATCGAGCTTGGTGATCCCGAGTTCGGGGAAGTAGACCTTGTCCGGGCTGGACAGGCGCACCGGCTGGCCGTCGACGTCGAGGGTCACTGCGGTTCTGGCCATGGCGTCAGCCTAGCCGGGTGAGCCTCGCGCAGGCGCATACCCGCGGGCTTGGAACCACCGGATAGCCTTCCCAAAGAGATTCTTGGTGGCCAAGGAGAGGAATCCCACGCACATGAGCGAGCACAGCCCCAATCAGGCAGTCACGCCGGCAGAGTCCAGCGCCCCGGAAGAGACGAGCACCGGGCAGGATCTGGCGCCCGTTGGCAAGGTGGTCAAGACCGAGGCGCAGTGGCGGGCCCAGCTGGATGACATGGAGTACTACGTCCTACGTCAGGCGGGCACCGAACGTGCCTTCACCGGCGAGTACACGGACACGACCACCTCGGGCATCTACCGCTGCCGTGCCTGTGGCACCGAGCTCTTCCGCAGCACCGAGAAGTTCAGCTCACACTGTGGTTGGCCGAGCTTCTTCGCGCCCCTGGCCAAGGATCGAGTGGTGTATCTGCAGGACGACAGTATCCCGGGCAGGCCCCGCACCGAGGTGCGCTGCGCTGCCTGCGAATCGCACCTGGGACATGTCTTCGAAGGTGAGGGCTACGGCACCCCGACCGATCTGCGCTACTGCATCAACTCGGTCTGCCTCACCCTGGAGCCGGACCAGGATTGACCTGCCCTCGTGCTGGGCCAGATCAGCCCAGTACGTCCACCGCAACTGCCTTGAGCGGGTCAACGGGTTTGGGCAGCAGGCCGCTCTGCGACATGAAGGCCTCCATCGCGATGAACTGTTCGGTGGACAGCCGCAGCGTCGGTTCGCTTTCGCCCCCACGCCAGAGGGGGATGGTGGCCTCCAGGGTGGCCATCGCGTTCTTGCGGGCCTGCGCCGTGGTCAACCCCGGGATGTGACTGGTGCTGGCCTCCACGGCCGCGGCAGGATTGCGCACCACGGCCTGCACTCCGTCCACGACGGTACGAGCCACGGCCTCCACCAGCGCCGGTGACTTCTCCAGCAGTGCGCGGGTTGTGACGACGCTGCTGCTCACCAAGGGGATCTCACCCGCGATGGGGATCTCCCGAACAGCCACGCCGGCCTGGGTGAACTGCACGACGTCGTTGTTGACGAAGCCCATGATCGCGTCCACCTTTCTGGTGGTCAGCGCGGCCTGCTGGGTGTAGCCGATGGACGTCACCTGAACCTGGGAACGATCGAGACCCGCAGTGCTCAGGGCCAACTGCAGGCCGAACCAGGTCTCGCCGAACTCCCCGGGCAGGCCGATCCGCCGTCCCTTGAGATCCGCCAGACCAGTGATGTCGGAGTCCTCCAGGACGATGACGGCCACCGGGTAGCGCTGATAGTAGCCAGCGACGGTGACCAGGTCCAGCCCCTCCCCACGGGCCTGCAGCACTTCGTCGCCTCCGGCGATGGCGAAGTGTTCCTTGCCGGCGGCCAGCGCAGTGAACAGTCCCTCGTTGGCTCCGTGGTGGCGCAGGGTGGCATCCACACCTCGCGCCGCGAAGCCCCGGTTCTGGGCGGCCCAGTAGAAGGGAGCGAACTGGATGTTCGGGATGTAGGTCAGCCCAATGGTGGCCGAACCGAGCGCGCTCGGCGTGCTGCTCGGAGCAGCCGAGGCTTCCTGTTCGGCTCGCTGCACCGCGGTGCCACTGCACCCTGCCGCCGCCAGGGCGGCGATTCCGGCGGCGAGCTGCAGGGCCTGACGGCGATTGAAGTGGTTCACGACTGCCTTTCGGGGGCTGGTGCAATGGCCCAGTTGGAATGGCCCAGTCCCTGGGCCGGGTTACTGTCTGCGGAGCTGTGCGGCGACCACTCGGGAGCGCAGTTCCACCGCCCGGATGGCCAGGTAGATGCCGGAGGCCACGGCACACAGCACCATGATGGTGGCGAACATTCCGACGGTGTCCATCTGGTCGCGCTGGACGGCCAGGACCAGTCCCAGGCCGTCGCCTCCCATCACCATCTCCCCCACCACGGCGCCGGTGATGCTCAGGGTGAAGCCATTGCGCAGACCTGCCAGGGCGCTCGGCAGCGCGAGGGGGAATTCGATCCACCACAGCTGGGCGGCCCGGTCCGCGCCATCCATTCGGGCTGCGTCCACGAGGTCCTGGTCGACGTGCCGCAACCCCACCAACGTGGTGACCAGGATGGGGAAGAAGACCATCAGGCCGCACAAGAGCATGATCGGGAAGAGCCCGTAGCCCACCCAGAGCACCAGCAGGGGTGCCAGGGCGATCGCCGGGATGGCCTGGGTGGCGCCGAGGAAGGGATTCACCGCGTCGGAGAACCACCGCGAGACGTGGATGGCTACTGCGAGCGGCAGGCCGGCGAGCGCTCCGAGCAGACAGCCGCCCAGCGCCTCGAGCACCGTGACCCACACGTGTGCCCAGAAGCTGGCCGACGACAGGTCCGCCACCAGCCGCGGCGCCACGGCTGCAGGAGAGGGCAACACGAAGGATGGCCAGCCCATCACCGAGACCAGCGCCTGCCAGCCGAGGATGAGCATCAGGGCAAGCAGCAACGGTGCGACGACGGCACGCGTGCTACTGCTCTTCACTGGCTCCCTCAACGACCTCGACGACGACTCCCCCGCGGGGCCTCAGCCCCGGGCGGTGATTCAGCAGCAGCAACCGTCGCCTTCGCGCGGGGTGCCCCAGCTGGTGACGATCTCCGACAGCTCGCGACGACGCCCGGTGAAGAAGGGCTGCTCCTCACGCATGTGACGGCGCGCTTCTGACCCACGCAGATCACGCATCAGGTCCACGATGCGGTGCAGCTCGTCGGCTTCGAAGGCAAGGATCCACTCGTAGTCGCCCAGCGCGAAGGACGCGACGGTGTTCGCGCGCACGTCCGGGTAGGGAACGGCCATGCGTCCGTGGTCGCGCAGCATGGTCTTGCGGTCCTCGTCGGGCAGCAGGTACCAGTCGCTGTCGCGCACGAAGGGGTAGACGCACACGTGCTTCTTGGCCTGTTCCCCCATCAGGAAGGAGGGGATGTGGGCACGGTTGAACTCGGCCGCGCGGTGCATGGCCATCTGCGACCACACCGGCACCAGGGTCTCCCCCAGTTCGGTGGCCCGCAGGGCCAGGTAGGCGTCCTGCAGCGTCTCGGAGTTGGGGGCATGCCACCAGACCATGACGTCGGCGTCGGCACGGAAGCCGGCCACGTCATACCAGCCGCGGATCACCAGGTCCTTTCCTTCGGTGGCCTGCTCGACGGCCTCCAGGGCCTGCTGGACCGCCTCGGGCCTGACGGCACTGGTCCGGGCGAAGACCGAGACCATCATGTAGTTGGTCTCGGAGTTGATCGCCTCATGGTCGACGCGCTTGCTCATGTTTCCTTCTTCCTTCGCAGTGTGGGTTGGGAGTCAGCAGCCCGCTTCGGCGCGCAGTGCCGGCCCCTCGGTGTGGATGAGTTCGACGATCCGGGTGAGCACCGTGGGATCGGTGGTGGGAGGCACGCCGTGCCCGAGGTTGAAGATGTGACCGGGGGCCTTGGCACCCGCACGGATCACCTCACGCAC
The DNA here is from genome assembly GCF_052116585.1 of Luteococcus sp. Sow4_B9. Classification (NCBI taxonomy): domain Bacteria; kingdom Bacillati; phylum Actinomycetota; class Actinomycetes; order Propionibacteriales; family Propionibacteriaceae; genus Luteococcus; species Luteococcus sp. Sow4_B9. The sequence goes on along the minus strand of NZ_JBQKKT010000011.1, from coordinate 42,038 downwards.
GCGCTCGGCCAAGACATCCCAGGGCGCCAGCAGCAGCGCCGGGTCCAGGTTGCCCTGGACCGCCTTGTTGGCGCCGATGCGGGCCGAGGCCACGTCGAGTGGCGTGCGCCAGTCGACACCCACCACGTCGCTGCCGGCCTCAGCCATCGCGCCAAGCAGCTCGGCGGTGCCCACCCCGAAGTGGATCGTGGGCACGTCCCCCTCGAGCGCCCCGAAGACCTGGGTGCTGTGAGGCAGCACCTGGGCGCGGTAGTCACGCTCGCTGAGCGCTCCCGCCCAGGAGTCGAAGAGCTGCACGGCGCGGGCGCCCGCATCGATCTGGGCCTGCAGGAAGACCGTGGAGATCTGCACCAGGCGCTGGCACAGCTCATTCCACAGTTCCGGATCGCCCGCCATCATCGACTTGGTGCGGGAATGGTCCTTGGAGGGGCCGCCTTCCACGAGGTAGCTCGCCAGCGTGAAGGGTGCCCCGGCGAAGCCGATCAGCGGCGTCTCCCCCAGCTCGTCGACGATGGTCTTGATCGCCGCGGTCACGAAGTCGACGTGGTCGGGAGTCATCTCCACCAGCTGGGCCAGGTCTTCCCGACGGCGGATCGGGTTGGCCACCACCGGACCGGTGCCGGGAACGATGTCCAGGTCCATCCCGATCGCCTTGAGGGGCAGCACGATGTCGGAGAAGAAGATGGCAGCATCCACCTTGTGCCGGCGCACCGGTTGCAGCGTGATCTCGTGGATCATCTCCGGATCGGAGCAGGCATCGAGCATCCGCGTCCCCACGCGAAGCTCTCGGTATTCCGGCAGCGAGCGGCCGGCCTGACGCATGAACCAGACGGGCAGCTCGGTGCCCTGCTGACGTCGCGCCGCGGCGACGAGGGCTGGGATGGTGGGATCAGTCACGCTCCGGATTCAACCACAGTCGCTCGCAAGCCACACATTGGACGAAGGGGCGGACCCCGGCGCGTCCACGTCGCGGGCGGCTCCCCAGTGCATAGGGTCGAGGACGTGAGTGCCGAACTTCCTCCCGACGCGGACGCCGACGTCTTCGCCGAACTGGTGGACCGGCTCGACCAGCAGGTCTGGCGGCACGAGGTCACCGTCGAGCGCATACCGTCACCGCAGCGAATCGCGCCGCACGCCGTCGCAGTGGAGGCGGAGGTTGACCAGGACGGGGCAGAACTGGGATCCGGCCGTCTTGTCCTGCTGTATGACCCAGCGGGTGTCGAGGCCTGGGAGGGAACCCATCGCTGCGTGACACTGGCCCGGGCCGAGGTGGATCTCGAGATGGTGACCGATCCCCTGCTGGCGGAGGTCGGATGGTCCTGGCTCACCGATGCCCTCCACAGGCAGGGCGCGCGGTACTGTGCAGCTTCGGGCACGGTGACAGCCGTGTCCAGCCGCTGTTTCGGGGCCATGGAGGACGAGCCCGAGCGCGCCGAAGTGGAGATCAGAGCATCCTGGACTCCCCTCCTGGACGGGCCCGACGACCTGGCCCGGCACCTCGCCGCGTGGGAACACCTGCTCTGCACGACGGCCGGGCTGCCGGATCTGCCGCCCGGGATCGTGCGGCTCGCTGCGCGGACCGGTGGTGGGCGTCGCGGGCCAAGCCTGTGAAGCGGTTCAATGACGGGTTGACCCCGCGTGGTTCAGGGTGCGGGACAACGCGGGGTGGCCGATCAGGGTCAGTATCGGGGTGGCCGATCAGGGTCAGTATCGGGGTGGCCGATCAGGGCCAATGGGGAAGGACAAGAAGTGATGAAGCTGGCGATGTGGCGATGAGCAGTTCCGAATCCGAAGGCCCGCAGGACCTGCCCGTCCTGGACCGCCCCGCCGAGGGCATTCCAGCGGTAGTGGACACGCCACAGGCCCTGGCCGAGGCCGTGCGCCGCCTGGCTGAGGGGACCGGTCCGGTCGCGGTGGATGCGGAGCGTGCCCAAGGCTTCCGATACTCGTCGAAGTCCTACCTCTTCCAGATGCGACGCGACGGTTCTGGCACCCACATCATCGATCCGGTGGCCTTCGAGGACGCTGCGGGCGTGCCGCAGCTGCAGTCACTGCAGGAGGCGATCGGGGACGCCGAATGGATCATCCATGCGGCAACCCAGGACCTGCCCTGCCTGGTGCAGGCCGGTCTGGTACCGCGAAGGATCTTCGACACCGAACTGGCCGGGCGACTGCTCGGACTCCCCCGGGTTGGTCTGGGGGCCATGCTGGAGCAGTTCTTCCAGGTACGCCTGCTCAAGGAGCACTCGGCGGCCGACTGGTCCCGCCGGCCCCTTCCCGAGGAGTGGGTGAACTACGCCGCACTCGACGTGGAGTTGCTGGTGGAGCTGCGGGAGAAGCTCGCGCGGGAGCTGGAGGCAGCGGGCAAACTGGAGTGGGCGGAACAAGAATTTGCCTGGCTGGCGGAACACTGCACCGATGACGTGGCACCCCGCAAGGAGCGTTGGCGCCGGGTCCACGGTCTGCACCAGGTGCGAAGCCAAGTGGGGATGGCCGTCGTGAAGGAGCTGTGGACCACCCGGGATGAACTGGCCGCCCGGCTGGACAAGGCCCCCGGACGACTCGTGCAGGATGCCGCGATCAGCGAGCTGGCCGTGCTGGCGGGTACCACCAAGCCAGCGCATGTTCCGACGAAGGAGGAGCTGCGCGGGGTGAATGGCTTCAAGCGTCGCACCGCCAAGCAGTACGAGAACAACTGGATCCAGGCCTTGGAACGCGTGACGGCCCTGACTTCCCGGGAACTACCCGCCTTGCGGATGTCCCCGGACGGTCCGCCAGCTCCGCGCAGCTGGGAACGACGGCACCCGGAGGCCTTTGCCCGTTGGAATCGGGTCAGGCCCGCCACGCAGCAGCTGGCGGAGAAGCTGGGCATGCCCCCGGAGAACCTGATCAGTCCCGACACCCTGCGCCGGATCACCTTCGAACCTCCTGCATTCACGACGGAGGCCGTCGACGCGAGGCTCGAGGAACTGGGCGCTCGGCCCTGGCAGCGGGAGATCGTGGTGCCTGTGCTCGTGGAGCTCTTTCCGGAGCAGTGACGCCCAGCGCCGGTGACCCCCGGCCGGGCATCACCAAGTCAGTCGGTCAGGTCCTGACTACTCGCCGTGACGTCGCTCCCGGTCTCCAGTGGCTGGCTGCCGGCGAGGTAGCAGCCCAGTACTTCGCGGGCGATGTCCTGCCCGGTCAGGGTGTTCTCGTCGAGCACCTCGTTGCGGGTGGCGTGCTCCAGGAAGGTCTGGGGAATGCCGAAGCACATCAGCGGCGTCTGCACGCGCATCCGACGCATCTGGTCGCCGAGCTGGGCTCCGACTCCGCCGGCCACCATGGAGTCCTCGATGCTGACGACGAGCTGGTGCCCTGCCGCGAGGTCCACCAGGCAGGGATTGACCGGGATGGACCAGACGGGATCGACGACCGTCGCGCGGACACCCTGACGGGCCAGGCGATCGGCCACGTCCAGCGCCATCCCCATGAACTGCCCATAACCCACGATGAGGACCTCCGAGTCCTCGGCGTGACGCAGGATGTCCATCCCGTCGAGCTGGCGTACGGCCTCGATCGGATCGGGCAACTTCTCCTTGGACCAGCGCAGCACGGTCGGGGCGTCGTCGATGGTGATCGCGGTCTCCAGCGCTTCCTCGAGCCGCTTCTTGTCGCGGGGGGATGCAAGCCGCATGCCGGGTACCAGGCTGCACATGGAGACATCCCACATGCCGTTGTGGCTGGCCCCATCGGTGCCGGTGACCCCCGCCCGGTCAAGGCAGAAGGTGACGCCCAGACCATGGAGGGCCACATCCATCAGCATCTGGTCGAAGGCCCGGTTCAGGAAGGTGGAGTAGACCGCCACGACGGGGTGCAGGCCTCCCGCCGCGAGGCCGGCGGCGGACGTGACGGCGTGCTGTTCGGCGATGCCGACGTCGAAGACGCGGTCCGGGAAGACCTGGGCGAAACGAGCCAGGCCCACCGGGTGCAGCATGGCGGCGGTGATGGCCACCAGCTCGGGGTGCTGGTCGCCCAGCCGCACCATGTGGTCGCTGAAGGCGTCGGTCCAAGTGGCCTGGACCGACGCGCTCAAAGGTTCACCGGTGAGTTCGTTGATCTTGCCGACCGCGTGGAAGCGGTCCTCCTCGTTGTCCTCGGCAAACTTGAAGCCGCGCCCCTTCTGGGTGATGCAGTGCACGATGACGGGGTCACCGAAGCCCTTGGCCTGTTCCAGGGCCCGTTCGACGGCTTCCTCGTCGTGCCCGTCGATGGGGCCGACATACTTCAGGCCGAGATCGCTGAACAGACCCTGGGGTGCCAGGACATCCTTGAGCCCGGTCTTCATGCCGTGCAGCAGGTCATAGGCAGGCCGGCCGAAGATCGGGGCCTTGTTGATGCTGCGCTTGGCCACGTCGAGCACCTGTTCGTAGCGGCGATCAGTGCGCATGCCGGCGAGGTGGGTTGCCAGACCACCAACGGTGGGGGTGTAGGAGCGTCCGTTGTCGTTGACGATGATGACCAGGCGCAGGCCCTCCTGGACGGCGATGTTGTTCAGCGCCTCCCAGGCCATGCCACCGGTGAGAGCTCCGTCGCCGACGAGCACGACGACGGTGCGCTCCTCGCCCTTGAGCCGGAAGGCCTTGGCGAGCCCCTCGCCCCAGCTCAGGGAGGTGGAGGCGTGGGAGTTCTCCACCCAGTCGTGCTCGCTCTCCGCGCGCGAGGGGTAGCCGGACAGGCCACCCTTCTGGCGCAGGGTCTCGAACTGGTCTGCACGACCGGTCAGGATCTTGTGCACATAACTCTGGTGGCCCGTGTCGAAGATCAGCGGGTCATGGGGCGAGTCGAAGATCCGGTGCATGGCAATGGTGAGTTCCACGACGCCCAGATTCGGCCCCAGATGCCCGCCGGTGCGGCTGACATTGGTCACCAGGAAGGCGCGGATCTCACGTGCCAATTCATCGAGTTCCGCGCGCGACAACCCGCGCAGATCCGCGGGCTCCTTGATCTGGTCCAACAATGCCATGGGAGACATCTTAGGCCGACCCGGGCAATGGCCAAGCATTCCTTTGGGTTGCATCACAGCTTGCGAACGAAGAATCCACCCCGGAGGGCCTCCTCCACCAGCATCACCGCCCGACGCACCCGGACCAGGCGAGCCTGTTCGGACTGGATGGCATCCGCTGCCTGGTCCAGGACGCGGCCGTCCACGAAGTCCCCCAGTGCCGGCCGGGCGGTGGCCAGGGCCTGTTGGCTGGACCTGATCTGCCCCTCGGTGAACTCGGCCGCCAGCCGCGCCAGGACCACCGGGTGCCGACGCAGCACCGGATAGCCGCGATAATCGGCCGGGCACTGGTCCAGCAACCAGACGATGGCGCTGGATTCCCAGTCCGGAGCCCCCGGCGGCATCACCTCGACGGGCCAGCCCGGTGGCACATAGACCTGCTGCGCTGCGGTACTCCTACTGCCGTTCGGGCGGGCCGACACGGTGCGAACGGATCCTCCGGCATGGAAGTCGGGGTGCTGGCGCGTACTGGGGTACTGCCTGAATGCGACGGACACAATTCCTCCTCTGGCTCGCGCGAAGCGCACGGTACGGGCCGTGGTGCCGGCCCGTGGGAGGAAGACTGCCGGGCGCCTCTGACAGTTTTTCAAAAACCTGTTCGAAACACCAGTGGGATGACCCAGCTGTCAGCAGGCCACCGGTCAGCCCTCCCCCAGCGCCTGGATGACGGCACCATTCCACTCGGACGAGATGATCCCCTCCTCCTCGTTGGGCATCCGGTGGAGCTCCCACCTGGGCCTCGTCGGGAATGACCCAGGGTAGGCCCGAAGTCCGGGATGACGATGCTCTTGAAACCATGGTGACTCCCCGTACGCGACGCTGGCGACTGCTCACAACCCGCTCATCCCATGAACGAACCGGCTCACCGCCCCGAGTCCGGACATGAAAGGACCGCGGGCCGTACCTCCATGACAGGAGGTACGGCCCGCGGCCCTTCAGGATCAGCCCCGCAGGGCGTCGATCACTTCTTGAGCAGCTGGCGCAGCACGTACTGCAGGATGCCGCCGTTCAGGTAGTACGAGCGCTCCCCGGGGGTGTCGATGCGCAGGATCGCATCGAACTCCACCGTGCTGCCGTCTGCCTTGGTGGCGGTGACGTGCAGGGTCTTGGGGGTCACACCTTCGTTGAGGGCGGTCACGCCCGCGACGTCGAAGGTCTCGGTGCCGTCCAGGCCGAGCGAGTCGGCATTCTGGCCCTCCGGGAACTGCAGCGGGATGACACCCATGCCGATCAGGTTCGAGCGGTGGATGCGCTCGTAGCTCTCGGCGATGACCACCTTGACACCCAGCAGCGTGGTGCCCTTGGCGGCCCAGTCACGCGAGGAACCGGAGCCGTACTCCTTGCCGGCCAGGACGACCAGCGGGGTGCCGGCCTTCTGGTAGGCCTCGGCCGCCTCGTAGACCGTGGTCACCGGGGCATCGGCCTGGGTGAAGTCACGCGTGAAGCCACCCTCGGTGCCGGGGGCGATCTGGTTGCGCAGACGGATGTTGGCGAAGGTGCCGCGGATCATCACCTCGTGGTTGCCTCGACGGCTGCCCAGCGAGTTGTAGTCCTTGCGCTCCACACCGTTGTCGGTCAGGTACTTGCCAGCAGGCGAGTCCGACTTGATCGAGCCGGCCGGGGAGATGTGGTCGGTGGTGACCGAATCGCCCAGCTTCAGCAGCACGCGAGCGCCCTGGATGTCATTGACCGGGGTGGGCTCGGCGGGCATGCCGTCGAAGTACGGTGCGCGACGGATGTAGGTGGAGGCCTCATCCCAGGCGAACAGGTTGCCCTCCGGGGTGTCGAGGTTCTGCCAACGCTCGTCGCCGGCGAAGACGTCGGCGTAGCGAGCCTTGTACATCTCGGCGCTGATCGAGCCGCCGATGACCTCCTCGATCTCCTCGGTGGTCGGCCAGATGTCCTTCATGAAGACGTCATTGCCATCCTGGTCCTGACCGATGGGGTCATTGGCCAGGTCGATGTCCATCGTGCCAGCCAGCGCGTAGACGATGACCAGCGGCGGGCTGGCCAGGTAGTTCATCTTCACGTCGGGGCTGATGCGGCCCTCGAAATTGCGGTTGCCCGACAGGACGGCGGTGACGGCCAGGTCATTGTCATTGATCGCCTTGGAGACCTCGGGGATCAGCGGGCCGGTGTTGCCGATGCAGGTGACGCAGCCGTAGCCGACGGTGTTGAAGCCGAGCTCGTCCAGGTACTTCTGCAGGCCGGACTTCTCGTAGTAGTCGGTGACGACCTGCGAGCCGGGGGCGACGGTGGTCTTGACCCAGGGCTTGGGCTTGAGACCCTTCTCTGCGGCCTTCTTGGCCACCAGGGCGGCGCCCAGCATGACGCTCGGGTTCGAGGTGTTGGTGCAGGAGGTGATCGACGCGACGGTCACGGCGCCATTGGCCAGCTCGAAGCTGCGGCCGTCGGCCAGGGTGACCGGAACGGTCTTGGCCGGGTCGGCGGTGTAGGCCTTGACGCTCTCCTCGAAGGAGGGCTTGGACTCGGCCAGCACGATGCGGTCCTGCGGGCGCTTGGGACCGGCGATCGACGGGACGACCGTCGACAGGTCCAGCTCGATGTACTCGGAGTAGACGGGCTCCTTGCTGGCGTCGTGCCACAGGCCCTGCTCCTTGGCGTAGGCCTCGACGAGGGCGATCTGGTCCTCGTCACGGCCGGTCAGGCGCAGGTAGTCGGTGGTCTTGTCGTCGATCGGCCACACGGCGATGGTCGAGCCGTACTCGGGGCTCATGTTGCCGATGGTCGCGCGGTTGGCCAGCGGCACCTCGGAGACGCCGGGGCCGTAGAACTCGACGAACTTGCCGACGACCTTGTGCTCGCGCAGCATCTCGGTGATGGTCAGCACCATGTCCGTGGCGGTGACGCCCTCGGGCAGGCGGCCGGAGAGCTTGAAGCCGACGACCTTGGGGATCAGCATGCTGATCGGCTGGCCGAGCATGGCGGCCTCGGCCTCGATGCCACCAACACCCCAGCCCACGACGCCCAGGCCGTTGACCATGGTGGTGTGCGAGTCGGTGCCGACGCAGCTGTCCGGGTAGGCCTGCAGCACGCCGTCGACGGTGCGCGGGAAGATCACGCGGGCCAGGTTCTCGATGTTGACCTGGTGGACGATGCCGGTGCCCGGGGGGACGACCTTGAACTCGTCGAAGGCGCCCTGGGCCCAGCGCAGCAGCTTGTAGCGCTCGAGGTTGCGCTGGTACTCGACGTCGGTGTTGAGCTGCAGCGCATCCGGGGTGCCGAAGTACTCGGCGATGACCGAGTGGTCGATGACCAGCTCGGCGGGAGCCAGCGGGTTCACCTTGTCGGCGTCGCCGCCGAGGTCGGCGACGGCCTGGCGCATGGTGGCCAGGTCGACGACACAGGCCACGCCGGTGAAGTCCTGCATGATCACGCGGGCCGGGGTGAACTGGATCTCCTTGTCGGGCTCACCGGTCGGAGCACCGGCGGCCAGCGCCTTGATGTCCTCGGCGGTGATGTTGGCACCGTCCTCGGTGCGGAGCAGGTTCTCGAGGAGAACCTTGAGGCTGTAGGGGAGCTTCTCGGAGCCCTCGACGGCATCGAGCCGGAAGATCTCGTAGGACTGGCCATTCACCTCAAGGGTGGACTTGGCCCCAAAGCTGTTGACGCTCATGCATCACTCCTGGGTCGGTCGGCTCTGGCGCCTGCGCCAAAGTCTCTTGATGTCAAGATATCATGTTCGACGGGACGAGCCCGCTCAAACGGGAATCCGAGCCCAGTCTGCTACACCCACCGCGCTCGGGCCACCCGCAATGACGCTGAATAATGCGCGATCTTCATGTCCAAAATCCCTCGTGGTGAGGGAGTTCACAGTTCTGGACCCACAGCTCAGGAATCGTCGGAGGACCGATGGTCCTGGGCTGTGCGGTCCTGCGTCTTGCGGCCCCGCGCCATCAGATCGCGTCGATTGTGGTTCCAGGCCTCACGAAGCTCTGGATCATCCATCACCAAGTAGACCAGCCCACAGTTCTGGGGACCATCGGCGCCCGGCTGGCACAGACTGCAGGGATCGCCAGGACGGATCGGACACAGGGCGGAATGCTTGGGCACTCCCCCATTCTGCCAACGGGCCACCCGCGCCAACCCACAGGCTCCGGTCATCTCAGCTGCGCAGGCTCCCGTGCTGAATCACGGTCCAACCCGCGTCGACGATCCGGTCCAGCTCGTCGGTGGCCAGCTCCCGCGAGAGCGCAAGGTTCACCACGACCACCGTGCGAGCCGTCCTGTGCCCGCCATCCTCAAAGGGAAGCCGGGGCGCATGTTCCACCCGGTCGATCGTCGGCAGGCCCATCAGGGACCCCATGGCGGCCCCCAGGCTGCCAGCCCGCAGTCGGTCCCCCGAGGCGGGGATCGATGCGAACTCCACCTCCTGGGCGCTGACCTCCGCCTGCAGGCGAGGCCCCCCTTGGACATTCCAGATGTTGACCAACAGTGTGCACTTCACGCTCATGCATCCACCCCCGTCCGGGGCTGATGGTCCGGGTCCGGGTGCTGCGGCGTGAGCAGGGCGACACACTCCACATGGTGGGTCATCGGGAAGAGGTCGAAAGCTCGGATCTCCTGCGCCCGGTAGCCGTGCTCCGCAAAGGTCTTGAGGTCACGTGCCAGGGCGGCCGGATCACATGCCACATAGGCGATCGCGCGGGCACCCAGACCTGCCAGATGGGCCACCACCTCCGCTCCCGCGCCCGTTCGGGGTGGGTCGAGGACCACGACGTCAACCGACGACGGCAACTTTGCCAGCGCCTTCACCAGGGGCGCGGCGATGAAGCGGGCTCCGGGCACATTGCGTCGAGCGAGCTGGACAGCCGCGCCCGCCTGCTCCACCCCCACCACACGGCACCCCCGAATCGCCAGTTCTCCAGCGAAGAGCCCGACACCGCAGTAGAGGTCCAGTGCCCGCTCGCCACTTTCGGGGCGCACCAGATCCATCACCGCATCCACCAAGACCTGGGCGGCCTGGGGGTGAACCTGCCAGAAGCCATCAGCACGGACCAGGTATCGGCGGCCGCCACACGACTCCTCGACCAGGACGGCGCTCTGCGCACGATCGGTGACCACGACGGGCTCCCCACCTGCCGGCACGACCACGCGGATCTCGTCGCCCTCGGTTGCCTGCGCGATCTGCTGCAATTCGGTTGGCCCCGGCATCCGGGGATCCGCGATCATGCAGCCCTGCTGGGGCAGGCGTACCAGTTCATGGGAGCGATGTGCCCGCATTCCCACCACCGCAAGGCCCTGCTGCTCCTGTGCGCGCTCGACCGCGAACCTGGTCCGGGTGCGCCAACCCGTCAGCGGTTCGACGGACTCCACTTCACCATCCCAGGTGATCCCCGCCAAGTGGTCGAGCTGCTCGCGAACCACCGCCTGCTTGAGACGTCGTTGCCCCGAGGGGGTGACGTGCTGGAAGTCACAGCCTCCACAGCCTCCCGGCCCGGCAATCGGGCAGGGAGCCTGGGTACGGTCCGACGATGCCTCGACCACCTCCACCGCATCGCCTCGCCAGAACCGTTTGCGGCCGGCGTCTGTGATGCGGACCATCACGCGTTCCCCGGGCAGGGCATGCCGCACGAAGACCACCCGCCCGTCCAGCCGGGCCACACAGTGCCCGCCGTGGGCCACCGGCCCGACATCGACGGGGCCGACCACCGTTCCTGTGGGGTCATCCCACGGCTCGTCGGAAGCGGTTGCGGGGCGGGCGGAGTCAGTCACCCGCCCATCCTCGCTCAGCAGACACGGGGATGCCACACGACCACCCGCGGCCCGGGGCCCGCCTTCGAGGTGCTGTACCGTTTTCCCGTTCCGTGAACCACCCTGGAGGCAGGCACATGCACATCGTCATCATGGGCTGCGGGCGCGTCGGCTCGAGCCTGGCCCGCAGTCTGGAGAAGCGCGGCCACAGCGTCGCGATGATCGACACCAGCGCCGAGAGCTTCCGTCGTCTGGGGCCGGACTACAAGGGCACCACCGTCAAGGGGGTCGGTTTCGACCGTGACGTGCTCGAGCGGGCCAACATCCGCCAGGCCGACGGCTTTGCGGCGGTCTCCAGCGGTGACAATTCCAACATCCTCGCGGCGCGTGTCGTGCGCGAGGAGTTCGGCATCCAGAACGTCGTCTGTCGGATCTATGACCAGGGGCGGGCCGAGGTCTACGAGCGGCTGGGCATCCAGACGGTTGCCACTGTGCGCTGGGCCGCCAACCAGGTGCTGCGCGGGCTCCTGCCCGAGGGATCGGAACCCGTTTGGCGAGACCCCGCAGGCAATGCCCGCCTGGTCCAGGTCCACACCCACGACGGCTGGATCGGTCACACGATTGGCGAGATCACCCGCGCCGTGCGCACCCCGCTGCCCTTCATCGTGCGTTTCGGAGTCGGCATGGTGCCCGACGAGCACACGGTGCTCCAGGAGGGCGACCTGCTCTATGCCGCCATCGAGATCGACCGCACCGACGAGATCGAGGATGTGCTCAGCACATCCCCCGTCCATCGCTGACCAGCCCGGAACCCCCAGGAGAAGAACATGCGCATCGTCATCGCCGGAGCAGGCAATGTCGGGAGTTCCATTGCACGGGAGCTGATCGCCAACGGGCACCAGGTTCTGCTGATCGACCGTGACCCGGACGCCATCCGGACCGAGTCCGTCCCGACCGCCGAATGGCTCCTGGCTGACGCCTGTGAGCTGGACACGCTCAGCGAGGCGCGACTGGACACCTGTGACGTCTGCATCGCGGCCACCGGCGATGACAAGGCGAACCTCGTGCACACTCTGTTGGCCAAGACCGAGTTTGGCGTGCCGCGGACCGTGGGGCGAGTGAACCATCCCGAGAATGAATGGCTCTTCGACGAGGTCTGGGGCGTCGACGTCGCCGTGTCCACCCCGCGGATCATGTCTGCCCTGGTGGAGGAGGCCGTCAGCATCGGCGACCTGGTGCGGATCTTCACCTTCAAGAGCGGCAGCGCGAATCTGGTGGAACTCACCCTCCCGGCGGAGAGCCCCCGGGTGGGCCAGCAGTTGCGCGCGATCTCGCTGCCCGGTGACGCCGTCCTGGTTGCCGTGATTCGGCAGGGACGTGCGATGCGGCCGGACGATGGCAATGTCCTCGAGCCCGGCGACGAGCTGATCTTCGTCGTCTCGCCGGAGCACGAGCGAGAACTCGCCCGTCTCCTGGTGCCAGCCCACGGCCTCTGACGGCAACGGCCCACGGGCTGACCGCATCACCTCAACCGGGCAACAATGTGTATTTGGGGTTGTAGATGGCCAGCCGCCCCTGGAAACGGGTGACCAGCCCCTCGACCTCCATCAGCCGCCCCTGCTCGACGCCCAGGACGCTGTGGCGCCCCATCCAGATCAGCACCAGTTCACCGGTGCCGTCGTCGATGGTGGCCTCCAACCACCGTGGACCATCCGGAGTCACCGTCGCACTGCGAACGCGGCCACGCACCACCGCGACGCGGCGGGGCGTCACAGTGGCGATCGAAGACCGCGTGTGGTCCGGCGCCACGTTCTCCGCCGGAGTGTCCTGCGCCTGGAATCGGCGCAGGGAACGACTGAACATGCTCATGACCCGCTGCCCCTGGGCTGCGGAGCCGATGGTGCGCTCACTGGAGTGCGGCGTCACCGGGCTCGACGGCCTCGGACTGCTGCAGCTCAGCGGGGATGGTGAGGGGAATCAGGTCGCCCGGCACGCGCGGCTGTTCGTCGCGACGGACCACGAGGTTGCGGAAGATCTCCAGGAAGAGCTCCGTGGGGGCATCCACACCGTCGTGCATTCCGGCCTCGCCCATCACCACACCGCGCAGCAGCCAGCGCGGCCCCTGAGCGAACCAGGAGCGGGAGACGTGGTACACCTGCTGACCCTGCTCGTCCTGCAGCGGGATGACCCGGCGGATCTCCGCGCCGAAGGGCCCCTCGGCCAGCTGCACGTCGCCGCCCTGCTGCGCGGTGACCTGCACCATCTCCCGGCGAATGTCCGCTGCCATGGAGCTGCTGGCGGGCGCGCCGAAGAGCGCAATCTCGATGGCGGAATTCTCATGCAGGACGAGGATGGCCTGCACATTGCCGGTGTTCTCGTCCACCTGCAGCTGCATGCCCATCCCCTCGAAGGGGGTCAGGATGACGCCACCGAAGTCCAGCCGATCGATCTCGTCGGCGTCGAGGTCCACCTCGTCGATGTCATAGGGGCCGTCCTCGCGCCAGTCCTTCTCGTCCAACTCGAGCCAGCGGGGATCGTCGGGGTTGACCGGCTCCTGGCCGTTCTCAACCTGCTCGACGTCCTGGTTGTCAATGGGCCCAGTGCTCACGGATAACATCCCTTCCGCACGCCGCGGCGACCTTCGCCCGGCAACGACGTCGATCCTAGCTCGTCGGTTCGTCGCCCCGCTGCCACCCGAGCACTCCCCCGGTGGAGCCGTGTCCGGCGGCACCACGATCGGAGGCATCCAGCTCGACCACCTCGACGACCGCCGGCAGCTCGACGGCCTGAACCACCAGTTGGGCGATGCGGTCGCCGCGGTGCAGCGTGACGCTGTGCTGACGATCGGTGTTCAGCAGACAGACCTTGATCTCTCCCCGGTAGCCGGAATCGACCGTTCCCGGTGCGTTCACGACGGTGACGCCGTGCCTTGCCGCAAGTCCCGAACGCGGATGGACCAGTCCGACGAAGCCGCGGGGCAGGGCGATGGCCAGGCCGGTTCCCACCAGCACTCGTTCCCCTGGCGCGAGGACCACGTCAGCCGTGGTCATCAGGTCAAGTCCGGCGTCATCGGGATGTGCGCGGGTGGGTAGCGGGAGTTCCGGGTCGAGTCGCCTCACCCGGAGCGCATGGAGGGGGCCCGTCTGGGCGGCTTCTGCGTCAGTCATCACGGCCGGCCCGCCGCACGCTCATTCACCAGGTGCGCCACCACCTGTGGCCTACGGCTGCTGACCAACCAGAAGGGGTGTGGATCGGCCGGGTCCGCTAGTTCCACGCGAACGCCGCCCTTGATGTAGGGGCGCGTCAGGAACCAGCCCGAGGCCAGGGAACCCGGGCCCAGAGCCTCCCGCATCTGCTTCTCGTCGAGGGCTTCAGCGCCGGCGACCCACTCCCAGTCGATATGGGCGTGGCCAGCACGCAGACCGGTCTGGTCCACCGCGACCACTGGATGTCCGAAGTGGTAGAAGCCGGCGCCGATACCCAGCAGACTGAGCACCGCGGTGGCCGCGCCGAACCAGAAATTGGTGTACGCGCCCACGACCACCACCAATGTCAAGCCGAACGCAAGGGCGAACAGCCACCAGGTGGGAGGCACCGTGAGGTGCTCACGAGGGTCCTGGGCTGTGGGGACGGGGCCTGTGCGCATGGAACCAACCTACCGGGTCCCCGCGACAGCTGCGCCGAGCGCGAACGGTGCCCTCCACTGGCTGCCCAGCGGGCCTACCATGGACTGCGAAGATGCCCCGCGAGACGCGGACTCCATGGCATCGCATCAACGCCAACGTGAGGAGACCCGATGGCCACCACGAGCCAGAACATCGGTTTCAAGATCTACGCCGGACTGCTCGGCGCAGTGACCACCGTGGTCACGCAGAAGGTGCTGAAGGCCGGATGGAAGGTTGCCACGGGTGACAATCCGCCGGACCCCAATGATCCCGAGGTGCCCCCGACCTATGCCGCCATGTGGGCGCTGGCCTCCGGTGTGGGACTCGGAGTCAGCCAGTTGGTGCTGAACCGCTATGTCGGCCGCCGCTTCGAGGCAGTGACCGGCGAACGTCTGGACACCACCCAGAAGGTCAAGTTCAAGATCTGACGCCGGACCCTGATGACGGGGTCCCAGGCCAGGGGCCTCGTCACAGGGACCAAAAGACGAAGGGGCTGTCCTCCCGGCCGGGAGGACAGCCCCTTCGTCGTGCGGACGAGCTGCGTCGATCTCAGGTGAGTGCGGACTCAGACACAGTCCACGCAGTAGCTCTGACCACCCTTGGTCTCAGCCATCTGGCTGGCCGCCTTGACCAGGAAGCACGACGCGCACGTGAACTCATTGGCCTGGCGCGGGAGAACGCGGACGGTCAGCTCCTCGTGCGACAGGTCGGCACCGGGCAGCTCGAAGGACTCAGCAGCCTCGACCTCATCCTCGTCGACCTTGCCCGAGTTCTTGTCATTGCGACGGTTCTTGAGCTCCTCGATGGAGTCCTCGTTGATTTCCTCGTCAGTCTTGCGAGGGGCGTCGTAATCGGTCGCCATGTCGTCCTTCCTGCTGTCGTCGAGAATCCGCGTCGTCGGTGTGCCCTCAACACGTCTGGAGCAGGCTTTGTTCCCGCTCCGGAAATCGGTTCCGCCCCAAGGGCAGGCACATGTGTATCACACCAAGCCCGGGCGGATGAAGGCCCGCCCCTCCATGTGTTGGGCGAGGAAGCTTCGCACGGTTGCGTACCAGATCCGCGCATGCTGCGGAGTGAGCACCCAGTGGTTCTCGTCGGGGAAGTACAGGAACTTGTGGGCAAGCTCCTCCGGCGCGCCGTCGTGGCCGCGGTTGAGGGCCCACCACAGAGCCAGCCCCTCCCCAATCGGCACACGATGGTCCTTGTCCCCGTGGATCACCAGCATCGGCGTGTGGATGGCGTCGGCGAACAGATGCGGCGAATGCTCCGAGCGCATCTGGACGGTCATCTCCCGCTCCCAGTACCACGGGTGGTCAGTCGCCGCGAGGAATGAGTCCAGGTTCCACAGGCTGGCATGCGAGACGATGCACCGGAAGCGATCCGTGTGCCCCGCGATCCAGTTGGCCATGTAGCCGCCGAAGGAGCCGCCCATCATGGCGGTGCGCCCTTCGTCGAGCTCATCGCGTTCCAGCGCTGCATCGGTGGCCGTCATCAGGTCGGTGAAGGGCTCCTCACCCCACCGGCCCCAGCCGCGTTGGATGAAGTTGCGCCCATAGCCGGTGCTCAGGGCCGGGTCCGGCAACAGAACCGCCCAGCCCTGGCTGACCAGCAACCAGGGACACCAGCGCCAGCTCCACGCATTCCACGAGTTGAGCGGCCCACCGTGCGCCCACAGCACCAGCGGCACGGGTCGCTCTGCCGTGGCCTCGTGGGGCACCGCCAGCCAGGAGTGGATCTGCTGGCCGTCGGCCGCCGTGGTGCTGATCCTCTCCAGCTTTCCGGGTAGCGGCACCTGGGGAGCCGGGCGATGCAGCACGGTGCTCTCGCCCGTCGTGGCCGAGATGCGCACGATGCTGCCCGCTTCAACCCAGCTGGAGCGCAGCGCATACAGGTATGCCCCGTCGGGTGAGATGCTCACCGCGCTGTGCGCCCCCGGCCCGGTGAGACGACGGACCCCGCCCGTCGCGGTGTCCACGGCGAAGACGGGTGCATCACCGTCCTCATCAGCCACCACATAGAGCACGTCGCCAGCCGGCGAGAAACCCACCGGGGTGCCCCACCGCGGCCACTCAGGCGCCAGGTCCCGGTGGTCACCGGTGGTGGTGTCCAGCAGGTGCAGGTACTGGTGGGGGGCCTCGTGGGCATCGCCGGGCACATGCCGCACACACGCGAGCCAGCGGTCGTCCTGGCTGAGCACCGGCGAACCGAACTCGCAGTCCTGCTGGTCCAGCAGGCTCTCAACCGTGCCGTCATCCACTTGGATGCGCAGGATCCGGCCCCGTCGCTGGGCCCTTGGCCCGGCCTGCTCGTCGACGCACACCACGAACCGACCATCCCGGGAGAGCACTGCGTCGGCCGACAGTCCGTCGCCCAACCAGGGGGAGAAGAGATCCAGCTCGGCGACGGAGGTGGCCTCCCCGTCCGGATCGGGCAGCGGACACAGGGCAAAGCGGACCTGCTCCGCGGGCAGGTCATGGTCCCAGTGCCGCACCGCGGCGGACTCATGCAGGATGGCCGCCACCTTGGCGCGGGACCGCTCGGCACGCCAGGTGGCATCAGCCGCGAGATTGTTCGCGCTGCGGGCAACCCCCAGGCCCAGGACCACCTGTTCGGATCCGCGGGCACTCAGCACGGTGCGTGCACTCTCCACGCCGCGCACCACGAGTTGCGCCTCGCCACCATCGGCCGGGAGCCGCCACAGTCCCCGCTCATGGTCGTCAGGAGCCGGCACGACGGGCAACGGGCGACGCCCGCCGAAGAGCACGTCACCATTGGGAAGGAAGGCGGCCAGCACCTCGCCGTCCAGGCCCCTGGTCAGGCGCCGGGCTGGCTGCGCTCCCGTGGGGTCCACCCGCCACAGGGATCGGCGCCAGGCGGTTCTGTCCTGCGAGAGGTGGTCAACGCTGGCCAACAGCCAGCGGCCGTCACAGCTCAGCTCCAGACCGGCCAGACGGGGTTGCTCGATGAACGCGTCGAGGTCATCCCACGGATCCTGATGCGAGATTTCCTGGAGGTCCTGGGTACTCATGATTCCTGCTCCTTCTCCACGGGGTCTCGTCAGTCGACGGCCGGCAGCTGCAGCCCCCGCGGGTGGGGGCAGCAACCTGTCCCGCCACAACCGGTGGCAAGAGGCATGGTGGCACTGTCGGCAGACTGCGCCGCTCGGGCCTGCTCGGATCGCTCGAGCAGTCGATCCACCAGGCCCTGCACGAAGACGGGCGAGGTGCCCGCCGTGTCCGCCCGCACCATCGTGATGCCCAGTTGTTCGCAGGTCTCTCGCGCCTGGGTGTCCAGGTCGTAGATGACCTCCATGTGGTCCGAGATGAATCCGATGGGTGCCAGCACCACCTCACGAATTCCGGCCTCGGCCAGCCGCGCGAGGTGGTCATTCACATCGGGTTCCAGCCACGGCTGCTCTGGACGCCCGGAACGGGAGCAGAAGACCAGGTCGTGCTCCTGGACGTCGGCAAGGCCAGCCACCCGTGCGGCCACTTCCTGGTGCCAGCGCAGGTAGGCATGTCCTTCGGGTTCAGCTCCCGACGTTGCGTCCATGTGGGTGGGAATCGAATGGGTCACGAAGACGACGCGAGCACCGGGCACTTCGGCGCGGGCCCGGACCAGCGCTTCGCCATTGGCCCGGATGAAGCCGTCATCCAGGGCGTAGTGGCCCACCCTGTCCACCTGCAGTCCGGGGGCCAGTCGCTGCACGGAATCGGCCACCGCCTCGCGGTACTGGCGGCAGCCGGAATAGGACGGATAGGCGCTCGTGGTCACCATCAGGACGCGCTGGTGTCCGTCGGCGACGATCTGCTGGATCGCCTCGTCGATGAAGGGATGCCAGTTCCGGTTGCCCCAGTAGATGGGGACCTCTGAGCCGCGCTCGGCCAGTTCCTCGGCGAGGGCAGCGATCAGTGCCCTGTTCTGGTCATTGATCGGGCTGCGGCCACCGAACAGGAAGTAGTGCTCCCCCACCACTGCCAGCCTCTCCCGGGGGATGCCGGACCCCCGGGTGACCACCTCGAGGAAGTCCACGACCTCGTCAGCCTTTTCCGGCCCACCGAAGGAAACCAGCAGGATGGCATCGTGCGGCGAGAGCGGATCGTTGGAGGTTCGGGGTTCAGGCGTCGTACGGGCAGTCATGTGCCGATACTGACAGACCATCCGAACCCTGCGCACACCTCTGGCCGCCCGACGGCGCGTCGGCAGAGGAGGGACGCGACCGCGGCTGGCAGGTCACGATAGGTTGGAAGCAGCAGTACTGTGACCTGAACAGTACGTGCGGGCACGGCCCCCCGAACACACGCCAGCCCGACAGAACCCAGAACCATGACGTGCACCCCGTTCCGCCAGCAGTGGAGAAGAACATGACAAGCGCCCTCAGCCCTCGCGACATCCAGAACCGAATCCGGTCCGGAGCCTCGCTGGAGGACGTGGCGCAGGAAGCAGGAGTACCGGCGGAGAAGGTCGAACCCTACGCTGCCCCGGTGCTGGCCGAACGCGAGCACATCGCGCTGACCGCCTTGCAGTGCCCCGTGCGTCGTCGTGGTGAGACAGGCTCGGTCCGGGCCATGGGCTCGGTGGTCGAGGAGCGGCTGGGCAGTGCTCTGTCCGAGCAGGTGAAGTGGGATGCCTGGCGCAATGAGGACCGCAGGTGGACCGTGCGGGCCAGCTATGACGATGCCGAGGGCAATCACCAGGACGCGCACTTCATCTTCGACATGCGTGCCCGCTTCAGCGTCGCGCAGGATGACCCTGCCCGGGAACTGATCGGCGAGGTGACCGCCGCGAACCGTGCCACCGGAGACCCGACCGATGCCGAGCCGACGGTGGACCTGAACGATGAACTGGCCCTGGTGCGCGCCGTCCAGACCGGATCTTTGCCCGGCCAGCGTCCTCCCTTCGAGGCGGCGACGCCCAGCGAGTCCCGCGAGCCGGAGCCCGAGGCCCCCAGCGAGGGCGAGGACCAGGACTTCCCCGCCGACGAGCTGGAGGAGGTGGACGGTGTCTACGATTTCGTGCCCAAGAACACCTCGGACATGGACGTCCTCTACGAGATGCTCAGCTCCTTTGCCGAGGACTCGGTGAACATCTACGCCGGTCTGGCCAGCCCGGTCACACAGCAGGCACCGTCGGACGACGCTCGTGCCGAGGAGGACACGGACGGCACCGCTGCCGAGGTGGAGGAAGCGGACCGCACCGCTGCCGAGGTGAAGGCGGACGGCACCGCCGCCGTGGAGGAAGCGGACGAGAATCCCGCCGTGGGCGGCTCGGACGCGACGCCGGGTGCTGCCCTCGAGGGCGGTGCAGCCCAGGTTCCGCAGCTTGACGGTCCGCAGCAGCCCGTCGCAGAGCTCCCGCCGGCCCCGGCGGTCCAAGACTCTGAACCGCAGCTGCCCGTCCACACCGGCGAGGCCGACCAGGAATTCACTGGAAGCACGGATCCGGCTGTCGACGCCGAACCGGTTCCCGACGAGAAGCCGGCTCCGAAGCCCCGTCCGCGGTCGCGGAAGAAGCGCGCATCGATCCCCAGCTGGGACGAGATCATGTTCGGCGGGCCCACGAACGAGAAGTGATCATCGGTCAACAGGAGGTTGGATCCATGTCGCCGCATCGCGTCACGGACGGGGTGCCCGCGCTCGGCACGGGCCGAGCCCTCGTACCGGACGACCGTGAACGTCGGGAGCTGGTGCAGCGTCTGCAGACCACCACAGGCCGCCTGACCACCGCCGTCCTGGCGGCACTCGACGAGCGACACCCCTGGTTCGGGGAGCTCGACGCCGAACACCGCTCCTGGATCACGGTGGTGGCCCGGGGCGGGATCGATGGTTTCGTCCAGTGGGTGGCCGACGATCCGGAAGTGGCCTTCGATCCGGCCAATGTCTTTGCGGCCGCTCCGCGCGCCCTGACCCGAAACATCTCGCTCCACCAGACGGTGGACCTGATGCGCACGACGATCACCGTCGTGGAGGAGCAGGTGCAGCACCTGGTTCCCGACGAGGATCGGCCGGTACTGCAGACCGCCATCGTGCACTACTCACGGGAGGTGGCCTTCGCCGCGGCGGAGGTCTATGCACGGGCCGCCGAGGTGCGCGGCGCCTGGGATGCCCGCATGGAGGCGCTCGTGGTGGACGCCATCGTACGCGCGGAGGCCGACGAGTCGATGGTCTCCCGGGCCTCGACCCTGGGGTGGAATTCCGGCAGCAAGGTCTTCGTCGCCGTTGGCCGAGTGCATCCGGAGGGTGACCCGGCCATCACACGGCTTCGACGCCAGGCCCGTCGCATGAAACTGGACGTCCTGGCCGCCATCCAGGGAGACCGACTGGTGCTGGTGGCCAGCGGCCCCGAGGTGACCGATGATCAGGCAGCCGTCGAGGTGACCGAAAGACTGGTGGAGTACTTCGGCGAGGGTCACGTGGTGATCGGCCCACTGGTGGAGGACCTGGTGGAGGCCCCCCTCTCGGCCAGGGCCGCGACCAGCGGCCTGCGGGCCTCGGACGCCTGGCCCGAAGGCGCCAGGGCACTGCCGGCCACCGAATTGTTGCCCGAACGCGTGCTGGCAGGCGACGGGCATGCCCGACGAGCACTAGCCCGCGAGGTCTTCGAGCCGCTGCGGGCGGCCGGAGGCGATCTGTTGGAGACCTGTGTGAGCTTCCTCGACCACGGTTGTTCGGTGGAGGCGACCGCTCGCGATCTGTTCGTGCATGCCAACACGGTTCGCTACCGGATCAAGCGGATCCAGGACGTCACGGGCTACTCCCCCACCGACGCCCGCGACGCCTATGTGCTGCGGCTGTCGATCACCCTGGGCCGCCTGGCGGCGGCGCAACGCTGACCAGATTGGCTGGACAAACCCCACCGAGGCGCCCTCTGGGCGGTGGTCGTCGCCACCGGAACCCGGCCCACGCCCCGCACGCATCCGAGGCGGTGCTGCTGCCCCCCGATCGCGATTCCGAGTTCGTCCACCTGCACGCGGACGGCAGCCTCCACCTGTCGCTTGACCCGGCCGACCATGCGGCCTTCTTCGCCTCGGGATGGGGAGAGAAGCACCCCTCTACGAACAGGGCATCAACGTCGTGATGCTCTACACCCCCCGCGACAGCGCCGACATCGTCGTGGCCAAGCAGGTCGTCCTGGCCTCCTACGCCTACGCGACCGGCCGCGACACAACTGAGGAGGCGTGACCATCGCAGCTGACACCCCTCAGGATCTGCGAGGCGCCCCAGAACGGCAGAGGGTCCATCGGTGCGGTCCAGCTTTCGCGGTCCCACGGATGGACGTCCCCCGGCGAGCGACACGAGCGCAGCAACATGAACGGACCTCGGTTGGGCCACGAGTCCGTGGCTGGGGGCATCAGGCAGCACAGGGGGGGTGGAGCGGGGTCGCGGACGTCAGGGGCAGCTGTCCCGATAGCGCCGGAGCGCATCGGCCACTTGCCCAGCCTGTTCAGGCGTGTCCACGACGACCTGGTATCTGCCTCCGGTGGCGGTGGTGATGTCGACCCGCGCCGAGCCACCGGTGTTGAGCCGGACGCCCTGTGGTGACTGTGCACGACCGACCACGAACCAATTCACGACGCCGCGGTTGAGCCCATCGTCAGGCGCCGTGGTCACGGACGTGATCTCGGCGAGCGGGATCGAGCGACGGTAGAAAGGCGCGCCGAGCCGCAGCATCCCCTGCTCCGAGTTGACCTCGACAACGATCGATTGCCCCATCGACGCGAGGCGATTGCCGCGTGCGATGATCCGCAGACTCATGAGGGCCCCAATCTCCTGTAGGTCCCCCCATTCTGGCAGCACCGGACAGCTCTCCAAGGACTGGTCCACGTTGTCTCCCAAGGACCGGGTGACACGAGTGTGATTCGCCTCCTTCCACAATCAGGATTCGCGCTCTCGCGGGCTCCCTCGCGGTTCAACTGTGGGGTTCCCACAAAACACCGACCACACTTTTCGTCGCGTCGTCTGCTCGGTTTCCGGCAACGACGAGCGAGAGTTGTCTACGTGCTTGCAATCGTTGCCCCCGGACAGGGCGCCCAGACCCCCGGCTTCCTCGCTCCCTGGTTGGAGCTTGACGGCTTCTCCCAGCGCTTCGCGGAGTTGGCCGACGTGGCAGGGACCGACCTGGCGGCGCACGGCACCACCTCCGACGCGGAGACCATCAGGGACACGGCCGTCGCCCAGCCCCTGCTCGTGGCAGCTGCCATCGCCACCGCCGCCGAACTGCTCGGTGAACCCGGTGTCGACGAGCGCGTCGGCATCGTGGGAGGACACAGCGTCGGCGAGTTGGCCGCGGCCGCGATTGCGGGCGTCCTCACCGCTGCCGATGCGATGAACCTCGTTCGGGAGCGTGGGCGCGCCATGGCCGAAGCCTCTGCCCTGCGGCCCACGTCGATGACCGCCGTCATCGGCGGCGACCGAGACGAGGTCCTGTCCGCCATCGAGGCCGCCGGGCTCACCCCGGCGAACAACAACGGCTCCGGCCAGATCGTCGCCGCCGGAACCGTCGAGGAACTGGAGGCCTTCGCGGAGGCGGCCCCCCGCCGGAGCCGGCTCTTCCCGCTGAGCGTCGCCGGCGCCTTCCACACCGTGCACATGGAACCCGCGGTGGACCGGATGCGCACAACAGCCAGCGCCATCTCGCCGGCAAACGCGCAGTTGGCGCTGCTCAGCAATCGCGACGGACAGGTGGTCACGGATGGGGACGACTACCTGGAGCGACTGATCAGCCAGGTGGCCAACCCGGTCCGCTGGGACCTCTGCATGGACACCATGCGGGAACACGGTGTCACTGGCCTGCTGGAGCTGACCCCGGCCGGCACGCTCACCGGAATCGCCAAGCGAAACCTCAAGGGCGTCGAACTGTTCAACCTGAACAGCCCCGACCAGTTGGACGACGCGCGCGCCTTCGTCGCGCAGCATGCGGCTGCGGGTGCCTGAGATGGCGACCCTTGCGATGTCATCGGGATCGACCTCGGCGCGGATCATCTCCACCGGAGCCGCCCGTGGCTCCCGAGTGGTGGACAATGACGAGATCTGCACCATGATCGACTCGAACGATGAGTGGATCCGGCAGCGGACCGGCATCACCCAGCGGCACTGGGTGGCCGAGGGCGAGACCGCCGTGACCCTGGCGGCTGATGCCTGCCGTCAGGCTGTCGAACGGGCGGGCATGACGCTCGACCAGATCGACACCCTGATCCTTGCCACCGTCAGCAATTCCCAGCAGATGCCCTCGATGGCCGCGCGGGTCGCCCAGGAGCTCGGGTGCCCCTCCCCCGCCGTCTTCGACATCTCCGCCGCCTGCGCTGGCTTCTGCCACGGGGTCGCCCTGGCCGACTCGCTGATCCGTACGGGAACCTCGACGCACGTCCTCGTCGTGGGAACCGAAGTGCTGAGCCCCTATCTGGACATGGCTGACCGCGGCACCGCCTTCATCTTCAGCGACGGCGCTGGTGCCGTGGTGATCGGCCCCTCGGAGGTGCCCGCCATCGGACCGACCATCTGGGGGTCGGACCCGAGCCACAGCGAGGTCATCACCCTGGACGACTGGGAGAGCCTCGTCGACGGCCAGGAACGTCCCTACCTTCGGATGGAAGGGACCAAGGTCTTCCGGTGGGCCACGACCTTCGTCGCCGAACGGACCCGCGAGACGCTGGAGGCGGCCGGGCTGGCGCCCGAGGAGCTTGACGTCTTCATCCCGCACCAGGCCAACAACCGCATCACGGACTCAACCTTGCGCCAGCTCAAGCTGCCGGAGGGAATCGTCGTCGCCCGCGACATTGCCCAGATGGGCAACTCCTCCGCGGCCTCCATTCCACTGGCGCTCGACGCGGTCCTGCAGTCGGGCGAGGCCCGTAGCGGACAGAAGGCCCTGCTGATGGGCTTCGGCGCCGGCCTGGCCTACGCCGGCCAGGTGGTCGTCCTGCCCTGACCGCCCCTACTCAGGGGGACCCACGTACCCGGAGGGATCACCCGACTCCTCCGTCACGCCAAACACAACACACCACGAAGAGAACCAGGAGGCCACCATGGCCAGCACCGAAGAGATCCGCAACGACATCGCCGAGATCGTCAACGACGTCGCGGGCGTCGCCATCGAGGACGTCCAGCTGGACAAGTCCTTCACCGATGACCTGGACGTCGACTCGCTGTCGATGGTCGAGATCATCTACGCCTGCGAGGAGAAGTTCGGCGTGTCCATCCCCGACGAGGACGCCAAGAACCTCAAGACCGTCGGCGACGCCGTGGCCTTCGTCGAGCGCGCCCAGGCCTGATCGACCACCCGGTGCCGAGCGCGTCACCCAGTCCAGGGGCCGACGCGCTCGGCACAGTCACATCCACACACCCATCACTCACTGGAGATTCCATGACCACCGTTGTCATCACCGGATTCGGCGCTTACACCCCACTCGGCGAGAATGCCCCGAGCACCTGGCAGGCGATGCTCGACGGGGTCAGCGGAGCCAGCTCCCTGGAGCAGGACTGGGCCGCGGAACTGCCGGTCACCTTCGCCGCGCAGGTGAAGGGCGATCCGGCCAGCCACCTCGACCGGACGGCCGCCCGTCGCCTGGACCGATCAACACAACTGGCGCTCATTGCCGGTCAGGAGGCGTGGGAGGATGCCGGATTCGTCTTCGGCGCGACCAATGAGGGCATCGATGAGGACCGCGTGGGTGTCAGCGTCGCCAGCGGCATCGGCGGCCTCAACACCCTGCTGAACCAGTGGGACATCCAGAAGGAGAAGGGACTGCGCCGCGTGAGCCCCTTCACCATCCCGATGCTGATCGGCAATGCTCCGGCGGCCAACCTGGGGCTCAAGGTCAACGCCCGGGCCGGCATCCATGACCCGGTCAGCGCCTGCGCCTCCTCGAATGAGGCGATCAGTCTGGCCGTGGACATGATCCGTCTGGACCGCGCCGACGTCGTGCTGGCCGGTGGCACCGAGTCCGTGCTGCACCCGCTCACCATCAACTCCTTCGCGCAGATGCAGGCCCTGAGCCGACGCAATGACTCCCCCGAGACCGCGTCGCGCCCCTGGGACACCGGCCGCGACGGCTTCGTCATGGGTGAGGGTTCGGTGTGCATGGTTCTGGAACGACTGGAACATGCGCAGGCCCGGGGGGCAAAGATCTACGGCACCATCGCCGGTGCAGGCATCAGCGCCGACAACCATGACTTCGTCCAGCCAGATCCGAGCGGCCGTGGCCAGTCGTCGGCGATGCTGCGCGCTCTCAAGCAGTCGGGGGTGGACGCTGGCGACATCAAGCACATCAACGCCCATGGCACGTCGACGCCGCAGGGTGACGTCACCGAGGCGCATTCGATCCGTGCCGCGCTCGGCGATGCCGCAGATGACGTCATCGTCACGTCCACCAAGTCGATGACCGGACACCTCCTGGGGGGCGCTGGAGCGATCGAGACCTTCGCGACGGTGATGGCGCTGAACACCCGCAACATCCCGGCGACGATCAACATCGAGAACCTCGAGCCTGATCTTCCGGTTCAGATCGCCACCAGCCGCCAGGAATTGCCTGCCGGCGACCTCGCGGCGATGAACAACTCCTTCGGCTTCGGAGGCCACAATGTGGCCGTCGTGGTCACCAACGAGCACCAGAGCCGCTGACCCTGCATCCAGCAGGATCCTGCCGAGGGCGACTCAGACTGCGCGATCCATCCAGCGCACCGAGTCGTCCTCGGCTGCTTGTCGGAAGATCTCGAGTTCCTGGTCCCAGGCGGTGCCCAGCAGCTCGTGAAGACCCTCGCGCAGTGGTCTGGTTCCGGCATTGTCTGCCGCCAGGGCAGACCGCAGCCGATCCTCGGGGACCATCACATCGCCATGCACATTGGTGCTGGCGTGGAAGATCCCCAGATCCGGGGTGTAGCTCCAGCGGTGCCCCTCACCATCACTGCCCTGGTCCTCGGTGACCTCATAGCGGATCCGCCTCCAGGCCAGGAAGGCGCTGGCCAGTCGCGCCCCGGTGCCCTCTGCCCCACGCCACGAGAACTCGGTGCGCAGGTGACCGGGAAGCGCCGTCTGGGGCCGCCAGACAAGTTCCACGGGCGCGCCAAGTACGCCCCCGACTGCCCACTCGATGTGGGGACACAGAGCCGACGGCGTCGAGTGGACCATCACGAGCCCACCAGTCGTGTCAACCATCACTGTTCTCCTGACCAAGGCCCTGTCGTGCCTTCCCCTGCAGACATGGTCAACTGGCCAGAGTGTGGTGGTGTCTCGATTGTGCCCCAAGCGAGCGCGAACTTCCAGACACGATCGTGTGGAACCAGTCCCCGGCGGCCCGCAGGCCAGTCGCTGCGTCCGCGCACTGGGTAGGGTCGGGACCATGAGCACACCTTCTTCGCTCCCCTGTGGCAGCTGGCCCTCCCCGGTCAGCATCGACGCACTCCTGGCCTCCGGTATGGGCCTCAACAGCCTGGGAGTCGACGGCACGGATCTGTACTGGCTCGAGAGCCGCCCGGAGTTGGATGGCCGAACGGTGCTGGTTCGTCGCCGCGGCGACACCACGACGGACGTGACCCCCGCAGACGCGAGCGTGCGATCCAGGGTGCAGGAGTATGGCGGCGGCACCTGGCATGCACAAGAAGGCATCGTCGCGTGGTGCAATGACGACGACGGCGCCGTGCACGTCGTCCAGGACGGCACGGATCGCGCCATCACCACGGGAGATCGTGCCGTGCGTTTTGGGGGTCTACGCGTCGATGCCGCCCGTCGCATCGTGCTCGCCGTCCGCGAGGACCACCGCGTGGAGGGCGAGCCGGAGAACACCATCGTGGCGCTCTCGCTCGACCACGACAACGCAGACCATGGACGTGTCCTGGCCCAGGGGGCCGACTTCTACGCACACCCAGAACTCTCAACGGCCGGGAGCCTGGCCTGGATCGAATGGGACCACCCCAACATGCCGTGGGACCAGACCCGTCTCATGACGGCCTCATGGTTGGATGCCGGCCCGCTCGAGGCGCAGGCCATCCTGGCTCGCGACGAGGTCTCGGTGCTGCATCCGCGCTGGGTCGGTGAGCATCTGGTCCACCTGAGCGACGAGACGGGATTCTGGAATCCGTGGATCCTGGCCGACGGTGAACGACGTCAGCTGGTCCGGCTGGACGCCGACTTCTGCCGACCCCTGTGGGTCCAGGGCAATGACTGCTATGCCGTCGACGGCGAATCGCTGGTGATGTTCTGCTATCAGGACGCTCGTGCCTGCCTCCTTCGGGTGGCCCTGGACGGCAGTCACCAGCTGTTGCCCATGACCTTTGCCGACGTGGACACGATCGTCGCCGGCCCGGCCGGGGTCTTCCTCAACGTCGACCATGCCGACCGTCACGCCCAGATCCTGCGGCTGACGGACGACCAGGTGGTGAGTGTCAAGGAGGCCGCCGAGCGGCAGCCCGACGCGACGTGGGTGTCGGTGCCCGAGTCGCTCTGGTTCGACGCAGGCTTCGGCCCAGCCCAGACCTGGTTCTACCCGCCGACCAACCCGGACTGCCAGCTCCCCGACGGAGAACTTCCTCCCCTGGTGGTGAACACCCACGGCGGCCCCACGGGCATGGCGCCCGGCGTGTACCGCAGCGACTTCCAGTTCTGGACCAGCCGCGGCTTCGGCGTCCTCGACGTCAACTACTCCGGCTCGGCCGGCTTCGGGCGTGAGTACCGCAACCGATTGCGCGGGAACTGGGGTGTGGCGGACGTGGCCGATGCGGTGGGTGCCGTTCGGGCCGTCGTCGAACGGGGCCTTGCCGATCCGCAACGGGTCATCATCCAGGGTGGCTCGGCCGGCGGGTACACCACCCTGCAGGCTCTGGTGACCTCGGACGTCTTCGCAGCCGGTGTGAGCCGCTACGGCATCGGTGACCTCGAGACGCTCGTCACCGACACCCACAAGTTCGAGGCCAAGTACCCCTTTGGGCTGGTGGGACCGTGGCCGGAGCAGAAGGCGCTCTACGAGGAGCGCTCCCCCATCCACCACGTCGATCGTCTCTCGAGTCCGATGCTCATCCTGCAGGGACTCGACGACAAGGTGGTGCCGCCCAACCAGGCCGAGGCGATGGCCAACGCCGTGCGGGCCAAGAAGCTGCCGGTGGCGCTGCTGATGTTCGAGGGCGAAGGCCATGGCTTCCGCAAGCAGAGCACCCGTCGCGCCGTGGTGGAGGCCCAGCTGAGCTTCTACAGCCAGCTCTTCGGCTTCACTCCGGCCGACGAAGTGCCACGCCTGGAGGTCGAGAACCTCTGACCGGTCCGGGCCGTCTGGCCATGGATGTCAGGCGGCCGGCCCGTAATCACGGGCGCCAAAGATGGCGGTGCCCACCCGCAGGCAGGTCGATCCGTGGGCGACGGCCAGCTCCAGGTCACCTGACATGCCCATGCTGAGCTCGTCCCACGCGGAGCCGAGGGCCTGGGCATCACGCAGGTCCCGTTGCAGTTCGAGCATCCGGTTGAAGCAGGCGGCCACCTGGGCATCCTCGCCCTTGATGGCCACGGTCATCAGGCCCCGCACGTCCAGCGCGTCGCAGGCCTCGATCTCGCGGACCAGCCCCAGCACCTCGTCGGGCGCCACGCCGGACTTCTGCGGCTCGCCGGACGTGTTCACCTGCACGAGAACGGGCAGGCGCCGCCCCAAGGCCTGCAGACGCTTGTCCAGGGCGATGGCGATCTTCGCCGAGTCGACGCACTGGAACTCGTCGGCGAGCTCGGCCACCACCTTCGCCTTGTTGGTCTGCAGGTGACCGATGACGGAGAAGCCGAAGCCGTCCCCCTCGGTGCGCTGGGCTGCCTTCTGCTGCACCTCCTGCACCTTGTTCTCCCCGAAGAGCGTGTACCCGTGCGAGGCCACCTCGCGCACCATCTCGATGGAGTGGGTCTTGCTGACGGGCAGCAACCGGACCTCCTGCGGCGAGCGACCACTGGCCACACAGGCACGGGCGATCCGTTCCTCGACGGCAGCCAGACGTTCGGCGAGCGTGGAGGTGGGCGTGGGATCAACAGTGCTGGACATGGCTCCGACTCAACCACTGCGATGGGTCGCTTGGCCAGCCAGCTCCCGAAATCCTCCAGTACCCGTCAGGGCCAGCGAGCACCCAGTGAGATCACTCCCAGTGCTGACAGCACGGCGAAGAGCAGCGCCAGACCTGCGTACTTGTCCGTCACCTCGGTGTAGACCTTCTCGTAGCCCACCGACTGGGCGATCGTCCGGTAGACGGCCTCCAGCTCGTCCTGGCTGGCAGCGGCGAACTTCTTGCCACCGGAATTGCGCGCGACGGCGGACAACTCGGCGTGGTTCACGGGAACTGGTTGCCGTTGGCCGCCCTCGACGACGAAGCCGGTCGCGGTGCCGTAGGCGATGGCATAGACCGGGACATTCTGCTTGCGCGACTGCTCGGCCGCCTCCAGAGACGATCGGCCGATGTTGGTCGCACCGTCGGAGAGCAGAACGATGGCCGCTGGAGCGGTCTGCTTCGGATCATCCTTGTCCGGCGGCACCAGTTTGAGCGAGTCCAGCGAGGTGTAGATGCTCTCGCCGATGGCCGTGGAGGGCGCCACCTCGAGGTTCTGGATCGCGCGGTCCACGGCTACACGATCGGTGGTGGGCGGGACGACGATCTGCGCGGTGGCCGCGAAGCTCACGAGGGAGACGTTGAACCGCTCGGGCAATTGGCGGGTGAAGGCCTGCGCCGCGGCCTGGGCGGCCGCCAGACGATTGGGCCGCACGTCCGTCGCCACCATGGAACGGGAGACGTCGATGGCGATCACCACGGTGGCCCGGTCCCGGGGCACATTGGTGTACGCCTTGGGCATGGCCCAGGCCACCACGAGGGAGGCCAGGGAGGCCAGGGCCAGGGCGACGGCGCCGTGGCGTTTCCAGGCGGCGTCCTTGGGGATCACCAGGTCCAGCCGGGTCCGTCGGCGCCCGGGGGTCGGCCGGAAACGCCCGTTGAGCAACAGGTAGAGCAGGCCGATCGCTGGAACCAGCAGCAGGAACCACAGCCTTTCGGGCCGCATGAACTCGGTCAGCAGAAGCATTCGAACCGACATCAGGGCCACCTCGCTGCCATCGAGACCGCGCCCAGGGCCGCGACCGTGGCGAAGGCCAAGGCGTACAGGGCGTACTGGGCGGTCCGCTCCTTGCGGACCTCCTCGTATCCCACCTGGCTCTTCACATCCTTGTACACGTCCTTGAGCCCGCCGGCGGAGTCGGCGCCCCAGGACTTCCCGCCGGTGGTCTGTGCGATCTGTTTGAGCGCAGCGGCATCCGGGGGCACACGCTCACGCTTGCCGTCGAGGTCCACATACCCGGTGCTCTTGCCATAGGAGATGGTGTGCACCGGCACCTTGCGGGTTCGAGCCGTGGCGGCCGCCGCCATCGGGTCGCCGCCCGAGGTGTTGGTGCCATCGCTCAGCATCACCACCAGGCCGGGGGCCGGCTGGTCGCCGTCGCCCTGGGGTGCCTGCTTGATCGCGTTGAGGCTCACCGTGATGGCATCACCCAGCGCGGTTCCGTCCTGCAGCTCGATCCCGTCGATCGCCCGCTGGGTTGCCGCGCGGTCGACGCTGGGGGGCATTCTCACCGAGGGGCTGCCACTCAGCGAGACCACGGCGACGTTGAACCCTTCGGGCAGTGTGGCGATGAAGTCCTTGGCCGCCTCCTTGGCGGCATCCAGGCGGTTGGGTTTCACGTCGGTTGCCTGCATGGACTGCGAGGCGTCGATCACCACGACGACGGTGGCCCGTTCGCGGGGAACCCGCTCGATGCCCATCGGTCGAGCCCATGCCATGGCCAGTGCCACCAGAGAACACAGGCTCATGGCCACGGCCAGGTGGCGCCGCCACTGTGACTGGCGCGGCAGCACGGCGGACAGGACCCCCGTGTTGGTGTACCGGATGCCGGTGCGCCCCTTCAACCTCAGCGCCACCAGGTACAGGATCACCAGGATCGGCAGGAGCAGCAGGGACCAGAGCCGTTCGGGACTCTTGAACTCGGGCAGGGAGAGCAACAGGTGCAGACTCATCGGCTGACCCCCTGCGGTGGCTGGTGCAGCATGGAGGCAGTGCGTCGGTAGGCCAACACGAACCGTGCGATGTCCTGCACCCAGTCGCGATCGGTGCGCAGCTGGATGTGTCCCACTCCTGCCCTGCGCATCGCGATCCGGGTCCGGTCTCGTTGGGCAGCCGCGGCAGCATCCATCCGAGCCCGGGCCGCCGGGTCCGACGTGTTCACGTAGCGGGCAAAGTCGGTCTCGGGATCCTTGATGAGCATCTCGCCCACGTCGGGAAACTCCACCTCGTGGCTGTCGACCACCTCGATGCACAACACCTGGTTGCGCACCGCCAGGCGCCGCAGGGCACGTTCCCACTCGGGCTCCACATTCGGGTCGAGCTCGGAATCGCCGGGGGTGAGGAAGTCACTCACCACCACTCGCATGCCGCGGCGGCGCTGGGTTCGTGCCAGCTGCTCGATCCCGCGGGCCAGGGTCATCTCCCCGGGCGCATGATCGGGCACGATCGGTTCGTCGAGCATCTTGCGCAGCAGACCGTAGAGCGCCGTGCGGCCACTGTTCGCCGGCAGGCGCTTCACCTGGTCCTGGCGCATGATCATCCCGCCGAACCGATCGCCCATCCGCTGGCTCAGGAAACCGATGGTTGCGATCGCGGCGATGCCCAGGTCACGTTTGGTGATGCCCTCGGTGCCCCAGTTCATGCTGGGAGTCACGTCCAGCAGGGCCCAGACCTCCAGCTCTCGGTCCGCAATCGTGTCTCGCACGTGCGGCACGGTCGTGCGGGCGGTGACCGCCCAGTCCATCTTGCGCACGTCGTCCTGTCCGGGTTGGTAGACCCGGGCGTCGTGCGCGTCGGCACCAGGGCCGGGCAGCAGCCCCAGATGGTCGCCGTGCAGGAAACCCTCCAGCCGGCGCACGATGGTGAGCTCCAGACGGCGCAGCGCCAGTTCGGGGGCCAGCCGGTTCAGTGGCAGCGTCGCGCCCGTGGGGGGCGCCAGAACGCTGCCGGCTGCGCCGATGTCGGTCGGCGTCCCGGCGGACGCCGGGGCTGGCGGCGGCGCGAAGGAGGGGGGCTGGGTCATGGATCAGTTCTGCTGCGGGTCGTACGGATTGGCCGGCGGACGAGGCGTCGACGGTGGAGGGAAGTTGGGGAAGTCATTGCCGTTGGACTGGTGACTGCCCGGGGGGACGTCAGCGCCTCCACCATCGGCGCGCTGGGGCGCCTGCTGTGGCTGCTGGTTCTGGGGCAGCGCGACCGTTGGTTCGCTGGGCAGCTCGACGGTGTGCTCGGGTCGCACCGAGTGCTGCTCGTGCTGCTGCTGGCGGGTCTTCTCATTCCAGACCGGCGTGGGCGGCGGCACCATCGCAAGGATGCGGTCCACCACCTGACTGGTCTCGATGTTGTCGGCGACGGCATCGAAGCCGAGAACGAGCCGGTGCGCCATCACATCGGGAGCCACCGCCTGGACATCGGTGGGCAGCACGTAGTCGCGGCCGTGGATGAGGGCCAGCGCTCGCGCTGCCGCCACCAACCCGAGGGTGGCGCGGGGCGAGCAGCCGATCTGGATGACATTGGTCAGGTCCGGCATCCCGAAGTCGGCCGGAGTACGGGTGGCGAGCACCAACCGAACGATGTACTCCGCCACCAGGTTGTGCACGAAGACATTGCTGGCCATGTCCTGCAGGGCCAGGACCTTCTCCGGGTCCAGGATGTTGACCGGTTCGGGCGGGGTCACCGACATCCGTCGCAGGATCTCGAACTCCTCATTGCCCCGCGGATAGGGCACGTCCACCTTGAGCAGGAAGCGGTCACGCTGGGCCTCGGGCAGCGGGTAGACGCCCTCCGACTCGACGGGGTTCTGGGTCGCGATCACGATGAAGGGCTTGGGCGCCGGGTAGGTGACGCCGCCAATGGAGACCTGCTTCTCAGCCATCAGCTCCAGCATGGCCGACTGCACCTTGGCGGGCGCACGGTTGATCTCGTCGGCCAGTACGAAGTTCACGAAGACCGGGCCCAGCTCGATGTCGAAGCTCTCCTTCGAGGCCGAGTAGATGCGGGTGCCGACGATGTCCGAGGGAACCAGGTCCGGTGTGAACTGCACCCGGGCGAAATCGCCGCCCACGACCGTCGCGAAGGAACGCACGGCCAAGGTCTTCGCCACGCCTGGCACGCCCTCGAGCAGGATGTGTCCCTTGGCGAGCAGCCCCACCATGAGCTGCTCCACCATGTGCTCCTGGCCGACGATGACGCGCTGCACCTGGGCGATGGCCTCGCCGAGCAGCTCCGCAGCCTCCTGAGTGGTCATCTGCCCACGGCTTGGCGATGGGCTCGGGCTGTCCTGGGGCACGGACTCCGGGGTACTGCTCACGTGATCGTCTCCTGGGTGTCTGCGTGGCGGTGTCTGTGGGCACACGTGGTTGCCACGATACCTCGCCGTCGCGACGGTTCCGGCTGGTCAGAGCCGCGGCGCGCGGAATGACACGAGCGGCTCACCGGCACCACAAGAACCACACCCCTTGGCGGCATGTGGTGTGATTGGGTCGATGTCTGACCAGCCACGGCCCCCGCAGGGACAGTACGCCGCACCCCTGCTGCCCACCGATCCTCCGCGCGTCGGCCCCTTCTGGCTGGACGCACGTCTGGTTGCCGGCCCCCCGGGTGTCGCCTACCTGGCCCATGGGACTGACCCCAAGGGCGCCAGCCGTCAGGTGATGCTGGTGATCCTCGCGGAAGGTGCGGCGCGCGATGCTGCCGCCCGGGAACGGTTGGCCGGTGAGGTCAACAAGCTGCACATCGACACCGTGGTCGCCCGCGGCGGCGAGGGCCAGGACCAGGGGCGTCTGGGCCACCGCTACGTCGCCCAGGATGATCATCCGGTTCCGCCCGACGCGGTTCCCCAGGCCCCGTGGGTGGCGCTGGCCCATGACGGGAGCGAGGCCTCCCTGGCGGAGGCGGAACGACTGCTGCGCAGCGTCGACCTCTCCATGGCGGCACCCATCGGCGACGTCGCGGGACCGGACTATCGCCTGCACTGGATCGATGACAGCCAGCCGCCTGCCAATCGCGCCTGGCCGTTGCCGTGGCCCGGACGCCCGGACCGGGCGGGGTGGATGTCGATCGCTGTCAGCTGGCTGCTGACCCTGCTGCTTTCTGCACTGGCGCTGCTGATCGCGGTGCTGCTCTTCCAGAACAAGCCACCGGCTCCCCCGCCGCCGCCCATCCCGACGACGCCGCCGCCGAGTGACTCGTCGCAGTCACCCCCGCCCAGCCAGTCCCAGACTCCCCCGCCCAGCCAGTCCCAGAGCCCCAGCCAGGGCAGTGGCTCACCGTCTCCCGAGTCGGGCAGCTCAAGTCCGTCCGATGCCTCGGCCAGCCCGTCACAGGGCAGCCAGAGCGCTTCGCCGAGCCAGAGTGCCTCGGGCGAGCCGACGAACCCGTCGCACAATCCGTCGATGGAGTCGCCCATGCCCTCTGGCAGCGCTTCTGGTGAGGGCGGCACTCCCACCCCCAACCGGAGGCTGTGATGCTCCCCTCGCTGGTTGCCACCGATCTGGACGGGACCTTCCTGTCCACGACCGGCCAGGCCAGCGAGCGCAATGTGGCAGCTGTGCTGAAGGCAGCGGAGCTCGGCATTCCCATCGTGGTGGCCACGGGGAGGCCGGCGCGCTGGCTCCAGTGCCTCGACCCCATCCGCCCAGCGCATCCCTATGTGCTGGCCAGCAATGGAGCCGTCGTCTTCGACCTGGCCGAGGACCGCATCCTGGAGCGGCACACGGTCCCCGCCGATGTGTGCCGGGATGTCGCCCAGGAGATGCGCGCCATCTGCCCGGACATCCACTTCGGTGTCGAGTACGGGATCGGGTGGGGCCGCGAGGTGGCCTTTCCCCTGCGCGGTGACCGGGTGGAGGCCGACGTGGTGGGCGGCATCGATGACATGATCGCGCGACCCTTCGTGAAACTGTTGGTGGCTTCCCGGGTCCAGTCGAGCGATGACCTGGCGGAGCAGCTCGCACCCGTTTGTGACGGACGATTGACCTGCACCTGGTCCATCGGAGGCGCCATCGGACTCCTCGAGGTCTCTGCCCTGGGCGTCACCAAGGCCCACACCCTGCGCCTGCTCGCAGACGAGCTGGGCGCCGATCTCACGCACGCCGTTGCGTTCGGCGACATGCCCAATGACCTGGCGATGCTCCACGCCGTCGGGCACGGTCATGCGATGGCCGACGCCCACCCACTGCTGGTGGCCGCGGGTTTTCGCCGAGCCCCGGGCCACGACGAGTCCGGTGTCGGCGTCGTCCTCGAGGAGCTCCTCGGCCTGAGCGGCTGATGCCCCTCACCAGCTCAGGGTGATCTCCAACTCGGTCTCCTTCTCCGGCTCGACCTCCACCTCGACCTCGAGCTTGACCTGGTTGGGAACGGCAATCGCCATCTCGCGGTCGCCATGGCTGATCCGCACCTCGTTGTGACGGGACAAGTCGTCGGCGATCTGTCGAAGCCGTGCCGCAGCCTCTTCACGGCTGAGGGTCTGTTCGGTCTCGTGCTCGTAGAGTTCGTCTCCC
Organism: Luteococcus sp. Sow4_B9; assembly: GCF_052116585.1. Lineage (NCBI taxonomy): Bacteria > Bacillati > Actinomycetota > Actinomycetes > Propionibacteriales > Propionibacteriaceae > Luteococcus > Luteococcus sp. Sow4_B9. Next base: position 6,048 of record NZ_JBQKKT010000011.1, on the reverse strand, counting down.
ATGGGCCCATCCCACCGGGCCAATCCGGCCCCGTCAAGGGCTTGGAGCGGCTAGGTTTGCTCCACCAGCGTGCGGGAGGCAGCCATGACCGAGTTCTTCGAGACCTTCAACAATGGTGCTCGTCACCTGCGCGAGGAACAGGAATTCCAGAAGGTCAACGTCGCCCAGGCCAAGCGCGGGGGCAGTGGCCCACAACCCCTGGATCTGGAATCCGGCAGGATCGTGCTCGTGCACCCAGGGCACACCGCACCCGGGCTGGCCGTGGATGTGCGTCGGGCCTCGGCGACGGACCATCCAGCGGTGGCCAGATTGCGGGTGCGCGCCCAGCTCGACGCCGAGGGGCTCTCCCCTGACCACGAGTGGTTGGACCGTTTGCGTGACGTCGAGCACGATGACCAGGAGTCCCAGGTCTGGGTGGCGATCCAGCGGGAAGCTGTGGTGGCAAGCCTGGTCTGGTGTCCCCCTGGACACTCACCCCGTCGACTGCCAGCCGACACCGTCGACGTCTGGATGGTCACGGTGGATCCCGAGACTTCCGGACAGGCGGTGCTGCGTGCACTCCTGGACAACGCGATCGCGAGGGCGCGCGCAGGTGGCGCAAGAACCATGGTGGTCTCCTGGTTGCCCGGCGCCGTTCCGGGTGCGCGACTGCGTCACGCGCTGGGATTGGTCCGCGACGCCAGTCTGGACTGGGAACCAGCGCCCGACATCGTCCAGCAGGCCTACCGTCTGGACCTGTGAGATGCTCCTGCCCCGAAGAGGAGCAGGACCTGGTGGGGCGTGCGGGGCTCGAACCCGCGACCGAGGTGTTATGAGCACCCTGCGCTAACCGGCTGCGCCAACGCCCCACTTCCCGTCAGCCGGGAAGTCCACCCAGACTAGCGGCTGGGATCGGTCCCGGCTCACGGACGCGCCTGGCGAAGCGCCTGCGCCAGGTCCTCCATCCAGGCGGCCACACCCATTGGGCCATCGCACAGCACGTCGGCGGCGGCCGCCACGACGGGCTGCTCGTCGGACCCGGAAACCACGCAAATGCCGGTGCGGCCCTGCGCCCCCAGCTCCTTGATCCTCTCAAAGGCCGCCAGATCTCCGAGGTCATCGCCCATCATCACCACCACCTGCGGGTCGAAGCGGGCCACCAGGGTGTCGATCCCGTCGCCCTTGGTGATCGTGGACCCGCGCAGTTCGATCACATTGCGCCCCGGTTCCACGACGAGACCATGGTGCTGGGCAATGCGGGTGACCGGCTCGACCAGCCAGGCAAAGGCGCCTGACGGATCCTCCGCCCGTCGGGTGTGCACGCCCACGGCGCGGCCCTTGTCCTCCAGACGCACCCCGCGCAGGTTCTGCTCACTGGGCTCCGCCAGCAGGTTCTGCAGCTCGATGATGGCCTGGCGCACCTCCGGCGGTGCAGGTGGGCTCACCAACTCCCCTGATGCGGCATCCCACTGCTCCTGGCCATACTGGCCCAACAGCACCAGGCGCTCCAGCCCCGGCGCATCATCCAGGTCGCCCAGGCTCCGCGCCATCTCCACCTCACGCCCAGTCACGATGGCCACCTGGCCCACCAATGCTCCTAGTGAGCAGAAAGCACGATGCGAAGCGGGATTGATCCTGGCCTGGGTGGGATCGTCGACGATCCCGGCCAGCGTTCCGTCGAAATCGCTGGCGAGAAGGGTCCGGGAACTGTTGGCCACGATCGTCTCGATGGCCGACTCCCCCGTGGTGGTAACGGCCTTCCAGCCGCCGGTGGGCACCTGCGCAGTCACATTGCTCATGGCACCAACCCTGCCATGAGCCGGCTCGCCGTGGGTCCGCAGGACCGCTGGAATTCACCACCCGGAAGGGGGCGGGCCACCTGCCCCGGTAGTCTGGAGGTGATCCGACGTCCCGCAACGAAGGAGTGCCACCATGCCGGAGACCACCTCGACCCCCCAAACCGCTGACTTCCTGGTGGTGGCCAATCGGCTACCCGTCGACCGTCGGACCGGCCCGGAGGGCGAACTGCAGTGGCGTACCTCCCCGGGCGGGCTGGTGACCGCTCTCGAACCGGTGATGAAGCGCAAGGGCGGCGCCTGGATCGGCTGGCACGGTGCTCCCGACGAGACCATCGAGGGGTTCGAACACGAGGGCTACAGCATCGTGCCGGTCCCCCTCAGCTCCCAGGACGTGGAGGAGTTCTACGAGGGCTTCTCGAATGCGACCCTGTGGCCGCTGTACCACGACGTCGTGGTCCCGCCCGTCTACCACCGCGAGTGGTGGCAGACCTACCGCGAGGTGAACCAGCGCTTCGCACAGGCTGCCGCCGCCCACGCGGCCCAAGGCGCGACGGTCTGGGTCCAGGACTATCAACTGCACCTGGTGCCGGCCATGCTGCGTGAATTGCGACCTGACCTGCGCATCGGCTTCTTCCTCCACATCCCCTTCCCTCCCAAGGAGCTCTACCAGCAGCTCCCGTGGCGGCGCGAGCTTCTGGAGGGGCTGCTGGGCGCCGACCTGATCGGATTCCAGCTGCCCGGCGGCGCGACGAACTTCGTGAACCTGGCCAAGCGGCTGGTGGGTGTGCAGATGACACGTGATCGCATCCGGATGCCCGATGGTCGCGTCGTGCTGGCCAAGGCCTACCCCATCTCGATCGATGCCAACGGTTTCCGTGACCTGGCTCGTGAACCCGATGTCCAGGCCGAGGCGGCGCAGCTCCGCGAGGATCTGGGCAATCCGAAGCGGATCTTCCTGGGGGTCGATCGGCTGGACTACACCAAGGGTCTGCGCCAGCGGATCCGTGCCTTCGGCGAGCTCTTCAGCAGCGGCGAACTGGATCCCGACGAGAATGTCTTCCTGCAGGTGGCCACCCCGTCGCGGGAGCGCGTCGAGGAGTACCGCAAGTTGCGAGACGACATCGACCTGCTCGTGGGACGCATCAATTCCGAGGTGGGCAGGATTGGCAGCCCGGCCATCGCCTATCGGCATGACTCCTACCCGCGCACCACGATGGCAGCGATGTACTCGATCGCCGACGTGATGGTGGTCACTCCCCTACGCGACGGGATGAACCTCGTGGCCAAGGAGTATGTGGCCTGTCACGAGGGCGATGACGCAGCCCTGGTGCTGAGCGAGTTCGCGGGCGCCGCCAAGGAGATGAAGCAGGCCTACCAGTGCAATCCGCATGACCTGGACGGCATGAAGGAGACCATCATGAGGGCCGCGAATGACAGCACCATGAATCGTTCTCGGCGGATGCGTCTGTTGCGCAAGCAGGTCTTCTCCCACCAGATCGACGACTGGGCGAACGACTTCCTGCGGGACCTGGGAGCCTGATCGGCGGTTGGCCGGAGCCGTCCTCAGCCGAGCGCCAGCAGGATCAGCGGCATCACGACGATGCCCACGAGAATGCTGGCGCTCGTCATGAAGGTGCTCACGGACACGTCCTCGCCGATCTCCTGCGTGAAGCCGGGGGCCATCGCGGCGATGGGCGCGAACATCACCATCGTGAGCAGGAGTCGGATCTCCTGGGCAAGCGGCAGGGGCAGGAACCACACGGCGCAAGCCATCAGCGTCGCCAGGACGTAGCGCACGCCCAGCAGGCGCAGGGCACGCCGAAGCCGGGTTCGTTCGATCCTGATCTCCAGCCCGATGCCGATCATTAGCATGGCGAGGAAGGTGTTCGCCGCCCCCACCGTGGACGTGAAGGTGATCACCGGCGCGGGGAAGCGCAGGTCCAGGAGCTGCATGAGCACCAGGACCAGATAGACGTCGAAGACCACCGAACTGAACATTCGGCGGAAGAAGCGCCCGACGGTGACCCGACGGGATTCGTCGGCGAGCGAGGTGGACCATGCATAGCCGATGCCCGCCGCACCGAAGGCATTGCCAATGTCGAACAAGCTGGCCTGGACCACCGCTGCTGGCCCCATGAAGCCCGCCAGATATGGCGTCGCGAAGGCCCCCATGTTGAAGCTCGCGACGTTGATCACCCCGAATGCCTGTTCGCGCTTGCCACTGCGACGCTCCGCCAGCCAGCCACCCAGCTGCAGGACCAGGTTGGTGATCAGGCCCGCGCTCGCCAACCCCAGGAGCAGACCCGTGGGTAGGTCCTGGTCATTGAAGCTGGTGACCAGGACGCACGGCAGCGTCACCTTGAGGACGATGTTGGAGAAGATCGGGAAGTCACTGGCCTGCACCCAGCCCAACCGCTTGATCACCTGGCCGACGAGGATGATCGCCACCAGGGACAGTGCCTTGACCAGGATTTCCACAGCGCCTCCCGGACCCGTCCGGGGTCCACGGGCCCAGAATAGGCATCCATGCCGCGCCCGCGGCGCTGTTGGCGGATCTTGCCCACGATGCCGATGTGCCCTGGCCCTGCGGTTGGTTCAGGCCCGGTTTGGTTCAGGCCCGGTTTGGATCAGGCCCGGTTTGGATCAGGCCCGGTTTGGATCAGGCCCGGTTTGGATCAGGCCCGGTTTGGATCAGGCCCGGTTTGGATCAGGCCAGGTTTGGATCAGGCCAGGTCTGCCAGCTCCGGCCACTGCTCGATCATCCCGTCGAGCAGATCCTGGGCAACCTGCCAGGAATCGACCAAAGGGTGCTGCAGGAGGGCAAGCAGCGCGTGGTTCCGGGACCTATCGCGGCCCGCGATGATCGTCATGCGCTCCACGAACTTCGCATTGAGCACCAGGCCCAGGGCGTGGTCGGCAAGCCCGGCCGTGGGCAGCGGCTTGACCCCACTGGCGTCGATCCGGCACGGCAACTCGATGACGTCTTCGTCGGCGAGCTCCGGGATGGTTCCTTGGTTGGCCACATTGAGGATGAGGTCCGCTGGCACGTCATTGGCGATGGCGTGCATGATGGCCAAGGCCACGCGGTCATAGCCTCCACCCGCCATGTCCCGCGGATCGCGTTCGAAGTCGCCCGAAGCCTGACGGTTGGTGGCCATGTACGTCCGCTCACGCTCCATCCGGACCTGCTGCCACAGCTCGAACGCCTCGACACTGCTCTCCGCGCGGCCCACAGCGTCGTAGAAGCCACCCTGCTGGCGCAGCAGAAAGCGTCCCCGCGGTTCATCGGCAGCAGCGTCGGCCGCCAGGGCCTCTCGCGAGCAGTAGTAGTAGTGCAGATACTCATTGGGCACGGCGCCGAGCAGCTGCACCAGCGGTGCGCCGAAGAGCCTGCCCTCCTCGAATCCCTCCACAAGGTCTGCCCGCGCAATCACCTCGGGCAGCACGTCCTGGCCGTCGACGTGCAGGCCCCTCAGCCAGCCCAGATGGTTCAGGCCAAGATAGTCCGGACGAACCCGGTCACCACCCAGCTCCACCCGCAGGTCCGGGTCCTTCACGATTCCGCCGTGCTGCGCTGCTTCGAGGACGCGCCGGGCCAGTCCCACGGGCGAGTCACAGATGCCAATCACCCGGTCCCCCAGCACCTCCCGCATGGCCTGGGTGATGATGCCGGCCGGATTGGTGAAGTTGATCACCCACGCCTGCGGCGCCACCTCCCGCACCGTACGGGCGATCTCCAGGGCCACCGGGATGCCGCGCAGGGCGTAGGAGATGCCACCGGCACCCACGGTCTCCTGACCGATCACCCCGTGCCCCAGGCAGAGGGACTCGTCCGCGGCCCGTCCTGCGGTTCCGCCCACCCGAATCGCGGAGAAGACGAAGTCCGTACCGCGGATGGCGTCAGCAAGACTCGTGGTGCGGACCACACGTGGCGGATCCGGATGGCGACCCGCCAACTCGTCGACCACCGTGCCGATGGCAGCCAACCTGGACTCGTCCACGTCATGCAGGCGCAGCTCCGTGACACGCCCCGCCGATTCATCGGCAAGCAGGGCCTGGAAAACCAGTGGGACGCGGAAACCGCCGCCGCCAAGCAGGGTGAGGATCATGTCAGCCAGTCTGGCAGCTGCCGTCTGCCACCAGCGAAATCGGCTCACCCCTAGGACGTGTTGCTAAATCCATTGCAGAGCGGCGGAGAGGCAGATCCCTGCCGCGTATGACCGGGCGGTCTTGTCGTAGCGGGAAGCGAGTCCGCGCCACTGCTTCACGA
>NZ_JBQKKT010000010.1:0-103333 GCF_052116585.1 Luteococcus sp. Sow4_B9 | reverse complement strand
AAATGAAAGTCACACCCAACGGTGGACAGCCGCAAACGGAGCGACCGCCCCAGACCACCTGAACCGAGCCTCGGCCAAGGCCCGACCTGAGGTCAATGGAACTAGTAGCCGCGGGTCGGAACTGCTATCCGTTGAAGCGCACAAAGGCTCGCCCCGGGATCGCGGTCCCGAGGTGGGTGAAGCCGAGCGACTCGTAGAAGGCCTTCTGACCCGGCTCCTCGTCGGTGATCAGGACGTGTTGTCGCACACCGGCGAAGGGGGCGAAGGCTTCGTTCACCAGTCGCTGACCAAGCCCTTGCCTGCGTGCATCAGGGTGGACCAGGACGTCCTGCAGGTAGCAGATGGTCGCGCCATCTCCGATGACCCTCGCCAGACCCACCAAGTGCCCCGCATCGTGCGCCAGGACTACGTGCAGGGAGCCTCGGATTCCGTTCAACAAGTCTTCGGGGTGGTCCGTGTAGGCAGTCCATCCCACGGAGCCGTAGAGGTCGATGATCGCTTGGACGTCCAGTTCACTCACCGGGGTCCAGACAGACAGCTTCGTTGGTGACATGCCAGTCAGGGTACGGGGCGGTCTTCCGACCGTGTTGGGAATTTCTGTAGGTTCCGGCGGATCTTGGCACTGAGCATCGCCGCTGACTAGGCGGGCCGTTGTCGAGGTGCCGGCTGGACCTATCACTGACGTGTCCAGAGCCGCGCCCGCTACGTGCCCAGCGGGAAGGTGTCGACGAGCTGCCATCCCGTTTGCCGTGTCGAGAGCGCGGGGCCCGACCACAGTTGGATGGCCGTTGCCTGGTGCGTGATGGGCAACAAGGGTGCCACGGAGTCCTCGATCTGCCGCAGGGTCTCCACCCCGCAGTCGTGACCGACCGTCAGGTGTGGCCGAATCCCGTCGAACACGCCTCCGTAGATTGGGTGCTCGGGGAAGGCGGCCTCCACGCGCCTGGTCAGTTCGATGATCGGCGCCGGGTCCTGCGGCTCGAGGAAGAGCACATCCTCACCGAACCAGCCCGTCGACCGCAGGTCCACCTGGAATGGTGCGGCTGCACGGAACAGGTCGCGTAGACGGGCGAGATCGTCCGGTGACATGACGTCGAAGGGCTTGAAGGGGTACGCCACCGTGATGTGGGCGGGGACGCCGACGCGCGCGGCAAGGTCGAACCGTGCCCGGTGCTCGTGCACCGCGGGTTCGGCCTCGGGAACGACCAGCAGCAGTGAGGACTCCTGGGGGAGTGCAGACGTCACGGCCCTGAGTGGATCGGGGCACGCCTGTGGTGTCAACCCCGGTGCATCGGATCGAGGCTCTCGGGCGCGGTGCTTGTGACAAGAAAACTGGAAAGTGACAAGTTCTGCCGGAACCTACACCCACAAGTCTCGAAAATGGTCGCCCACCTCGGGAACAACCCTGAAGAATCCATGGTTGAGTCGAGTGAACTCAACTTGCCCCTTGAGTCCAAGGCGCTCAGGTCCTAGGGTTGAGTTCGCAAGGCTCAAGGGGGTACTCCTCGGAGCCGGAACAACGAAGAGCTTCCCGGGCAGCTGCCCAGCAGCTCGTCCGCATCACATCTGTCAGCAACTTTTGGAGGAATCACCATGGCACGTGCAGTCGGTATCGACCTCGGCACCACCAACTCCGTCGTCGCCGTCCTCGAGGGTGGCGACCCCACGGTCATCCCGAACGCGGAAGGCGCCCGCACCACCCCGTCGGTGGTGGCCTTCTCGAAGACCGGTGAGGTCCTGGTTGGCGAGGTCGCCAAGCGCCAGGCCGTCACCAACGTCGACCGCACCATCCGCTCCGTCAAGCGCCACATGGGCACCGACTGGAGCATCAAGATCGACGACAAGGACTACAAGCCCCAGCAGATCAGCGCCTTCGTGCTGCAGAAGCTGAAGCGCGACGCCGAGGCCTACCTCGGTGAGCCCGTCACCAACGCGGTCATCACCGTCCCGGCCTACTTCTCCGACGCGGAGCGCCAGGCCACCAAGGAGGCCGGCGAGATCGCGGGCCTGACCGTCGACCGCATCATCAACGAGCCCACTGCCGCGGCCCTTGCCTACGGCATGGACAAGGACGAGCAGACCGTCCTGGTCTTCGACCTGGGTGGCGGCACCTTCGACGTCTCGCTGTTGGAGATCGCCGACGGCGTCTTCGAGGTGAAGGCCACCAAGGGTGACAACCGTCTGGGTGGCGACGACTGGGACCAGCGCGTCGTCGACTGGCTGGTCACGCAGTTCAAGAACAAGAACGGCATTGACCTGAGCCAGGACAAGATGGCCAAGCAGCGCCTGCAGGAGGCGGCTGAGCGCGCCAAGATCGAGCTGTCCTCCTCGCAGGAGACCAGCATCAACCTGCCGTACATCACGGCCGGTGCCGAGGGCCCGCTGCACCTGGACGAGAAGCTCACCCGCTCCGAGTTCCAGCGCATGACCCAGGACCTGCTGGACCGCTGCAAGGTGCCCTTCAACGCCGTGATCAAGGACGCCAACACCTCGGTCGACAAGATCGACCAGGTCATCCTGGTCGGCGGCTCCACCCGCATGCCCGCCGTCGCCGAGCTCGTCAAGGAGCTGGCCAGCAAGGAGCCCAACAAGGGCGTGAACCCCGACGAGGTCGTGGCCTTGGGCGCCTCCCTGCAGGCCGGTGTGCTGAAGGGCGAGGTGAAGGACGTGCTGCTGCTCGACGTCACCCCGCTGAGCCTCGGCATCGAGACCAAGGGTGGCGTGATGACCAAGATCATCGAGCGCAACACCACCATCCCCACCAAGCGCTCCGAGGTCTTCACCACCGCAGAGGACAACCAGCCGTCGGTGATGATCCAGGTCTACCAGGGTGAGCGCGAGTTCGCCCGCGACAACAAGTCGCTCGGCAACTTCGAGCTGACCGGCCTGATGCCCGCCCCGCGTGGCGTGCCGCAGGTTGAGGTGGCCTTCGACATCGACGCCAACGGCATCGTCCACGTGCACGCCAAGGACATGGCCACCGGCAAGGAGCAGAGCATGACCGTCACCGGCGGCTCCGCCCTGGGCAAGGAGGACATCGAGCGCATGATGAAGGACGCCGAGGCGCACGCCGAGGAGGACAAGAAGCGTCGCGAGGCCGTCGAGATGCGCAACGAGGCCGACGCGCTGGCCTTCCGCACCGAGAAGCTGCTGGCCGACAATGCCGAGAACATCGGCGACGACGTGAAGGCTCCCGTGCAGGAGGCCCTCGACAAGTTGAAGGAGACCCTCAAGGGCACCGACAACGACGACGAGGTGAAGGCCGCCATGGAGGACCTGAACACCAAGGCCTCGGCCATGGGTCAGGCCATGTACGCCCAGGCCCAGGCGCAGCAGGCCCAGGAGGCTCCTGCCGAGGGTGCCGCTGAGGGCGAGACTGCTCAGGAGTCGGGTGATGACGACGTCGTGGACGCCGAGATCGTCGACGAGGAGAAGAAGGACAACTGAGCGCAGGCAGGCCTCCCGGCTTGACCGGGAAGCGATCCTGACGCTCCGGTGGGCCCGGGGTGTGAACCATCCCGGGCCCTTCCGAAGCACCACGATCACAACCGGGTCCTGACCAGGATCCGCAGCAGATGGCACAAATCCGGCTAGCAGACACGAGGAGATCATGAGCGAGAACCAGCCGCAGGACCCCAACAACCCCGAGGAGCAGCCGCCGGTCTCGGAGGAGCTCAGTGAGCAGACCCGCCAGGAGATCGACGAGGCGCTCGCCGGGGCTGGCGGCGCCGAGGGTGCCGCCGAGTCGCTGGACGGCGAGGTGCAGGGCCGGGAGGCGGAGCTGGAGGAGCTGCTCGCCGAGCGCACTCTGGACCTGCAGCGCCTCCAGGCCGAGTACGTCAACTACAAGCGCCGCGTGGACCGCGATCGCCAGGTGTCGAAGCAGGCCGGAGTGGAGAGCATCGTGCGCGAGCTGATGCCGGTGCTGGACAGCATCCACATGGCCGACGAGCACGGTGAGCTCACCGGTGGATTCAAGATGGTCTCCGACGAGCTCGCCAAGCTGGCCGAGCGTCACGGTCTGGTGGCCTTCGGCGCGGTGGGGGAGGACTTCGACCCCAACCTGCACGAGGCCCTGATGCAGGTGCAGCTGCCCGGTGCCACCACCACCTGCATCTCACAGGTGATGCAGCGTGGATACATGATGAATGAGCGGGTTCTTCGCCCTGCACGTGTGGCCGTGAGTGATCCGGACCCCGCAGCGGGCCAGGCCTGACAGAACGAGAGGAGGAGACGCCATGAGCATGAAGGACTGGGCGGACAAGGACTACTACAAGACGCTGGGCGTCTCCAAGGACGCCAAGCCAGAAGAGATCAAGAAGGCCTTCCGCAAGCTGGCCCGGGAGAACCACCCTGACCAGCACCCCGGGGACGCGGCCGCCGAGAAGCGCTTCAAGGAGGTCAGCGAGGCCAACTCGGTCCTGTCCGACCCCAAGAAGCGCAAGGAGTACGACGAGGCACGCAGCCTCTTCGGTGGCGGTGGTTTCCGCTTCCCGCGCGGTGGCGGCCAGCCCGGCGCAACCCAGGGCGGTGTCAACGTCGAGGACCTGTTCCGCAATGCGCAGGCCGGTGGCGGCTTCGGAGACCTCTTCGGGGACCTGTTCACGCAGGCCTCCGGCGCAGGACCCCGTCGCAGCTCGGCGCGCGGCGCCCGTCGGGGAGCCGACGTGGAGGGCGAGGTCACGATCAGCTTCAATGACGCCGTCGACGGCACCACGGTGGGCGTGCAGATGGTCTCCGACGCCGCCTGCGCCGCCTGCCGCGGCACCGGCGCGAAGGCCGGCACGGTGCCCGAGGTCTGCCTGACCTGCCAGGGCTCCGGCGTCCAGACCTCCACCAGCGGCGGCGTCTTCGGCGTCAGCGAGACCTGTCACGACTGCAAGGGGCGTGGCCTGGTGGTCAAGGACCCGTGCGAGGTCTGCAATGGGTCCGGCCGCGCCAAGTCACAGCGCACCATGCAGGTCCGCATTCCCGCCGGTGTCACCGATGGCCAGCGAATCCGGATCAAGGGCAAGGGTTCCCCGGGCGAGAATGGAGGTCCGGCCGGTGACCTCTACGTCCTGGTGCACGTGCGGCCCCACAAGGTCTTCGGCCGCAAGGATGACCATGTGACCGTCACCGTTCCGGTCTCCTTCGACGAGGCTGCGCTCGGTGGCGAGATCGAGGTGCCGACATTGAAGGGCGGCCGGGTGAAGCTGCGCATCCCGGCCGGGACCCCGAATGGCCGCACCTTCCGGGTGCGGGGCAAGGGCGTGCACCGCAAGGACGGCACCACCGGTGACCAGCTGGTGACCGTGGAGGTCCAGGTGCCGGCGACGCTCGACGACGCGACGCGTTCTGCGCTGGAAGCCTTCCGGGCGGCGCAGGGTGCAGCGGACCCGCGGGCTGAGCTCTTCCGGGATGCGTCATGACCAAGAACTACCCGCAGGTGGTTGACCGCGATGCGCCGATCTTCACGATCAGCGTCGCGGCCAACCTGGCGGGCATGCACCCGCAGACCCTGCGACAGTACGACCGGCTGGGCCTGGTGGTGCCGCACCGTACCCGTGGCCGCGGGCGCCGGTACACGCCGCGCGATGTGGCCCGCCTGCGTCTGGTCCAGCACCTGAGCCAGGGCGAGGGAATCAACCTCTCCGGGATCCAGCGGATCCTGGAGATGGAGGCGGAACTGGAGCGGCTGCGAGAACACGTCGGGCAGCTGGAGGCGAGCCTCGACGAGCTGCGGGTGGCACGCGCTGCGGAGCAGCACGGCGCGCGGGTCTTCACCGCCAATGCCTCCGGCGCGGTGCACCTGGGCCGTCACGTCCCGCGACGCCAACTGGCGCTGCCGGCTCGCTGATCGTTCACAGTTGGCCCGCTGATTGACCGGTGCTGGCCTGATGGCAGGATCGAGCCATGGAGAGCACCCAGAATCCCAGCCCGCGCACCCTCTGTGTGGGGGAGGCCCTCGTCGACGTCGTGATGCGCGACGGCGTGACAACCGGTGAGCACGTGGGCGGGAGTCCGCTCAATGTCGCCTGCGTGATGGCCCAGCTCGGGCACGACGCCACGATCGGCGCATGGTGGGGCGATGACGAGCGGGGTGCCGCCATCGAGGCCCACGCCGCGGCACACCACGTCGCCGTGCAACCGGGAAGCAATCGGGCGGACAAGACGTCGGTGGCCTACGCCCACCTGGATGCGCAGGGGCGAGCCGACTACGAGTTCGACCTGGAATGGGCGCTGCCGGACATGTCCGACGTGGCCAGCTACTCACACCTGCACACCGGGTCCATTGCTGCCACCCTCGAGCCAGGCGGCAGTCAGGTCGTGGCGGCCGTCCGAGCCGTGCGTGGCCAGGGAACGGTCAGCTATGACCCCAACATCCGGCCCGCGCTGATGGGGGAGCCCGCCACGGTGGTGCGGCGGATCGAGGAGCTGGTCGCCCTGTCCGATGTGGTCAAGGCTTCCGACGAGGACCTGGCCTGGCTCTACCCCGGCACGGCTGTGGAGGACATCCTGCTGCGCTGGTCGACGCTCGGCCCGGCGCTGGTGGTGGTCACCCGCGGTCCGCAGGGCGCCTGGGCCCGGTTGGCCGGCAATCGCGACGTCCTGCAGGTTGCCCCGCTGACCGTCGAACTCGTCGACACCGTGGGGGCAGGGGATTCCTTCATGGGCGGCCTGCTGTCCGGCCTGCTCGATGCGGGTCTGCTTGGCTCGCGTGAGGCTGCCGAGCGACTGGCCGGCGCCGGGTGGGGCCAGGTGCAGCCTGCCCTGCACCGCGCCGTGACCACGTCGGGTCTGACCGTGAGCCGGGCCGGAGCCCACGCCCCCACCCGGGACGAGGTGCAGACGGTGATGGCCGCGGATCCCGGCTTGGCCGGCTGACCTGCCAGACACGCTCCCCAGATTCATGTCTGTCGTGCCTCATGGTGATTGCATGTCCCTGTGATCACCAGACGACGTCTCCTGCTCGGGTCTGCTCTCTCCTCCCTGCTGCCCCTCGTCGGGTGCGGGAAGGATGGTGCGTCCAGCCCCTCCCCGGCCGCGACGGGCCCGTCGACGGGAACAGCTCCCGGCACGCCATCGGCTGCCTCGGGGGGTAGCGCGTCGCCCAGTGAGCCGGCGGACCCGCTGCCCCAGGGACCCTTCAACGTCATCCTGTTCGGCACCGATTCGCGCGACAAGAACTCCCTGCAGGGCAATGCCGACGCGATCGTGGTGGCCCAGCTCTCGGCTGATCGTCAACGGCTGGCTCTCGTCTCGATCGCCCGCGACTCGTACGTGCCGATCAAGGGTGGCAAGGGCAAGATCAACTCTGCCTTCGCCATGGGTGGCACACCGCTGCTGCAGAGCACGATCGCCAACCTGCTGGGCATCCCGATCCATGCGTGTGTCCAGTCGAACTTCACCGGCTTCATTGCCCTGACCCGGTGGCTGGGCGGCATCACGGTGCAGAACAGGCACGCGTCGAAGCCGCGGGTGAACTCCACCGGCCGGGTGCTGGACTTCCACACCGGCCAGCTGGAACTGGAGAACACCGACGCGCTGATCTATGCCCGTGAGCGCAAGACCCTGCCGCTGGGTGATCTTGACCGAGCCGAGCGGCACCGGGCCCTGGTGGTCGGCATCCTGAAGGTGCTGCAGCCGCTGGCCGCGAGCAAGCCCGATGCCTTCGCCACCATGATCGGCAAGGTGGCCAAGGGTCTCAAGATCACCGGATTCGACGCCGGGAAGGTCGCTGCGCTGGCAACGCCCCTAGGGATGCTCGACCTGGGGAAGGTGCACTCCCTGATGGTGCCCATCGCCCGCTTTGACACGGTGGGTGGGGCCTCGGTGAACATCGTCGACGAGACTCGCACGAAGGAGCTGGGCCAGGCCTTGGCGACGGGAGACCTGGCGGCCTACGTCTCCCGTCGCGGCGAGGGTTATGCGCCGGGCCAGTGAGCTCCCTGCGAGCCCTCAGCGGGCGATCACCTGGACCAGGAGGATCTTGACGATCGTCCCCAGGGCGAACAGCGCCCCGTAGGCGCTCTCGATCCGCTCGTCGTTCACGCGGGAGTTCGCGAACTCCAGGATTGCCGGCTGCCCGACGAAACCAGCGAAGGCCCCTGCCGTGCGCTGGGCCGACAGACCCAGCAGTCGACCGCCGGCCAGCATGATGGCTGCGCCCACCACCAGGCTCGTGCCCGAGAGCAGGACCAGCGCCAGTCCCGTCCAGGTGAAGGCCTGGGACAGGAAGGCCGGGCCCGAGGCCAGCCCGACGGCAGCCAGGAAGATCATCAGGCCCAGTTGGCGCAGCGTCGCATTGACCGGCCCGGGGAGGTCCCAGCGAAAGGGGCCGGTGCGGTGCAGGGCGCCCAGGGCCATGCCCACCACCAAGGGGCCGGCCGCGGCGCCGAGGGCGAAGGTCACCCCGCCGGGAAGCGGCACCGAGACCACCCCGGCCAGCAGGCCGATGCTGATGCCCAGCCCCATGGTCAGGGCGTCCACCTGGCTCACCCGTCGTTCGGAGTCGCCGAAGAAGTCCACGGCCTCGGCGATCTGGTTGGTGGGAACCACCGCCAGCACCCGGTCGCCGGGCTGCAACACCAAGTCGTCGCGGGCCAACATGTCCAGGTCCCCGCGGCGCACCCGCGTGATGACGCCGTGCAGGTGCGCCTGGACACTGAGTTCGCCCACGGTGCGTCCCACCACGTGCGGTGAGCTGACCAGGAAGCGTCGGAAGTCCACGTCGCGCCGTTGATGGGTGAGGTCTCCCAGTTCGCTGCGGTGCCCCAGATAGTGCGTGGCGCGCTCCACGTCGTCCGGCATGCCGATCACGAGGACGCGGTCATCGGCCAGCAGACGTCCACCGGGCCGGGCGATCCGGATGTCGCCGTCGCGCTCCAGATAGCTGAACTTGACCGCCTGGTGGGAGTGGCCGGGGACCGAGGCCAGATCCGCGTCCCGCTTGACGTGCACGGTGTGGGCCACGATCCCGGCCTCCGCCAGGGATCGGTTGTCCCGTGGGCCGGGCCAACTGCGTCCCACGACGAGTGCGACGACGAGCATGCCGACGACCACACCCGTCGGATAGGCCATGGCGTAGCCGACGAGGGTGTCTCCGGAGCCATCGGTGGCGGTGATGGCGGCATCGATGGCCGGGGAGGTGAGCACTCCGGCATAGGCGCCGGAGACATGCGCGGGAGAGAGCCCCAGCAGCGGACCCAAGCCGATTCCGGCGAGGGCCATCACCACCAGCCCGACGACACCGGTGAGCATCAGGCTCCACTGGCGGCGCAGGTCGGACAAGAAGGTGGACCCCGCGGCCAGGCCCACCGTGTAGCAGAAGAGCACCACTCCCAAGCTCTTCACCAGACCCAGCTCGAGCCCCAGCCGGGGGTCGAGGGCGCCGAAGACCAGCCCCATGAAGAGGGCCCCGGCGGCTCCAAAGCGCAGGGGGCCAAACCGGATCTGCCCCAGCAGGGCACCGGCCGAGAGCACGACCATCAGGGTCAGGAGGGGATGGCTGGCGAGGAAGTCGAACATGGAACTCCGAGGGTGGGCAACGCAGCCATTGTCCCCCCTTGCGGGCAGCCTCAGCCCACGTGCCGCTGGAGGGCCTCCGCCATCCGTCGTCGGAACTCCGTCATCAGCGGCCCGCGCTTGCCCGGCAGCGTGTCGGCGCCGTGGTACATGCCCGGCACCACCAACACGTCGCAGGTCACCCCGGCGGCCTTCAGCCGTGAGGCGTAGGCCAGGTCCTCGTCGAGGAAGAGGTCCAGGTCACCCACGCCGATCCAGGCAGGTGGCAGTCCGCGCACATCGTGGCAGCGAGCGGCGACGGCCCATGGCCGGGTCTCCTCCTGCCCGACGGGATGGCCCAGGTAGGCCTCCCAGGCCTGCACATTCTGCTCCGGTGTCCATCCGAAACGGCCCCGGTGGGGGTGGCGACTCGTTGTGGTGTGGTCGTCCAGCATCGGGTAGACCAGCAGCTGGAAGACCACGGGGACCAGTCCGTCGCGTGCGCGCTGGGCCAGTTCGGCTGCCAGTCCGCCGCCCGCGCTGGCGCCGCCGACGGCGATCCGGTCGCCCTCCAGGTCGAGGTCCTCGGCATGCTCGTGGAGCCAGTTGAGGGCCGCCCAGGCGTCGTCGAGGGCGGCGGGGTAGGGGTGCTGCGGCGCCAACCGGTAGTCCACACTGGCCACCAGGGACCCTGACCGTGCGGCCAGCTCGCTGCACACCTGGTGGTCACCGCTGGCCGATCCGCCAGTCCGTCCGCCGCCGTGCAGCCAGAGCAGCGCCCCGCGACCCGTGTGGTGCTGGGGGCGGTACAGGTGGATCTCCAGCGGGCCGCCCGGCCCCTCGATCCGGGCCAGCTGGTGGCGCACTCCGGGCTCGACCCGCCCGCTGGTGTCCTGGGAGGCGACGCGTGCCAGCAAGTCGCTGGCCGCGGCCGGCCAGAGCGGGCCGCGAAGCCCCCGGCGCAGCTCGGGATCCACCGCCGCCCGGGACTCACGATCTCCGAGCAGCTGCTCCAGCGGGTTCTTCATCGGCTCTCCTGCCAGGACGTGGTGGTGTGCTGCGGTCTTGATGTGCCGTCGGGGGACGGCGGACAGCCATGGGGGCGGGGCCTGCCGCCCCGGGTTCACGGGTGGCCAGTCCAGTCTGCCAACTTGGCGACGATCGTGCTCGTCGCCGGCCGGCGATGGGACGCACGATCCGCAATCCTGCAGCTTTGTGACGGCGCGCGCCAGTCCCCAGTACAGGTGACGCCCCCGGCGAACGCGCCGTGAATGTGTCAGGGGGCCACCGTAGTCTTGGGGCATGCGTGAACTGCAGAAGGTGATCATCCAGGAGATGGGCGTCAAGTCCACGATCGATCCCGCCGAGGAAGTGGAGCGACGCGTCCAGTTCCTCTGTGACTACGTCAAGGCGACGCACACCAAGGGCTTCGTCCTGGGCATCTCGGGTGGTCTCGACTCGACATTGGCCGGTCGTCTGGCGCAGCTGTCTGTGGACCGCCTGCGCTCCGAGGGCGTCGAGGCCGATTTCGTCGCCGTCCGTCTGCCCCATGGTGTGCAGGCCGACGAGGCTGACGCCGCCGAGGCGATGCGCTGGGTGAATGCCAGCACCGAGGTGACCATCAACATCAAGGCCGCCACCGATGGCATGGAGGAGGCCTTCGAGGCGGGCACCGGCCTGCAGATAGGTGATTTCAACAAGGGCAATGTCAAGGCCCGGATGCGCATGGTGGCCCAGTACGCCATTGCCGGTGAGCGCAACCTGCTGGTGATCGGAACCGACCACGGCGCCGAATCGGTGGTGGGTTTCTTCACGAAGTTCGGCGACGGTGGCGCCGACATCCTGCCCCTGTTCACACTGGACAAGGGACAGAACCGTCAGCTGCTGCAGTACCTGGGCGCTCCCGAGCAGCTCTGGGCCAAGGTGCCCACCGCCGACCTGTTGGACGGCAAGCCCCTTCGCAGCGACGAGGACGAGCTGGGCATCAGCTATGAGGACATCGACACCTACCTGCAGGGCGGGGAGGTTCCCGACGAGGTGGCAGGGCGGATCGAGCAGAAGTGGCTGCGCAGCCGTCACAAGCGCACCACTCCGGTGACCATCGCAGACACCTGGTGGCGATGATGGGTCGGAGCATGGAGATTGGTGCGCCTCGGCTGGCTGCAGGGGCGATCGCGCTGGCCCTGGTGCTGGGGGGATGCAGCGCTCCGAGCGATCCCGAGCCGAACTCGCCCGCCGGTCTGCAGAGCGGATCTGCCGCCGCGCCGTCCGGATCTGCCGCCGCGCAAGGGCAGGACCAGTCCGGTGCCGGCCAGACGAGGTCGGGGCAGGCCGGCCAGCCGCACTGGGCCGACGTCGCGGCCAAGGTCTCGCCCAGCGTGGTGGCCATCTCCGTACAGGGTGGCGGGGGAGCCTCCTCGGGCTCGGGTGTGGTGTTGGACTCCCAGGGATTGGTGGTCACCAACCACCACGTCATCGCTTCGGCTGCCCGCGGGGGCCAGATCCTGGTCACCCTGGCCGACGAGCGTGTGGTTGATGCCACGGTGGTTGGCTCCGACTCGGCCAGTGATCTGGCGGTCCTGCGCATGGCCAGGCCCCCGTCGGGTCTGCAGCCGATCACGATGGGCAGCTCTGATGACCTGGTGGTGGGGGACCCGGTGATGGCCATCGGCAATCCGTTGGGGCTGGCCGGCACGGTCACCACCGGCATCGTCAGTGCCCTCAACCGGCCGGTGACCGCAGGTGACCAGTCGGGGCAGCTGGGCGGACAGGAGCCGGTGGTCACCAATGCGATCCAGACCAGTGCGCCGGTGAATCCGGGCAACTCGGGAGGTGCGCTGGTGGACGGCGAGGGACGCTTGGTGGGCATCAACTCTTCGATCGCCACCCTGGGACAGGGCTCGGGCAACATCGGCATCAGCTTTGCCATCACGGTGAAGCAGATGCGTTCCGTGGTGGACCAGATCGTCCAGACCGGATCGGCCAAGCACTCGTATCTGGGTGCCGGGGTCACTGACGCCATCGTGAAGGTGGGCGAGGAACGGCGCTGGGCCGCTGGCATCGTGCGCGTCGAGCCGGGCAGCGCGGCCGCCACGGCGCAGCTGCGGGCCAGGGACGGTGTGCTGGCCATCGACGGGGAGCCCGTCGACTCCGCCCTGGCGCTGATCGCCCAGATCCGCGAACGCCCGGTTGGAGAGAAGGTGGAGCTCACCGTGGCCCGGGAGGGCAAGGAGCAGAAGGTGCAGGTGACGCTCACCGCGCGGCCGAGCTGACCGGGCGTACTGCGTCCGTTCTGGCGATGTCCTGGAACTCCCCGTCAGCTGAGGCTGGCGGGGCGTTCGTCATTCCGTCCGGAATAGATGCTCTTCTCTCGGGGTTGAGTCAGGTGTACTCAACTTTGATTGAACTGATCGCAGGATCGGGTCATACTTGAGCCAAAGGCGCTCAACCCGAGACGGATCACGCCCGAACCCATGGAGAAGGACGCATGAACACCGAGAAGCTCACCACCATGAGCCGGGACGCGGTCTCGGCTGCCATTCGACACGCAATTGCCAAGGGCAACCCCAATGTGGAGCCGGTGCACCTCCTACATGCACTGCTGATGGTGCCGGAGAACACCGTCGCCCCCCTGCTGCAGGCCATCGGTGCCGACCCCCAGCAGGTGGATGCTGCCGCGCAGCAGGCCATCGGCAAGCTGCCCAGCACCCAGGGCAGCTCCGTGGCCCAGCCGCAGCTCTCGGGTGCCATCGCCCGGGTACTGGCCGAGGCCGAACTGCGCGCCGACGAACTGGGGGACTCCTATGTCTCCACCGAGCATCTGCTGCTCGGGCTAGCGTCGGTGACCTCCGACGCGCAGCAGATCCTCACCGGTCAAGGCGCCTCCGCCGAGGCCATCGCGGAGGCCTTTGCAGCCAGCCGCGGTGACCGTCGCGTCACCAGCCCGGAGGCCGAGGGCGGCGAGTCTGCCCTGGCCAAGTACTCCGTCGACCTCACCGAGAGTGCCCGCGACGGCAAGCTCGATCCGGTGATTGGCCGTGACCAGGAGATCCGCCGGGTCGTCCAGGTGCTGGCCCGACGCACCAAGAACAACCCGGTCCTGATCGGCGAGCCCGGCGTCGGCAAGACCGCCGTCGTCGAAGGTCTGGCCCAGCGCGTCGTCGCCGGCGACGTGCCCGACTCCCTGAAGGGCCGTCGGGTGGTCAGCCTGGACCTGTCGAGCATGGTCGCGGGCGCCAAGTACCGCGGCGAGTTCGAGGAGCGACTCAAGGCCGTCCTGAAGGAGATCAAGGAGGCCGAGGGTCAGATCGTGACCTTCATCGACGAGCTGCACACCGTCGTCGGTGCCGGCGCCGGTGGTGAGGGCGCGATGGACGCGGGCAACATGCTCAAGCCCATGCTGGCCCGCGGCGAGCTGCGCATGATCGGTGCCACCACGCTCGACGAGTACCGCGAGCACATCGAGAAGGATCCCGCCCTGGAGCGCCGCTTCCAGCAGGTCTACGTCGGGGAGCCCACGGTGGAGGACACCATCGCGATCCTCCGCGGCCTGCGCGAACGCTACGAGGCCCACCACAAGGTGCGGATCACCGACGGTGCCCTGGTGGCCGCAGCCAGCCTGTCCAATCGCTACATCACCAACCGTCAGCTGCCGGACAAGGCCATCGACCTGATCGACGAGGCCGCCAGCCGCCTGCGGATGGAGATCGACTCCAGTCCGGAGGAGATCGACGTGCTGCGTCGGCAGGTGGACCGGATGAAGATGGAGCAGTTCGCCGTCGAGAAGGAATCCGATGCGGCCTCGAAGGCTCGTCTGGAGCGTCTGGAGCAGGAACTGGCCGATGCCGAGGAGGAGCTGCGTGCCCTGGAGGCGCGATGGGAATCGGAGAAGGCAGGGCTGAACCGGGTCGGCGATCTGAAGACCGAGATCGACAAGCTGCGTGGCGAGGCCGAGCGTTTCCAGCGTGAGGGTGACCTGGCCAAGGCTGCCGAGATCCAGTACGGGCAGATCCCTGCCCTGGAGAAGGAACTGGAGCTGGCCAGCCAGGCCGAGGCCGAGCAGCAGAAGACGTCGATGGTCTCCGAGGAGGTGGCCAGCTCCGACATTGCAGAGGTGGTCAGCGCCTGGACCGGCATCCCCGTCGGCAAGATGCTGCAGGGGGAGAGCGAGAAGCTGCTCAACATGGAGGACCACATCGGTGAACGGCTGATCGGCCAGAAGCAGGCCGTCAAGGCCGTGGCCGACGCGGTGCGCCGGAGCCGGGCCGGGATCAGCGATCCCAACCGCCCCACCGGCAGCTTCCTCTTCCTGGGCCCGACGGGTGTCGGCAAGACCGAGTTGGCCAAGTCCCTGGCGGACTTCCTGTTCGACGACGAGACGGCGATGATCCGCATCGACATGAGCGAGTACTCGGAGAAGCACTCGGTCAGTCGCCTGGTGGGTGCCCCTCCCGGCTACGTCGGCTACGAGGAGGGCGGCCAGCTCACCGAGGCCGTGCGGCGCCGCCCCTACAGCGTCGTGCTGCTCGACGAGGTGGAGAAGGCCCATCCGGACCTGTTCAACATCCTGCTGCAGGTGCTGGACGACGGTCGCCTGACCGACGGCCAGGGCCGCACGGTGGACTTCCGCAACACCATCCTGATCCTCACCTCCAACCTGGGCAGCCAGTTCCTGGCCGACCAGAACCTGGAGAAGGAGGCGAAGCGGGAGGCCGTGATGGGCGTGGTCCGCGGCGCCTTCCGCCCGGAATTCCTGAACCGGTTGGACGAGATCGTGATGTTCGACCCGCTGACCCAGGAGGACCTGACGCACATCGTCGAGACCAACCTGGCCAAGATCAACAACCGGCTCGCCGAGCGTCGGATCATGATCAAGGTCACCGACGAGGGCAAGGCATGGCTTGCCCGCACTGGTTTCGACCCGGTCTACGGGGCCCGTCCGCTGCGTCGGCTGGTCCAGTCCACCGTCGAGGACCAGATGGCCCGCCGGCTGCTGGCCGGCGAGATCACCGACGGTGCCGAGGTCACCTTCGACGTCGACCCCTCGGGTGAGGGGCTGCACATCGTCTGATCGCAGTTACTATGACTGCATGCAGACTTTGGGAAGTGCGCCGCGTCGCCGCACCCTGATCGCTTCCGGCCTCGCCGTCGCCCTGCTGGGCGGCGGCGTGGCCGCGAGCCAGTTCCTCGCCGCGGATGCCGCTGACCCTGTGGCTCCGGCAGCCACCAGCGCGCCGTCTCGCGTCCTGCCCACCGTGGGTTCCTCGTCTCCGGGTGCGGAAGAGAGCGTTCTGGAGCTTCCGACGCCCACGCCGAGTGCGACGCCCACTCCGACCCCTGGCTTCTACTGCAAGGTGACCGACGACCAGATCCGGGAGCTCCACCCGTCGGCCGAGCCGCGGGACCGGGACGGTTCGCGCTTCTGGTACGAGAACGACCAGCTGATCGGCGTCACCCACGAGGGTGTCGGCCGGGTGGATCCCTGCACGGTCAGCTGAGCCTGTCGCCGGGGGCATAGGCTGGCCCGATGAGCGAGCGCGTCCTGCCCGATCCGCACAGCCCCGGGGCCTGGGTGGTCCGGGTGGGCGGGGCAGACCAGTCCTGGGTCGATCCCGCAGATCCCACGCGGCTGGAGTTCGACTACATGCAGCGCCTGGCTGACCTGGTGGACAATCACGCGGCCGTCGGTGAGCGGCTTCGGGTGATCCACGTCGGTGGGGCGGCCATGACGCTCGCCCGCTATGTGGCGCACACTCGGCCGACCAGTCCGCAGATCGTGCTGGAGCCCGACGCGGCGCTCACCGAGGAGGTTCGCACGAAGGCGCCCCTGCCGCGCAACAGCGGCATCAAGGTGCGACCGCTGGACGGCGCCACCGGGGTCAGTGCGATGCGTGATGACTTCGCCGACGTCATCATCGTGGACGCCTTCGCCGGGGCACGGGTGCCTGGCGAGCTGGTCGGGCTGGACTTCCTGGCCCAGTGCCGGCGGGTGTTGCACGCCGACGGACTGCTCCTGCTCAACGTGACCGACACCCACCCCTTCGGCTGGACCCGGCGGGTGCTTGCGGGGCTGCAGACCTACTTCCCGTACCGCCTGCTGGGTGCCGAGAGCGCCACTCTCAAGGGGCGACGCTTCGGGAACGTGGTGATTGCCGCCAGCCCGGTGTCCCTGCCCCTGGACCGCCTGGAGCGAACCGCCGCCGGCGCCGTCTTCCCCTATCGCCTGGTGCATGGGGCGCACCTGGACCGGCTGGTGGGCGGGGCACAGCCCTTCCATGGAGTGGGGGAGGATTCGCCCGGGCCGCCCGCGGGGCGGCACTTCTTCGAGTGACATTTCTCGCCGCAAACAGGCGATGGATTGCGCCCACTGTCGTGCGGGCTGTTGGCCTCCACCCTCAAGGATGTTGTTCGTTCGCTTGTGGTGAACCCCTCCAGCTGTCAAGATTGCCGAGAGCTGCCCATGTCGGGTGGCATACGGAATCGGCTCGGGGGAGCAATGGAGTGAGTTGTGTCATTCGGCCCCGCGCGTCGCCGGCTGATGCTGCTGCTTGCCTTCGTGCTGGTGGTGCCCCTCGGCCTGGTCACCCCAGATCCGAGGGCGGAGGCGCTCACCGTCGACCCGATGACCCGAACCGGCACCTATGACGTGCACGGCGACTTCGTCCTCGTCGGCAACGGCGTGATGACCACCACCTCCTACAACTACTACTACGGCTACTCGCCGGACTACCTCTTCGGCGGCAACACGGACCCGAACGTCGTCAACGACTTCTACCGAATGACCATGGTCGACGTGGACGGCTCCTCGGCCACCTTCAACTCCAGCCGCGCGACCTACACCATTCCCAAGGGGGCCTCCGTCGTGGCCGCGAAGGTGATCTGGTCCGGCAACACCGGCGGGGCCAGGGGCTGGACGGGGGGCACCACCTGCACCGCGGCCAGCGACCGGCCCGCCACTCTGCCGCCCTCGCCCGCCACCTCGAGCCCGAGCACCCAGTCCATCCAGGTCAGCCTGAACGGCAAGACCTCGGCCTATGCGCCGACGAACTACACCACCGACGTGGGCAACACCGCGTTGATCAGCGGCCAGTCCTACTACTACTCCGCCGAGGCGGACGTGCTGGCCCAGTTCGCCGGCGTGGTGGGTGACGGAACCTCCAAGACCGTCACGGTGGGCAATGTGTGGACCCCCCAGGGCTATGGCTGCTACGGCGGCTGGGCCCTGGAGCTGGTCTACGACTTCGGCAGTTATGACAGCACCCAGCCCAACGCCTCCCAGCGGCGCATGGTCTACGTCTTCGACGGCTACGAGCGCAAGTTCGAGGGCGATGCCGAGACCACGATGCAGATGACCAACCTGCAGCCGCAGGGGGCGGGCGCCAAGATGGGCACGGTGGCCTTCGAGGGCGACGCCGGCATCACGGGCGACACCGTCTCCTACACCGACACCACGAACCCGACCAAGGCCGAGATCGTCAACCCGACGACCAATCGCACCGGCAACTACTTCGTCGGAGAGGCCGACGGCTCGGTGGCCTATGCCCCCGCCAGCACCTCCACCTTCTACAACGCCAGCGTGAACACCACCACTGCGCTCATTCCCAACCTGGTGGCGGGCGACTCGACGCTGACCCTGTACGTGAAGACCGTCGGTGACTCCTTCCTGCTCAGCAACACCATCGTCTCGGTGCCGGTGGCCGACATCAAGATCACCAAGACCGCCGCCAATGGTGAACAGGATGCGGCCTACGCACCGGGTTCGGCGCCGAGCTTCCGCATCACCGTCTTCAACTCCGGCTCCGTTGCCCTGCAGAAGATCTCGGTGACCGACGCGCTGGTGGCCGGCTGTGCTCGCACCGAGGCGCAGATGACCGCGCTGATCAACTCCACCTTCAAGGTCACCACCGGTGTCATGCCCGCGGGTGGTTCGGTGGAGTACACCTGCGTGGCGTCCATCACCACGGAGCCGTACACGAACAATGCCAAGGTCATCGGCCAGACCGGTACCGGCATCCCGGTGAGCTCGTCCAATGACTCCAAGGTGCTGATCGGCAAGTGGGAGGTCACCAAGGCCGCCAAGTATCCCGACGTGCCCAGCGGCACCGTCCCCACCTGGGTCTTCACCGTCAACAACACCGGCAGCGCCGACATCTTCAACATCCAGGTCAACGACCCCAATGCCCCGGCCTGCACCAAGACCATCCCGCTGGTCCAGGCGGGCACCAAGTACACCTACGAGTGCCTGGGGCCCTCGGCCATCACCACCACGACGACCAATGGCTTCACCGCCACCGGTACGGCCAAGGCCACCAGCTCGTCGACGATCACCGTCCCGCTGACCGCCGGCATCACCCCCACCGACCCGAATGCTCCCACGGTGGAGGCCTCGGCGGTCAAGCTCACCAAGACCGTCGACAAGGCGATCGTGAATGTGGGGGAGCAGGTCACCTTCAGCTTCGCCGTCACCAATACCGGCAGCTCGACGCTGAACACCATCTCCCTGACCGACCCGGAATTCGCGGCGTGCAACCAGGCCAATGTCGGCCCGCTCGCCCCCGGGGCCACCAAGACCGTCACCTGCACCGTCACCCCCTTCACCACGGCCAGCGCCGGCAAGCTGACCAACCACGCCACCGTCGTCGCCACACCCCCGTCGGGGCAGACCGTGACCGCCAGCAGCCAGGTGGACGTGGACAACAAGTCCCTGCAGGTGAACAAGACCGCCAAGACCAATGACCTCAATGGAAACGGCGTGCTGGATGCCGGGGACACCGTGGACTACTCCTTCACCGTCACCAACACGGGCTCCGGCCTGCTGACCGGCATCTCGGTGGCCGACCCGCTGTTGAGCGGGTCCACCATCACCTGCTTCGCGACGAGCCTGGCGGCGGGGGAGACCACCACCTGCACACCCAACCGCAGCTACACGGTGACCCAGGCGAATGTCGACGCCGGCACCCTGAAGAACACCGCGACGGCCTCCGGCACGGCCGGTGACGGGTCGACCACCACCGGTACCGCCACGGTCACCCTGACCCCCGCGCAGCAGCCCGCCATCGGCATCGACAAGACCGCCTCCCCGGCCACCGTCACCACCGTCGGGCAGCTGGTCACCTACACCTTCGCCATCACCAACACCGGCAACACGTCGCTGTCCGGCGTGACCCCGAAGGACCCCATGACGGGCCTGTCGGTGCTCACCTGCCGCAATGCCTCCGGCGCCGTGGTGTCCATCCCCACCACCCTGGCCCCCAAGGCCGTGCTCACCTGCACCGCCACCCGCGCCACCACCCAGGCGGACATCGACAAGGGCTCCGTCGCGAACACCGCCACCGTCACCGCCACCAGCCCCAAGGGCACTGCGGTGAGTGCGACGGACACGGCCACCGTCACCGCCACCCAGAAGTCCACCATCGCGGTCTCCAAGAAGGCCGACGCCACCACCTTCGCCACCGTCGGCCAGGTGGTCACCTACACCTTCAGCACCACCAACACCGGCAACACCACGCTCTCCGGTGTCCAGATGACCGACCCGATGACACGTCTGGCCAACCGCACCTGCACCCCGACGATGCCCGCCACCCTCAAGCCGGGCGAGGTGCTCACCTGTACCGCGACGCTGACCGTGAACCAGGCCGACATCGACGGCGGTTCCATCAACAACACCATGACCGCCAACGCCCAGCCGCCGAGCGGCACCGCGATCACCGGCCAGGCCTCCTGGGTGATCAGCCCGGCCGCCGGCCCGGCCATCGCCCTGGCCAAGACGGCCAGCCGCGACAGCGTCACCGCCGCCGGCCAGGCCATCACCTACACCCTGGTGGCCACCAATTCCGGCAACACCACCCTGAACAATGCCCGGATCACGGACCCGATGACCGGCCTGGTGATGGGCACCTGCACCCCGGCGCAGGGATCGCAGCTGGCCCCGGGCACCAAGATGACGTGCACCGGCAGCTACACCAGCACCCAGGCCGACGTCGACCGCGGCACCATCACCAACACCGCCACCGCCACCGCGACCGACAGCCACGGCACCGCGGTGAACACCACCGCCACCAAGGTCATCACGGCCACCGCCGCTCCGGCGCTGAGCCTGACCAAGTCCGCCGACCCGTCGCAGGCGACGGCCGCCGGCCAGGTGGTCACCTACACCTTCGTCGCCAAGAACACGGGCAATGTGACGCTGTCCTCGCTGGCCATCACGGACCCGATGGCCGGTCTGTCCGCGCTGTCCTGCACCCCCACCGCGCTGGGCGGCAGCCTGGCCCCCAATGCCCAGACCACCTGCACGGCCACCCGCACCACCACCCAGGCCGACATCAACGCGGGTGCCATCAACAACACGGCCACCGCCACCGGCAAGACCCCGAACGGCGGGACGGTCACCTCCACCACCACCGCCAAGGTGACGGCCAGCCAGAACCCGGGCTTCACCGCCGTCAAGAGCGTCACCCCGTTGCAGGTCACCAAGGCCGGTGACAAGGTCACCTACTCCGTCGTGGTCACCAACACCGGCAACACCACGCTGACCAACCTGCGCGTCGCGGACCCCAAGCTGCCGCTGACCTGCGCCCCCATCGCGGCCGGTGCGGCGCTCCAGCCGAACCAGAGCACCACCTGCACGGGCAGCTACACCGCCACCCAGGCCGACGTGAACGCCGGCACCATCAACAACACCGCGACCGTCACCCTCACCCCGCCCGCCGGCGCGGACCTGGTCCGCACGTCCAGCGCCGTGGTCACGGCCGCCTCGACGCCGTCGCTGAGCACCACCAAGACCGCCAGCACCACGACCTTCACCAAGGCCGGCGACGTGATCAGCTACACGATCACCGCCACCAACACCGGCAATGTGAGCCTGACCAACACCACCGTCACGGACCCGATGTTCACCGGCGGGTCGCCGCTGACCTGCACCCCGTCGGGCGCCGTCACCCTGGACCCGGGCGCCAGGATCACCTGCACCGGCTCGCACACCATCACCCAGGCCGAGATGGACGCCAGGACGCTGACCAACACAGCCACCGCCAAGGGCACCACCCCCACCGGCCAGGCCGTCACCAGCACCGCGAGCGTCACCGCCACCGGCACCCAGACCCCGGCCTTCACGCTGGCCAAGAGCGCCAGCCCGGGCACCGTGACGGCCGTCAACAAGCCGATCACCTACACCGTCGTGCTCACCAACACCGGCAACGTGACGCTGGGCAACGCCACCATCACGGACCCGAAGGTCACCAGCTGGACCTCCTGCACCCCGGCGCAGGGCAGCCGCCTCGCGCCCGGCGCCACCATGACCTGCTCCGGCACCTACACCACGACCCAGGCAGACCTGGACGCCGGCAGCATCCTCAACACCGCCACCGGCGGCGCCACGGAGCCGGCCGGCACCGCGCTGGCGCCTCGGACCGCCAGCGCGGTGGTCAGCGCCACGCAGGCCACGTCGATGACCTTCACCAAGACGGCCACCCCGACGCGCGTCTCCAAGGTGGGCGACGCAGTCACCTACTCCTTCGTGGTCACCAATACCGGCAATGTCACGGTGAACTCCGTCGCCGTCACGGACCCGATGCCCGGGCTGTCCGCCATCACCTGCCCCGCCACCACCCTGGCGCCCGGCGCGAGCACCACCTGCACCGCCACCCGCACCACCACGCAGCAGGACCTGAACACCCCGGCGGGCAAGCTGGTCAACACCGCCACCCTGACGGCCAAGGACCCCAAGGGCACCACCCTGGACCCGTTGACCTCGTCGGCGACGGTCAACATCACGCAGAACACCACGCTCAGCCTGGCCAAGACGGCCAACCCGACCACCGTCTCGGCGGTCGGCGTGCCCGTGACCTACACCATCGTCGCCACCAACACCGGCAATGTGGACGCCGGCAATGTGCGGATCACGGACAACCTGATCGCCAGCACCGCGCTGAGCTGCACCCCCACCGCCGGTTCGACCCTGGCGCCGGGCGCCACGATGACCTGCACCGGTACCCGCGCCTCGACGCAGGCGGACCTGGACGCCGGCAAGGTGGTCAACACCGCCACCGTGAACGCCCAGACTCCCGCGGGCAGCGCCATCACACCGGTCACCGCGCAGGCCACCGTCACCTCGACGCAGACCGCCAGCATGTCGCTCACCAAGACCCCCAGCACCACCACCGTCGCCACCGTCGGCCAGGTCATCACCTACAGCTACCTGGTGACCAACACCGGCAACGTCACCCTGAGCTCCGGCAAGGTGCTCGACGCGCACCCCGGCCTGTCCGGCATCGCCTGCCCCGCCCAGCAGAACCTGGCGCCCGGCGCTTCGCTGACCTGCACCGCCACCTACTCGGTGACCCAGAACGACCTGAACGCCGGCAGCATCCCGGACACCGCCCAGGTGCGGGCCGAACGCCCCGGCGGCAACACCGCGGACACCGCCGACGACGTGACCGCATCGGCCTCCGCGCTGGTGACCGCCACCCAGGCGCCGGCACTGTCGCTGAGCAAGATGGCGAGCCAGACCGACTACCGCACACTGGGCCGCGTCATCACCTACACCTTCGAGGGCACCAACTCCGGCAATGTCGACCTGACCAATGTCCGGGTCAGCGATCCGATGAAGGGCCTGTCCGCCCTGACCTGCACCCCCGCCCAGGGCAGCACGCTGGTGCCGGGTGGACGCATCAGTTGCACCGCCACCTACGCGATCACCCAGGCGGACCTCGACGCCGGCTCCCTGACCAACACGGCCACCATCAGCGGCGTCGATCCCAAGGGCAAGACCGTCACCACCACGGCCACCAACACCATGACCTCGGTGCCCAGTCCGAACGCCACCCTCGTCAAGACGTCCTCGCCGAGCACCGTCAGCAAGGCCGGCGACGTCATCACCTACTCCTTCCTGGTCAACAACACCGGCAATGTCACCCTTGGCACGGTCCAGGTGACGGACAAGATGGTGGGACTCAGCCCTGTCACCTGCCCCACGAGCACCCTCGCCCCGGGCTCCCAGACCACCTGCACGGCCAGCTACACCGTCACCCAGGCGGACATCGACCGCGGCAACATCCCGAACACCGCGACGCTCACCGCCAATGACCCGCAGGGCAACCCGATCACCCCACGCACCTCGTCGTCGACGACCAATGTCAGCCAGAGCCCGGCCCTGTCCGTCGACAAGCAGGCCTCGCGCACCACGATCGACGCCGTCGGCCAGACCATCGGCTACAGCTTCGTGGTGACCAACACCGGCAACGTGACCGCGAATGCCATCACCGTCACGGACCCGATGCAGGGCCTGTCCGCCATCTCCTGCCCCGCCACCACCCTGGCCGTGGGGGAGTCGATGACCTGCACCGCCGGCTACACCACCCGCCAGTCGGACCTGGACAGGCCGACGCTGTCCAACACCGCCACCGTCAAGGGCGTCTCGCCCACCAATGTCGCAATCACCCCGGCCAGCGACACCGTCACCATCGGCGTGACGCAGCGCCCGGCCTTCACCGTCGACAAGTCCGTCGACAAGCTGGCCTATGCCGCGCCCGGCGACCTGCTGACCTACACGGTGCGCACCACCAACACCGGCAATGTCACCCTGACCGGTGTCTCCGTCACCGACGAGATGACCGCCCGCGGCCTGAGCTCCTTCAATTGCCAGGTGGTCGATGCGGCGAACAACCCGCTGCGCACCGGCAATGGCCCGATCGCCCTGGCACCGGGGGAGACCAAGCTGTGCACGGCCACATACTCGGTCAAGCAGGCGGACATCGACGCCGGGACCATCGTCAACACGGCGACGGTGACGGCCAACGACGCGGCCGGCACGGCACTGCCGCCGATGTCCGACAGCGAGACGTCGACGGCGACCCTGAATCCCGCCGTCACCCTGTCCAAGACCGCCGACACGCAGAACTACTCGGCCGTGGGCCAGCAGGTCACCTACACGATGGTCCTCACCAACAGCGGCAACGTGACGCTCGCCAATGCCACCATTACCGACCCGCACCCCGGCCTGTCGGCCCTGTCCTGCACCCCGGCCGCCGGCTCCTCCCTGGCGCCGCGCGAAGCCATGCGCTGCACCGCCACCTACTCCGTTACCCAGGCGGACCTGGACGCGCTGAAGATCCGAAACACCGCCACCGGCAGGGCCACGCCACCCGGGGGAGCGGCCCTCACCGAGACGGCCAGCCGTGAACTCGTCGCCCTGCCCAAGCCCAGCCTGACCGTGGCGAAGTCCGCCAACCCGACGACCGTCACCACCCTGGGCCAGACCGTCACCTACACCTTCGTGGTGCGCAACACCGGCAACGTGACCATCACCAATGGCCAGATCGTCGACCCCATCGACGGACTGTCCGCCATCACCTGCGATGCCTACGCACTGGCGCCGGGCAAGGACACCACGTGCACCGCCACCCGCAAGGTCACCCAGGCGGACCTGGACCGGGGCAACATCCCCAACACGGTCCAGGTCAAGGGCACCGACCCGGCCGGGACACCCGTCGAGGCGTCGGGCGGCACCACCGTCCAGGTCACCCAGAGCCCGAAGCTGACCGTCGACAAGACCGCTGACCAGGCCCAGGTCCCCGCCGTCGGCCAGACCATCAACTACACCTTCCACCTGGTCAACGAGGGCAATGTCCAGCTCAACCAGATCGTCGTCACCGACCCGCTGCCGGGCCTGGGACCGATCAGCTGCCCGGTGACTGCCCTGGCTCCCGGCGCGGCCACCGACTGCACGGCGAGCTACACCGTCCGGCAGGCCGACGTCGACGCCGGCAAGCTGACCAACACCGCCACAGCCACGGCCACCTCTCCGACGGGCGTCAAGACGACCGGCACCGACACGCTGACCCTGACCGCCCCGCAGAACCCGGCCTGGACCTTCGCCAAGACCGTCGACAAGACGACCGTCACCACCGTCGGCGAGCAGCTCACCTACACTTTCCGAGTCACCAACACCGGCAATGTCACGCTGGGCGGCGTGCTGGTCACCGACCCGATGACCTCCACCGGTCTGAGCACGCTGTCCTGCCGCATCCACTCCAGCGCCGGCACCGACCTGCGCGCCGGCACCGGTGCCGTCACCCTCTTCCCCGGCGAGTACAAGCAGTGCACCGCCGTCTACTCGGTCACCCAGAACGACCTCAACCAGGGCACGATCCCCAACACCGCCACCGTCAACGCCAAGCAGCCGAACGGGACGGCCATGCCTCCGCTCAGCTCCTCGCAGATGGTGACCGCGGACCAGAAACCCAGCGCCACCTTCACCAAGACCAGTGACCTGAGCACCTACAACCGCGTCGGCCAGGTGGTCAACTACACCCTCGTCTACGCCAACACCGGCAATGTGGACCTGACCAATGTGTCCATCACGGACCCGAGCGCCGGCATCGGCGCCCTGGCCTGCACCCCGGCGGCGGGCGCCACCATCGCCCCCGGCAAGTCGATGCGCTGCACCACCAGCCACACCATCACCCAGGCCGACCTCGACGCGCAGAAGTTCATCAACAGCGCGTCCGCCACCGGCCAGCCGCCCACCGGAGCGGCCATCGACCTGACCGCCACGCGTACCGTCACCGCGACGCTGAACCCGGCGATCACGATGACCAAGACCGCCTCCCCGAATCCCGTCGCCAAGGCGGGCGACGTGGTCACCTACTCCTTCGCCATCACCAATTCCGGCAATGTCACGGTCAAGAACCTGGCTGTCGCCGACCCGCTGCCCGGCCTGTCGGCCGTGAGCTGCCCGGTGACGACGCTGGCCCCCGGCGACAAGACCACCTGCACCGCCACGCTGACCACCACCCAGGCCATGGCCGATGCCGGGACCCTGCGCAACACCGCGAAGGCCACCGCCACCGACGTCGCGGGCACCGAGGTCGGTGCCGAGGGCACGGCGGTCCTGCGCTTCAGCCAGGCCCCCTCCCTGGAGGTCGTCAAGACCGCCTCGGTGGACAGCGTCGCCGCCGTGGGGGACCCGGTCACCTACACCTTCGTGGTGC
Source organism: Luteococcus sp. Sow4_B9 (assembly GCF_052116585.1). Taxonomy (NCBI): domain Bacteria; kingdom Bacillati; phylum Actinomycetota; class Actinomycetes; order Propionibacteriales; family Propionibacteriaceae; genus Luteococcus; species Luteococcus sp. Sow4_B9. Next base: position 76,859 of record NZ_JBQKKT010000010.1, on the reverse strand, counting down.
GCAACACCGGCAACACCACGATCAACGAGATCGTCGTGTCAGACCCGATGTTCACCCCGACCGCCATCAGCTGCCCGCGAACCAGCCTGGCGCCCGGCGCAGAGATGACCTGCACCAGGGACTGGGTCGCCACCCAGGGACAGGTCGACGCCGGCAGCTTCACCAACACCGCCACAGCCACCGGCACCACCCAGACCGGCGCAGCCGTGCCCCCGGCGCAGGGCAGTGACACCGTCACCTCCGAGGCGAAGCCGTCCTGGACCTTCACCAAGACCGCCGACGACACCACCGTCGACCGGATCGGCCAGGCCGTCGTGTACAAGCTGGTGGTCACCAATACCGGCAATGTCACGCTGAAGAACGTCTTCATGAATGACCCGCAGATCTCCCAGGAGTCCACGGACAAGCGCCTGTACGACTGCTACGTGCTCAACGCCGACGGCAGTCGCGCGCTGGACGCCCCCGGAGCGGTGGACCTGCTGCCGGGCCAGCAGAAGGTCTGCCACGGCAAGCGCACCTTCCTCCAGGCCGACTTCGAGGTGCCGGACCCCGACACCTCCACCACGGGCATCGACTGGCCGAACACCGCCTACGTCGACGCCACCACGCCCGACGGCACCGCGCTGCCGCGGGCTTCGGCCCAGGAGACGGTCTACTTGATCCCGAAGCCCGACTTCGAGATGACCAAGCGCGCCAGCGCGCAGACCTACAACCGCGTCGGCCAGGTGATCACGTACACGATCAATGCCAGGAACACCGGCAACGTGGACCTGAACGACGTCCAGATCATCGACAAGAAGTTGCCGGCCGCCACGTTCGAGTGCACACCGGCGATGGGTTCGACGCTTGCCCCCGGTGCCACCATGACCTGTTCGGGCGCCTATGCGGTCACGCAGGCCGACATCACGGCAGGCAGCATCGTCAACGAGGCCACCGGTCGCGGCGTCGACAACCAGGGCACGAGCCACGACGCCACCAGTTCCGCGGTCCTCACGGTGCGCTACTTCGGAGCCGTCGGCATCGCCCTGGAAAAGCAGGCGAGCCCGCGCACCGTCGGCAAGGCCGGCGACGTGGTCACCTACTCCTTCCTGCTCACCAACATGGGCCTGTCGACGATCACCGACCTTGCCATCGCCGACCCGATGCCCGGCCTGTCGGCGGTCACCTGCCCGTCGACGTCGCTGGTCGGCACGCCCGACGCCAATGGCGACGGCACCCCGGACCCGGAGAGCCCGTCGCAGATGACCTGCACCGCCACGTACACGGTCACCCAGGCCGACGTCGACGCCGGCAGCTTCACCAACACCGCCGTCGTCACCGGCAACACCGTCAACGGCGGCAACACCGTGGCCCTGACCGACAAGGCGTCGGCCAGCGTCGAGGCGCCGCACCAGCCGTCGATCGACCTGACCAAGACGGCCGTCGCGCGCGACGGTGCCGTGGACGCCGTCGGCGACCTGGTGGACTACACCTTCACCGTCACCAACACCGGCAACGTCGCGCAGAACGACGTCACCGTTACGGACCCGATGAAGAACCTGTCCGCCGTCACCTGCGAGGCCACCGTGCTGCAGCCCGGCGAGCAGACCACCTGCCGCGCGACGCTGACCGTCGACCAGGGCCAGCTGGACCTGAAGTCCCTGGACAACACCGCCACCGTCACCGGCACCGACCTGACCGGCGTCGTCTCCACCGACACCGCCAGCGCCAGCATCAAGACCGCCCAGACCCCGGGGCTGGTCTTCACCAAGCAGGCCAACCCGACGACGGTCACGAAGGTCGGCGACGTGGTGGACTACACCTTCACCGAGACCAACACCGGCAATGTCACGCTCTACGGCCTCACCGTCGACGAGCCGATGCGCAGCCGCCTCACCGAGATCAGCTGCACGCCCAGCGCCACCACCCTGGCACCCGGCGTCACCCGCACCTGCACGGCCCGCCTCGTGGTCACCCAGGCGGACCTGGATGCCGGCAGCATCGTGAACACCGCAAAGATCAGCACGGTCCTGGCCGACAACACCGCGGGCCCGTCCGGCGAGTCCACCGCCACCGTCACGGCGGAGCGCACGGGCGGCATCGAGGTCACCAAGACCGTCGACAAGCCCACCTATGCCGCGGTCGGCGACGCGCTGCACTACGAGATCCTGGTCACCAACACCGGCAACGTCACCGCCAGCAACATCACGGTCGTCGACGACCTCGCGGGCCTGTCGGACCTGGACTGCACCCCGGCGCTGACCGCCACCACCACGCTGGCCGGTGGTGCCCAGATGAGCTGCCTGGCCACCTACACCGTGACCCAGGCAGACCTCGACGCGAAGCAGGTCAGCAACACCGCCCACGTCGCCGCTGACTCCGCGTCGGGGCTCCTGGCCGATGACTCCGACCCCGTCGTCTCGACTGCCTCCCTGCGGCCCCAGATCACCGTGGACAAGGCCGCGAAGACGGCCGAGGTCACCGCGGCGGGCCAGGTCATCGACTACACCTTCACCATCACCAATACCGGCAATGTGTCGGTGGACAGCCCTGCCGTCGTCGACACCTTCACCGCTGGTGCCGGCAAGGCGACCCTTCCGGTCGCCTGCCCCGCGGGAAGCATCGCGCCCGGCGCATCGGCCACCTGCACGGCCAGCTACACGGTCACCCAGACCGACATGGACGACCCGGGCAAGTTGCTGGCCAACACGGCCACCGCCACCGTCAAGGACCCGGCGGGCACCGAGGCCACGGCCACCGACGAGCACACCCTCCCCGTGGTGCCCGACTCGTCGGCCACCCTGGACAAGACGGTCTCGCCCAGCACCTTTGCCAAGGCAGGTGACGTGCTCACGTACACGCTGGTGACCAGGAACACCGGCAACGTCACCCTGACGGTCCGCCAGCTCGACGACGCCCTGCTGCCGCCCGAGGCCAAGGCCGCCATGCTCGGCGGTGACTGCACGATGTCGCTGGCCCCGGGAAGGACCTCCACCTGCACCTACACCCACACCGTCACCCAGGACGAGGTTGACCACGGCAGCGTCTCCAACACCGCGACGCTGACCGGTGCAGCACCCGACGGCTCGCTGACCGCCGTGCAGGACACGGCGATCGCCACAGCCGAGGCCAAGCCGCACCTGAGCTTCACCAAGACCACGGACGTGGCGTCCGTCGAGAAGATCGGTGACCTGGTCACCTACACCTTCGAGGTGGTCAACGACGGCAACCTGACCCTCAGCCACGTCAACATCACCGATCCGCACGAGGCCCAGTTCGTCGCGGCCCCGACGTGCGTGATCGTCGCCGTCGACGGCACCGAGCGCAACGGATACGGCCCGACGGCCATGGCCCCGGGCGAGACCAAGCGCTGCACCGCCACCTACCCGGCCACCGCGGCGGACTTCGACGCCGGCACCATCGTCAACGTCGCGGAGGTCACCGCCGACTCGACCGCCGGCGCGCTGCCTCCGGCCCAGGCGACGGCCGTCGTCACCACGACGCAGAGCCCGTCCCTGCAGACCACCAAGGTCGTCGACAAGACCAGCTTCTCGCACGTCGGCGAGGTGCTGGGTTACACGATCGTGCTGGAGAACACCGGCAACGTCACCCTGGGCGACGTGCGGATGGCCGACCCGGTGGCCACCGAGAACGTCACCTGTACCCCGGCGCAGGGCAGCCCCCTGGCACAGGGCGCCAGTATGACCTGCCAGGCGCAGCACACCGTCACCCAGGCCGACCTCGACGCGCTGGGTGTGAAGAACATCGCCACCGGCAGCGGCCAGCCCCCGACCGGTGAACGGGTCAGCGACCCGAGCGACGAAGTGGTCAGCACGGCCACCCTGGTCAGCCAGCTGGACCTGGTGAAGACCGCCGACACCACCACGGTCACCAGGGCCGGTCAGGTGATCACCTACACCTTCACCGTCACCAACACCGGTAGCTCCACCCTCAAGGACCTGACGGTCACGGACCCGAAGCCGGGGATGAGCGCCCTCGACTGCGGCGGCACCACCACCCTGGCGCCGGGTGCGGTGGTCAAGTGCACCGCCAGCTACACCGTCACCCAGGACGACATCGACACCGCGGACCCGGGCAGCCAGGTCGGCATCGCGAACGAGGCCACGGCCGCCGCCGTCGACAATGCAGGCACCACCGTGCAGGACGTGGACCAGGTGGCCATCCAGGTGGACCACAGCCCGGCCGTCAGCATCACCAAGACGCCCAGCGTGCAGACCGTGAGCACGCTGGGGGAGAAGGTCACCTACACCTTCGTCGCCACCAACATCGGCAACGTGGCCCTGACCAACTTCCAGCTGGTCGACCCGATGATCCCGGCCGACGAGCTCTCCTGCCCGGCCGCCACCACGCATGTCGCTCCCGGCGAGAGCTTCACCTGCACGGGCGTGGTCACGGTCACCCAGGCGATGCTGGACAACGGACGCATCGACAACACGGTCAACGTGACGGCCAACGACCCGGACGGTGACCTGACCGCCACGGGGCAGGCCACCAGCGAGGTCACCGCCGTCCGCACCCCGGGTCTGCAGCTGGAGAAGACGGGACCGGCCAGCGTCAGTGCCGTCGGGGAGGCGATGGACTACACCTTCGTCGCCACCAACACCGGCAACGTCAGCCTGTCCAATGTCTTCGTCAGTGACCCCATCGACGGCCTGGGCAGCCTGGACTGCACCATCACGCACCAGGCCGACGGCTCGACCAGCCCGGGCAATGGCCCGATCGGCCTGCTGCCCGGCGACGTGAAGACCTGCACGGCCAGTCGTCTGGCCACCCAGGCCGACGTCGACGCCGGCACTGTGGTGAACACCGCGACGGTGACCGCCGACGGCCCCACCGGCACGATCTCCGATGACGCCACCTGGACCACCACCATCGCCGCCGCGCCCGCCCTGACGATCACCAAGTCCCAGGACAAGGACCAGTACGGCACGGTCGGTGAACTGATGTCCTACAGCTTCCTGGTCACCAACACCGGCAATGTCTCCGTCAGTGGGGTGACCGTCGCGGACCGCCTGCCGGTGGCGAACATGTCCTGCACCCCGTCGGCCGGCTCGACGCTGGCCAGCGGCCAGACCATGTCCTGCACCGCCCAGTACGCCGTGACCCAGGCTGACCTCGACTCCGGCAACATCACCAACACCGCCAGTGTCAAGGGCACCGACCCCTTCCAGACCCCGGTCACGGCCGATTCCAACGAGGTCGTCGCGAAGGCCGTGCTCACGACGCGGATCGGCGTCTCCAAGAGCCCGAACCCGCAGACTGTAACCAAGGCCGGCCAGCAGGTGGACTACACCTTCACCGTGACCAACATGGGCAACTCGACGCTGCACGATGTCACCCTGTCCGACGTCTTCACCCATGGCGGCACCGGAGCCATGACCGCCATCACCTGTGAGGACCCGGCCGCGGGTGCGGTGCTGCCGCCGTACACCATCGCCCCGACGAAGACGCTGGTCTGCCAGGCCACCTACACGACCACGCAGGCGGATCTGGACGGGGCCCTGCCTGAGGGCACCGATGCCGACCCGACGCCCCTGCTGATCGACAACACCGTCACGGTGCGCGGCACCGATGCTGCGGGGGCGACCGTCGACTCCACCGGCACGGCGAGCGTCGGCGTGGACCACCAGCCCGCTCTCAAGCTGACCAAGACGCCCGACGTCACCACGGTCGACGCGGTGGGCGACGTGATCACCTACACCTTCACGGTGGAGAACACCGGCAATGTCACGCTGCACGACTTCGAGCTGCGTGACCCGGTGCGTGACCTGTCGGCGCTGAGCTGCCCCGCCGGCACCGACATGACCCAGACCGAGCCCGGCGTCGCGACGGTCCACACGCCGCTCGCACCCGGTGCGTCCTTCTCCTGCACCGCCACCAAGACCGTGGGCCAGATGCAGCTCGATGCCCTGCGCATCCCCAACACGGCCACCGCCACCGCGCTGGACCCCGAGGGCGAGCGGACCCAGCCCGCGCAGGCCAGCGCCGTCGTGACCCCGGACCAGCAGCCCGCCATGACCCTCACCAAGGCGGCGGACAAGCAGACGGTCAGCACGCTGGGTGAGCCCATCACCTACTCCTTCGTGATGACCAATACCGGCAATGTCACCCTCACCAATGTCCAGATCGACGACCCGATCGACGGCCTGGGGGCCTGGACCTGCGAGCTCGTCGCCACCGACGGCACCCGCACCGTCGCCACCGGCGGCGACCCGGTGGCCCCCGGCGCGCGCAAGGAGTGCACAGTCTCCCGGCTGGCCACGCAGGCGGACCTGGACCGTGGCTCCATCACCAATACCGGCACCGTGGGCGCCAGCTCGCCGGCCGGACCCATCCCGTCGGTCAGCTCCAACACCGTCGTCATCCAGACGGTGACCACGCCGTCGGTGCGGCTGGTCAAGACCGCCTCCCCCACGCGCGTCGCCGCCGCGGGTGACGTGGTCACCTATGCCCTGGACATCGTCAACGACGGCACCGAGACCCTCACCGGGCTGGCGCTCAGCGACACCATGCCCGGCCTGACCAACATGCGCTGCGACGGTGACCTGACCGCCCCGCTGGCCCCCGGCGCCGAGCTGCACTGCTACGCGGACAAGACGGTCACCGCCGACGAGATGAACCAGGCGACCATCGACAACACCGCGACGCTCACCGCACAGGTCCGGCCCTCGGCCGCCAACCCGTCGGGCACCCTGACCAGCACCTCCAGCGCCCGGGTGATCCCCGTCCACCAGCCCAAGCTGGAGCTGACCAAGACCCACGACGTCGCCTCCGTGCGCGCCGCGGGCGACACGGTGGTCTTCACCTTCACCGTCACCAATGTGGGCAATGTGGAGGTTGCCGAGGTCGGCATCGACGACCCGATGCTCACCACGCCCGCCACCTGCGCCAACACCACCCTGGCGGTCGGGGCGTCGACCACCTGCACCGCCACCTACACCGTGGTCCAGGCCGACATCGACCGCGGCAACCTCACCAACCGCGCGGAGACCACCGGCGTCGACCCCATTGGCGGCGACCCCGTCACCCAGGGCGTGGCCACCGACGAGGTGCCCGTCGTCCAGGAACCGAGCCTCGACCTGGTCAAGACCGCCCGCGACCCCGGCCACCCGGTGGAACTCGGCGAGCTGGTCACCTGGGACGTCGTCGCCACCAACACCGGCACCACCACCCTGACCGAGGTGGAGATCACCGAGCCCGGCATGGAGGGCAACCTGGTCAGCCTGGACTGCACGCCCGGCAACAATGCCACCCTGGCGCCGGGCGCGAAGCTGTCCTGTGTGGCCGTCACCCGCGTCATCCAGACCGACATCGACTACGCCTCCAGCCTGAACTTCGCCCAGGTCACCGGGCGGGCACCCGACGGCACCTTCCTGGGCGACCCGGAGACGGACCCGATCTGGGCCTCCGACGAGGTGCCCACCATCCAGGGCGAGGAGAAGGTGGAGTTCACCAAGACGCCGTCCACCACCTCGGTGCGCCAGGTGGGCCAGACGGTGACCTACACCTTCACCGCCGTCAACACGGGCACGCTCGGCCTGTATTTCCCGCACATCACGGACCCCATGCCCGGCCTGTCGGAGCTGACCTGCGACAACGACGGCGAGGGGACCCTCGACCCGGGCCAGACGATGACGTGCCGCGCCACCTACACCGTCACCCAGGCGGACCTGAACCGCGGTCGGATCGACAACGAGGCCACCCTGGACTACCAGCTGCTGCCGCAGGACGGCGGCAACGACTACACCTCCCGCACCGTGACGGCCACCGCCTCCGTCGCCGCTGCCCAGGAGCCCTCGCTGAAGCTCACCAAGACCGCCAGCACCACCACGGTGCAGCAGGCCGGCGATCCGGTGGATTACACCTTCAGCGTTCTCAACGACGGCAATGTGGACGTGCGCTTCGTCACGGTCAAGGACCAGCTCCCCGGTCTGGGCGCCCTGTCCTGCACCAATGAGGACCTGGAGCCCGTTGCCCTTCCGGTGGACCTTCCCGCCGGCGAACAGCTGCTCTGTTCTGCCAGCTATGTCTTCGACCAGAAGACCTTCGACGCTGGCGCCCTGGTGAACAATGCGACTGCCACCGGCACCACGCCGCTGGGCGAGCCCGTCACCTCGAACACCTCGTCGGTGACGGTCACGCCCAACCAGGATCCCTCGGTCAGTCTCACCAAGACCACGTCCACGAAGCTGGTGCAGAAGGTGGGGGAGAAGATCACCTACACCATCACGGCCACCAACACGGGCAACGCGACGCTGGCGAACGCCACTATCACGGACCCGATGGTCTCGGAGTCCTTCACCTGCACCCCGGCCGCCGGTTCCTCCCTCGCGCCCGGTGCCACGATGACCTGCACCCTGGTGCACGTCGTGGACCACCAGGACCTGGAGAACGGGCAGGTGACGAACCTGGCGAGCTTCACCGCGACGAATCCCAAGGGTGAGGCCGTCACGGCCGAGGCCGGTACCACAGTCCCGGCGCTGTACAACCCGGAGCTGACCTTCGACAAGTCGGTCAAGGTCGTCGCCTTCGACGGCTCCAGCACCCACGCCGACGACGGCAGCCCCGTCGAGGGCCACTGGCGTGCCGGCAACCCGGCGGAGGGCAAGCAGCCGGACAAGGCGATCTACACCTTCACGGTGAAGAACACCGGCAACATGGACGCCCACTTCATCAATGCCGTGGACACCATGGCGGACCTGTCGGACCTGAAGTGCGTGCTGGACGGCTACGGCATCGAGGTGCCGATGAACTACGACCTCGCCTTCCAGCCCGGCATGAGCGTGACCTGCACGGCCAGCTACACCATCAAGCAGGCCGACGTGGACCGTGGTCTGCTGTCCAACACCGCCACGCTGTCTGCCAAGGAGACCACCGGTGAGCCCTTCCCCGTGGAGACCGCCACCGCGCTGACCCAGACCGACGAGCGGCCCCGGGTGCAGGTGGACAAGACCGCCAGCATCGACGTGTACGACCACGTCGGCCAGGCCGTCACCTACTCCTTCGACCTGTACAACAACGGCTGGAAGACGCTCTACGGCACCCAGATCAGTGACCAGCTCAAGGGCCTGTCGCAGATCGAGTGCGAGAAGACGTCGTGGGCGCCCGGTGAGACCAACCACTGCACCGCCCGCTACGAGGTCACCCAGGCGGACATGGACCGTGGCTCCATCACCAACACGGTGACCGCCACGGCCCGCGGCTTCCTGGGCGACCACGCCCCCGAGGTCACCGACAGCGTGACCATCACCGCCGATGCCCCCGCCGAACTGTCCCTGGCCAAGCAGGCGCAGACCTCGACGGTCACCGCCGCCGGCGAGACGGTCCGCTTCACCGTCACGGCCACCAACTCCGGCAAGGTGACGGCGTCCGACGTCGTGATCACGGACCCGGGGGCCACCATCACCGGCTGTGACAAGAACATGCCGGCCACCCTGGCGCCCGGCCAGACGCTGACCTGTGACGTCGAGTACGTCGCCACCCAGGACGACGTGAACCGAGGCCGGGTCACCAACACGGCACACGTCGTGGGCAATGACCCCAGCGGAGCGGCCATCACCCCGAAGGACGCCACCAGCACCGTCGCGGCCAACCGCTCCCCCCAGGTGGACCTCACCAAGGTGCCGGACAAGGCCACCTTCACGACGCTGGGCGAGACGGTCACCTACACCATGACCGCCGCGAACACGGGCAACACGACGCTGGACTCCGTGACCATCAGTGATCCGCTGGAAGGCCTCTCGGCGCTGTCCTGCACCCCGGGATCCGGCTCGTCGCTGGAGCCCGGCCAGAAGATGACCTGCACCGCCACCTACCAGGTGACGCAGGCCGACCTGGACCGCGGCAAGCTGCCGAACAGGGCCACCGTCACCAGCGAGACCCCGGGCGGGGATCCCGCCGAGCCGGCGGATGACGTCACGGCCAGCGCCGACAGCCTGGTCACCGGCGTGTCCCGGCCGTCGCTCTCGCTCAGCAAGAGCGCCGACGTGGATGCCGTCTCCTCCCTGACCGATGTCATCCGCTACACCTTCGTCGCCACCAACACCGGCAATGTCACCCTGCACGACGTGCTGGTGGCGGATCCCAAGACCGGTCAGGGCATGACGCCCATCCAGTGCCTGGACGCCGACGGTGGACAGAAGACCACCCTCGCGCCCGGCGAGACGATGACCTGCACCGCGGACTTCAGCCCGGCGCAGATCGACCTGGACCGCGGCACCATCCCGAACACCGCCAAGGTCACCGGCGTCGATCCCTTCGGCACCCCGGCCCAGCCCGGTGAGGGCTCGACCACCGTTGCCGTGGAGCAGAACCCGGACTTCGGCATCACCAAGACCGCCGACCACACGCTGGTCACCAGCGCGGGCGAGAACGTGCTGTACACCTTCGTCGGCACCAACACGGGCAATGTGTCCCTGCACGTCGTGCAGATCAGTGATCCGCTGCCCGGGCTGAAGAAGATCGGCGCCGACGGGCAGCCGTCGGCCGAGGACGGCCTGACCTGCTACCCGGAGCTGCCCGCGGACCTGCCGCCGGGAGACTCGGTGATCTGCCGTGCCTGGTACACCACCACGCAGGCGGACCTCGACGCCGGATCGCTGAACAATGTGGCGACCATCACCGGCGAGGACCCGCAGGGCAAGCCGCTGCCCCCGAAGACCGATGACGAGACCATCGTCACCGTCCCGGCCGACGCGCGGATGGCCGTCACCAAGACCGCCGACGTGACCACCATCACCGAGGTGGGCCAGAAGGTCACCTACACCTTCGTCGCCAGCAACCCGGGCAACCAGACGCTGAACGACGTCGTCCTCACCGACGACCACGAGGGCCTGACCGATGTCACCTGCACCCGGCAGGACGGCGGCACCGCCCTGCTCCCGGCGCTGAACACCCCGGTCACGCTGGCCCCCGGCGAGGAGATGACCTGCACCGCCGCCTACACCGTCACCCAGGCGGACATGGACCGCGGCATCGTGGACAACTCCGTCGTGATGACCGCCACCCAGGGCGGCAAGCCGCTGGACCCGATGCGCAACACCAGGCGCCTGTTCACCACGCAGTCCCCGAAGGTGACCGTCGACAAGACCGCCACCGTCGCGGGCACCACGGACAATGTGGTGCGCGCCGCCGGCGATCGGATCGACTACACCGTCACCATCGCCAACAGTGGCAATGTGGTGGCCCGTGGCCTGGCCCTGGCCGACCCGATGCCGGGTCTGGTGGACGTCGCCTGCACCGTGGACGGCGCCCCTGTGGCCGCGACCCATGCCAATGGCCGCATCGCCCTCGACGGGCTGCTCCTGCAGCCCGGTCAGCAGGCCATCTGCACCGCCGGTCACGTCGTCACCCAGGCCGAGCTCGACGCCGGTGACATCACCAACACCGTCGCCCTGAGCGGCACCACGCCCACGGCGAACCCGGATGACCCGGCCACGCCCGGCGACGCGCCGCTGCCGCCCACCGACGACAGCGTCACGGTCGCCGTGGACCCGGCCAGCAAGGTCACCTTCACCAAGACCACCACCGCGGTCGCCCCGAAGGCCGGCGAGACGGTGGACTACACCTTCACCATCACCAACGAGGGCGCGCTGTCCGCGACGGTCTCGCGGCTGACCGACGACATGGTGGGCCTGTCCCGCATCGTCTGTGGCCCGGCCGATGCCGAGCGCAGTCTGCCCTTCGTGCTGGCCCCCGGCCAGACCGAGACCTGCCGCGCCAGCTACGTCGTGCAGCCCGCCGACGCCGAGGCCGGCAGCATCAGCAACACCGCCGCCCCGACTGTCACCAATCCCGACGGCTCGCCCGTCGAGGTGCCGGACAGCACCGTCGTCACCCCGGTGACGCCGAGCCCGGACGTCACCTTCACCAAGGACGCCGTGCTGACCGACAGCAATGCCGACGGCAAGGCCACCACCGGCGAGAGCATCACCTACACGCTGACCGTCACCAACACCGGCGACGTCACCCTGCGCGACGTCCTGGTCAGCGACCCGATGCTCCCGCGCCTGAGCTGCACCCCGGCGCAGGACCAGCCGCTGGCCCCGGGCGCGGTGCGCACCTGCACCGGCACCCACGTGGTCACCCAGGCCGAGGCCCGCGACGGCAAGGTCACCAATGTGGCCACGGTCACCGGACCCCAGGTCCCGACGAACGAGGACGGCACGCCCACCAGCGCCACCAGCACGGTGGACGCCTCCACCAACCCGGCGATGACCGTGGACAAGTCGGCCGCGCTGGTGGACACCAATGGCGACCAGCTGGGCAATGTGGGTGAGCAGATCAGCTACACCGTCATCGTGCGCAACACCGGCGACGTGACGCTCGACCAGATCACCGTCACCGACCCGATGCCGGGCCTGGCGGACTTCACCTGCCGCGACGCGGACCAGCCGCTGCTGGTGGGTGCCAGCCGGGTCTGCACCGGCACGTACACCATCACCACCGACGACGTGCTGCGCGGCGAGGTGGCGAACACCGCCACCGCCAGCTCCCCGCAGCTGCCCAGTCCCGTGGAGGACACGGCCACCGTCACCGTCACGCCCACCCGCACCGCGGCCCTCAGCAAGGCCGCCTCGCTGGTGGACACCAACCACGACGGCGTCGGCAGCATTGGTGAGACGATCGACTACTCGATCACCGTCGCCAACACCGGCGACGTCCCGCTGACCGGTCTGGCCCTGTCCGACCCGATGCTCCCGTCGCTGGCCTGCACCCCGTCGCTGGCCGAGGCCCTGCCCGTGGGGCAGAGCGTGGTCTGCACCGGATCGCACCTGATCACGGCCGACGACACGGCGGCCGGTGCCGTGCTGAACACCGTCACCCTGACGGGCACCCAGCTCCAGACCCAGACCGCCACCGCCCTGGTGCCGACCTCGACGCAGCCCTCCGCCACCATCACGAAGGCGGCCGCTCTGTCCGACACCAACGGCGACGGCTTCGGCACCGTGGGGGAGAGCATCCGCTACACCATCACCGTCACCAACACCGGGGACGCGGTGCTGCAGCAGCTCGTCGTCGACGACCCGATGCTGCCCGAGCTGAGCTGTACCCCGGCGGCCGACCAGCCGCTGGCGGTGGACGCGGTGCGCACCTGCACCGGCACCCACGTCATCACGCAGGCCGACGCGGCTGCCGGATCCGTGGCCAATACCGCCACGCTGAGCGGGCCGCAGGTGCCCACCACCCCGTCGAACACGGTCACGGTGCCCACCAGGCCGCAGCCCGCCGCCACCATCAGCAAGGCCGCATCGCTGGCCGACGCGAATGGCGACGGCGTCGGGAACGTGGGCGAGGTGATCGGGTACACGATCACCGTCACCAATACCGGCGACGTCGACCTGGTCGGTCTGCAGGTCTCCGATCCCATGCTGCCGCAGCTCGTCTGCACCCCGTCGGCTGACGAGCCGCTGGTGGTGGGCGCCGTGCGTACCTGCACCGGCAGCCATGTCATCACCGAGGCCGACGCGCAGGCCGGGTCCGTGGCCAATACCGCCACCCTCAGCGGTCCGCAGGTGCCCAGCACACCGTCCAACACGGTCACGGTGCCCACCAGGCCGCAGCCCGGTGCCTCCGTCACCAAGACCGCCAGCCTGGCGGACACCAATGGCGACGGCGTCGGCACCGTCGGCGAGAGCATCAGCTACCTGATCCGGATCACCAACACCGGTGACGTGGCGCTGACCGACATGACCGTCAGCGACCCGATGTTCCCGACGCTGGACTGCACCCCCGCCCTCACCGAGCCGCTCGCGGCCGGCGCCGTGCGCGAGTGCACCGGCACCCACGTGATCACCGCCGCGGAGGCCGCGGCCGGATCGGTCAGCAATGTGGTCACCGTCACCGCGCCGGGCCTGCCCGACGACCCCACGGCCAGCTCCGTGGTCACCACCCGCACCAACCCGAACGCCACCCTGGCGAAGAAGGCCGAGCTCGCCGACACCAATGGCGACGGTCTGGGCAGCGTGGGCGAGACCATCACGTGGACCATCACCCTGACGAACACCGGTGACGTCGCCATCGAGGACGCCACCGTGACCGACCCGATGATCGGCTCGCTGAGCTGCACGCCGGCTCAGGCCGTCCCGCTCCCGGCGGGCGAGGCCAGGGTCTGCACGGGCACGCACGTCATCACCAGCGAGGACGCGAAGGCCGGCCTGGTGGCCAACACTGTCACCGCCAGCAGCCCGACCACCGGCGAGATCCCGCCGGCCACCTCCGTGGTGCGGGTGACCGGCAACCCGGCCGCCATGCTCGACAAGACGGCCACGCTGGTCGACGCCAATGGCGACGGCGTCGGCACGGTGGGCGAGACCATCGACTACACCGTGACCGTCACCAACACCGGCGACGTGCCTCTGACCACCCTGCGCCTGTCCGACCCGATGCTGCCGGAGCTCACCTGCACCCCGTCGCTCGACGGGCTGGGGGTCAACCAGCAGGCCGTGTGCACGGGTAGCCACGTGATCACCCAGGCGGAAGCCCTGGCCGGTGCGGTGCGCAACACGGTCACCCTGACCGGCGGACAGCTGCCCGGCCCGGTCACCGACGATGCCGTGGTCACCACGCAGGCCAACCCGGACATGACCTTCACCAAGACCGCCGCCCTGCGCGACGCGAACGGTGACGGTGCCGGATCGGTCGGCGAGGTGGTCGACTACACGCTGACCATGACCAATACCGGCGACGTGGCCCTGACCGACGTGACGGTCTCCGATCCGATGCTGCCGGAGCTCGTCTGCAGCCCGTCGCTCGACGTGCCGCTGGCCGTCGGCGCGGTGCGCACCTGCACCGGCAACCACACGATCACCGAGGCCGAGGCGAAGGCCGGCTCGCTGGCCAATGTGGCCACCGTGACCAGCCCGCAGGTGCCCGAGGTTCCGCCGGCCACGGCCATCGTGACCACCCGGCCGAATGCGTCGCTGACGCTGGTGAAATCGGCGAAGCTGGACGACACCAATGCCGACGGCTTCGGCAGTGTGGGGGAGACGGTGCACTACACCATCACCGCCACCAATACCGGCGACCAGACCCTTACGGACCTGGTGATCGCGGACACCATGCTCGGCGACGCCATGACCTGCACCCCGGCGCAGGACCAGCCGCTGGCGCCCGGCGACGTGCGTACCTGCACCGGTGAGCACGTGATCACCGAGTCGGACGTGACCAATCCGGAGCACTCCGGCCAGCTGGTCAACACGGCCACCGCGACGAGTCCGGCCGTCGGGCAGATCCCGCCGGCCACGGCCGTGGTGCCGCTGAAGGGCAACCCGTCGGTGACGATCGACAAGACCGCGGTGCTGGACGACGCCAATGGCAATGGCGCCGGGAATGTCGGCGAGACGATCCGCTACACCATCGTCGTCACCAACACCGGCGACGTGGTCCTCACCGATGTCAGCGTTGAGGACCCGATGCTGGGCAGCATGACCTGCACCCCGGCGCAGGACCAGCCGCTGGGTGTCGGCGAGGTGCGCACCTGCACCGGTGAGCACGTCATCACCGACGCCGACGTGGCGGCCGGGAGCGTGGTCAACATCGCGGTGGTCAAGGGTGTCCCCGGTCAGCCCGAGGACCCGACGGACTCGGTCACCGTGCCCGTCGAGCCCATGCCCGTGGATCCCGAGCCCACCCCGACGCCGACGCCCACCCCGACGCCGACGGATGAGCCCACCGTGGTCGTGACGCCTACGCCGGTGCCCACGTCGGCGCCCGCCGAGAGCCCAGAGGTCGTCGTCCCGGCGCCCTCCGTGACCCCCACCCCCGCCTCCAGCAGCGCCCCGAGCCCGGATCGCCCGGGCATCGCGAGCACGGGTGCGCAGGTTTCCCTGGGACTCCTGCTTGTCGGCTTGATCGCGACTCTGTCGGGCATCATGCTGGTGGCACGAAAGAAGAAGGAGAACTCGTGACCACTTCCCCCAACCCCGCCATTTCCCCCAAGAAGGCCCTCTCGATCCTCACCTGTGCCCTCCTGGCGGTCGGGAGCTTCGCCGGCTGCACCAAGGACGACGAGAAGGCCGACGGTGCCACCGACAAGTCGGCGGCTGCCGTGCCCACCGTCACCGCGCCGCCACTGCCCAAGGAACCCACCTTCAAGGGGGATCCGGTGGGCGCAGTGGCCGACGTGAAGATCGTCGACTGCCCCACGGAGAAGGGTGAGCAGACCGCCAAGATTGCGCTGACGAATTCCACCAAGAAGGCGCGCGACTACGCTGTGATGGTGATCTGGCTCAAGAACGATTCCGGCACTCCGCTGGGCTCCGGCCTGGTGACCTCCAAGGCTGCCGCGCCCGGCAAGAAGGTGGACCTGACCGTGAAGGCCAAGGTCGTGGACAAGGCTGATCGCTGCGTGCTCAATGTGAAGGCCGGCACCCTGAAGTGAGCACCACCACGAACGCCAGCCGGGGGCGGGGCCGCAGGGGCCCGTCCCCGGTCAGCGTGATTGGACTGGTCCTGCTGCTGGTGGGGCTGGGCATCCTGGGGTGGGCCGGATGGCAGTTCTACGGCACCAATTTCACCTCCCGCAAGGCCGCCGACCAGGCGGCCACCGAGCTCAAGCAGGACTGGCGCGCCAACAGCTCGACGGGCAAGGGCTCGTCGGCCGAGGAGCCCAGCACGATCCCCGGTGAGGCCATCGCCCTGATGCGCATCCCGGCCTTCGGCGCGGACTACGAGTGGCCGATCCGGGTGGGCACCGATGATGGGACGCTCGCCAAGGGCATCGGCTGGTACGAGGACACCGCCCAGCCGGGCGAGGTGGGCAACTTTGCGGTGGCTGGACACCGCGTCACCCACGGAGAGCCCTTCCGCAGGCTCCTCGAGCTGGAGAAGGGTTCGGTCGTGGAGGTCGAGACCCGCGACGCGATCTTCACCTACCAGCTGGACAATGCGCCCTCGGAGATCACCGTGGCCGACGTGGACGGTGGCTGGGTGCTGGATCCCGTTCCCGGCAAGCCGACGGAGACCCCCACCAAGGAGATCCTGACGCTCACCACCTGCCAGGACCTCTTCCACTCACCTGACCGGTCCGTCGCCTTCGCGCATCTGGTCAAGACGGACAAGAAGTAGCGCCGTTCCCCGAGCTTGCCGAGGGGAACCGAAAGGCGCCGTCACCCACCCGGGGACGGCGCCTTCGTTGTTGAAGAGGTCGTCGGATCAGAGCCCGAGGTCTGCCAGGCCCAGCGCGTAGCGGTACTCCAGGCCGGCGGCCTCGATGGCCTCCTTGGCACCGGTATTGCGATCGACGATGCAGGCGACGCCCACCACCTCGGCACCGGCTTCGCGGAGAGCCTCGACGGCGGTCAGGGCCGAGCCGCCGGTGGTGGAAGTGTCCTCGACGACCAGCACCTTGCGACCCTGGACCTCGGTTCCCTCGATGCGGCGCTGCATGCCGTGGGCCTTCTCGCTCTTGCGCACCACGAAGGCGTCCAGACGGCCACCGTCGTGGGCGGCGGTGTGCAGCATCGCCACAGCGATCGGGTCGGCGCCCAGGGTCAGGCCACCCACGGCGTCGAACTGCCAATCTGCCACAAGGTCACGCATCACCCGCCCGACGACGGGGGCGGCAGCTCCGTCCAGCGTCACGCGACGCATGTCCACGTAGTAGTCGGCCTCCTTGCCGCTGGCCAGTGTCACCCGGCCGTGCACGACGGCCAGCTGCTTGACGTGTTCGATGAGCTCTTCGCGATCGGTCATGGCATGAACAGTAGTGGTCGCAGGCCCGGGCTGGGTGGTGGGCCGCCGACCGTCGCGGCGGCAGTGATCCGCCTACGCGCTCGGCGTACCGGCTACCGACATCAGCGGGTCGAACCGTCCCACGCACTACGCTGTGCACCAGTGGTCTGCTCGACCACTGGAAGTTCCTGAAGTCCTGGAACCGCCGGTTCCCGAACCCTCTGGAGTAGCCCCATGATCTGGACCATTCTGATCGCCGTCCTCGGCGTGCTCGTGCTGGCCGGGGTGCTGTTCATCGGCCCCTACAACGGCTTCGTGCGCCAGCGCAATGTGATCCAGGAGTCCTGGCGCCAGGTGGACGTGGAGCTCAACCGTCGCTATGAGCTGCTGCCCAATCTCGTCGAGACCGTGCGGGCCTACGCCGGTCATGAGCGCAACACCATCGAGGAGGTCACGCGCCTGCGTGGCCAGGCGATGCAGCTCTCGCAGGGGGCCGGCACCGAGGCCGATCCGCAGCGCGCCCAGGTTGAGCAGCAGCTCTCCGGTGCCGTGCGCAACATGATGGTGAGCGTGGAGGCCTACCCCGAACTGCGCAGCAACCAGAACTTTCTGGAGCTGCAGCGCCAGCTGGCAGAGACCGAGGACCGCATCGCCGCTGGTCGACGCTTCTACAACGCAAACGTGCGCGCCTACAACACCAAGGTGGAGTCGGTGCCGAGCAATATCGTCGCGAACATGTTCAACTTCGAGAAGGCCACCTATTTCGAGGTGAATGACCAGGCCGTCCGCCAGGCTCCCGACGTGAACTTCGGTGAGATCAGCTACCGCGGGGACGCGCCCCAGCCCCATCGTCCGGGTGTGAACGAGGTCTCGGGCAGCGCCACCAACGAGCTGCCCAACCCTCAGGCCCAGCAGGCGCCGCAGGGTGAGTGGCGGCAGGCCCAGACCCCCCAGTCGCAGGACTTCCAGACCCAGCCGCGCGACGGCCAGCAGGCCTGACCTGACCTTCCCGTCGACCCTCCGAGGGGTTGGCCAGCACCTCACCGCTCCCCACCGGCCGAGTCTGACAACGACCCGGCCGGTGGGGAGCAGTCCGTTCCCGGGCCCCGGCCAGCGGAGCGGTAGCGTAGGGCGTCGTGACCTCGACGAGCAGCCCGGACGACGAGCCGGTGGACGACCCCACGGCCCCGACGGTCGGCGTCGGCCCACACCCGCAGCCATGGCCGGACGATGACCGGTTCGATCCCGAGCTGCTGGCCAGAGGGGATCGTCGCAACGTGGCCGACGAGTTCCGCTACTGGCGGTTGGAGGCCGTCGTCGCCGATCTCGACTCCCGCCGTCATCCGCTGCACGTCGCGATCCAGAACTGGGAGCACGACTTCAACATCGGCTCCATGGTGCGCACCGCGAATGCCTTCAATGTGGAGGCGGTGCACATCGTGGGGCGTCGCCGGTGGAATCGTCGCGGCGCCATGGTGACCGACCGTTACCTGCACGTGCACCACCATCCCGACGTCGACTCCCTGGTGGCCTGGCTCGACGCGCACGAGGTGGTGCCCGTTGGCGTGGACAACCTGCCGGGCTCGGTGCCGCTGGAGACCGCCCGCCTGCCGCAGCGCTGCTGTCTGGTCTTCGGCTCTGAGGGGCCCGGACTCACCGACGAGATGGTGGCCGCCTGCTCTCAGCTGGTGGCGATCACCCAGTACGGTTCTACGCGTTCGATCAATGCCGGTGCGGCCGCGGCCATCACCATGTATCACTGGGCCCTGCAGCACGCGCACGGTCAGTTGCCCTGACTTCCTGCGCCGCCTGCTGGGTCGAGGCGGCCTTGCGATGGCCGTGGGGTGGGATCGGCCACATCTGGCGCCCCCCTTGCTTCATGCCACCATGGCGACTGGTATGGTAATCAGACCACCTTGTCATGTGGCATTTGAGAGGGGACCTGATGGACGCCAGTGGCGCGGCGATCACGACCAAGCGGGCCCAGGTGCGCGAGATCCTGGAACGTCGCATCCGCGACGAGCTGCACGCCGGCGACGTCCTCGACTCGGAGCGGCAACTCGTCGCCCAGCTGGGGGTGAGTCGGGTCACGGTGCGGCAGGCCATCGCAGACCTGGTAGAGGCTGGTCTGCTGGAGCGCACCCAGGGCAAGGGTACCTACGTGACCGGACCCCGCATCGACACCCGTCTGCACCTGATGAGCTTCAGCCGCGAGATGCGTCTGCGTGGCCTGGAGCCGCACACCAGGGTGCTCTCGGCGCAGCAGGAATCGGCGGACACCACCGTGGCGGAGGCGCTCGAGGTGCTGCCCGGTGCCCCCGTCATCCGATTGGAGCGGCTGCGGCTGGCCGACGGTACGCCGATGGCGCACGAGATCGGCTGGTATCCGTGTGAACTCTTCCCGGGCCTGCTGGACCACCCGTTGGAGGCGGTCTACGACCTGATGGTGGAGCACTACGGCGTGACCGCCACCAAGGGGGAGCAGACCGTCAGCGCGGAAGCAGCGGATGCCGACCGGGCGCGGGTCTTGGGGATCGCCCGGCGCGCGCCGCTGTTGGTGCAGGAGCGATTGACCTTTGCCGAGCAGGGGGTCGTGGAGTACTCGATGAGCTGGTACCGGGCCGATCGGTACCGGATCCACTCCACCATCCGTCCCCGCGACGAGAGTCGCTGAGTTCAACGCGACGAGAGTCGCTGAGTTCAACGCGACGACAGTCGCTGACCGCGCGGCGGTGCCGGTGGGTCATAACATGGGCCCATGAGCCAGAACCCGCCTCCTGCTCCTGGTCCCCTTCCCCCGGGGCAACGTTCCGAAGGTCGCGTTCCCGAGGGGGTCGGGGGTGGTGCCTTTGGCGGTGAGCAGGCCGCTGACCCGTCGAGGCCCTTCGATCCGGGCTATGTGGTGGGCTTCAATCCCGTGCCCATGGCCCATGCGGTGGCCCAATTGGGATCCAGACTGCGCTCGTCGATCCTGTGGACCGTCATCGGAGCCGCGATCTGGACCGCGGTGTGGTGGTGGCAGCGGGAGAACTGGGGCAGCCCGTGGCTCCTGGTTGCCGGGTATGCCATCAGCATCGTCCTCATCGTCGTCACGGCCATTCGTCTGCTGCTGGCCCGGCGCAATCTGGCCCGCATCGGCCGTGGGCCCGCGTTGCAGGCGGGCCGCGAGGGCCTGCGGCTGCACACCCTGGAGGGAGCGGTGCTGGACATCGAATGGGACGACGTGAAGGCGCTGCGAGCCGCCGGGCTCAAGGTGGGGGCCGGACCCGAACTGGTGGTGGAGGCGCGCCAGGGCAAGGTGTGGTCCATGCCGCTGAGCTTCCTGGACGCCCTGCCCGGCACGATCGACGGGGGAGTGCGGGCCACTTCTGCCGGCCGTCATGGCCTGGACCTCTCGGGACTGGACAGCATCTTCTGACGAGGAGTCCCAGATTCTACGGGGAGTCCCAGATTCTACGGGGAGTCCCAGATTCTACGGGGAGTCCCAGATTCTTCTGACAAGGTGATTCCCAGTCCACGTAGTGTTGGTTGCGGTGTCGCCGTTCGTTTGACCCCCGGGGCTGCGGGCGGTGGGCATCTTTGGAAGAATGAGCAGTGCGCAACACCGTTTCCCAGAGAAAGAGGCAAGCATGCCCATCGCAACTCCTGAGGTCTACGCCGAGATGTACGAGAAGGCGAAGGCAGGCAAGTTCGCCTACCCCGCCATCAACATCACCTCCTCGCAGACCATCAACGCGGCTCTGAAGGGCTTCGCCGATGCCGGCTCCGACGGCATCCTGCAGGTGTCCACCGGTGGCGCCGAGTACGGCTCGGGCCCCAGCATCAAGAACATGGTCACCGGCGCCGTCGCCCTGGCCGACTACGCGCGTGAGGTCGCCAAGAACTACCCGATCAACGTGGCCCTGCACACCGACCACTGCCCCGAGAACAAGCTCGACGGCTACGTCCGTCCGCTGCTCGACCTCTCGGCCGAGCGTGTCGCCAAGGGCCAGGACCCGATCTTCAACTCCCACATGTGGGACGGCTCCGCCATGGATGACATCGAGAAGAACCTCCAGATCGCCGAGGAGCTGCTGGCCAAGACCAAGGCCAACAAGCAGATCCTGGAGATCGAGATCGGCGCCGTCGGCGGCGAGGAGGACGGCGTCGTTGGTGAGATCAACGACAAGCTGTACACCTCCGTCGAGGATGCGCTGCACACCGCCGAGGTCCTCGGCCTGGGCGAGAAGGGCTCCTACCTGACCGCCTTCACCTTCGGCAATGTGCACGGCGTCTACAAGCCGGGCAATGTGAAGCTGCGTCCCGAGATCCTCAAGGACCTCCAGGCCGCGGTCAGCGAGAAGTACGGCACCGACGAGAAGCCCTTCTTCCTGGTCTTCCACGGTGGCTCCGGCTCCTCCGATCAGGAGATCAGCGACGCCGTTGACTACGGCGTCGTGAAGATGAACGTCGACACCGACACCCAGTACGCCTTCACCCGTCCGGTCGTCGACCACATGATGAAGAACTACGACGGTGTCCTGAAGGTCGACTCCGAGATCGGCAACAAGAAGATGTACGATCCCCGCGCCTGGGGCAAGCTGGCCGAGGCCGGCATGGCCGAGCGCATCGTGCAGGCCTGCCAGCAGCTGCGTTCCGCCGGTACGCACACCGCCTGATCGCCTGACGGTCTGATCGCTTCTGCGAACGGCGACGGCCGACTCCCCGTGAGGGGAGTCGGCCGTCGCAGTGCGTGTGCCCAGTGCCGGGGTCTCACCAGGCGCCGACGGAGTTGCCGCCGTGGCCGGCCGGGGGCTCCTGCTCACCCATCGCAGTGCGGGGCGTTGCTGCCGCCTTCTCGGCGGCCACGGCAGCCGGCACCTCGCCGTCGGCATTGCGCGGCGTCCAGCCCTGGTCGCTTGTCCATTCGCTGCCGCACGGAGTGCACGCGAAGATGCGCTGTCCGTCGCTGAGCTCGTCCGTGGGCTGCCAGTCGCACGTGCCCTTGCAGTCGTTCATCTTCAGTTCACGAGTCATGGCAAGAGTCTTCCATGGGTGGGGGGCCGACGGTGAAATGCCTTGACATGAAGACATTGTGTGGTCGGACCTAATGTCCACCCCGCTTTTCGACCTTGCCCGATCCCGTGGAAGGATGGACCCATGAGTCCGCGACAAATTGGCGTTACCGAGGTTGCCCTCCGCGACGCGCACCAGAGCCTGATGGCCACCCGCATGGCCATGGAAGACATGGTCGATGCCTGTGCAGACATCGACGCTGCCGGTTACTGGTCCGTCGAGTGCTGGGGCGGCGCAACCTTTGATTCCTGCATCCGATTCCTGAACGAAGACCCGTGGGAGCGTCTGCGCACCTTCCGCAAGCTGCTGCCCAACAGCAAGCTGCAGATGCTGCTGCGCGGCCAGAACCTGCTGGGCTACCGGCACTACGAGGACATGGTCGTCGAGAAGTTCGTCGAGAAGTCTGCCGAGAACGGCATGGACGTCTTCCGCGTCTTCGACGCCCTGAACGATCCCCGCAACATGGCCCAGGCCATGCAGGCCGTCAAGAAGACTGGCAAGCACGCCCAGGGCACCATCTGCTACACGATCAGCCCCCTGCACACCACCGAGGGCTACGTGAAGCTCGCCGGCCAGCTGCTGGACATGGGTGCCGACTCCATTGCCTTCAAGGACATGGCCGCCCTGCTCAAGCCGCAGCCGGCCTACGACATCATCCGTGGCATCAAGGAGACCTACGGCGAGGACACCCAGATCAATGTCCACTGCCACTCCACCACCGGTGTGACCATGGTCACCCTGATGAAGGCCATCGAGGCCGGCGCCGACGTCGTCGACACGGCCATCAGCTCGATGTCGCTCGGCCCGGGCCACAATCCCACCGAGAGCCTCGTCGAGATGCTCGAGGGCACCGAGTACACCACCGGGCTGGACATGGACCGCCTGATCAGCATCCGCGACCACTTCTCCAAGGTCCGCCCCAAGTACAAGGAGTTCGAGTCGGCCACCCTGGTGGACACGGACATCTTCCGCAGCCAGATCCCCGGCGGCATGCTGTCCAACATGGAGAGCCAGCTCAAGGCCCAGGGCGCGGGCGACCGCATCCGCGAGGTCATGGAGGAGGTGCCCGTGGTCAAGAAGGACGCCGGCTACCCGCCGCTGGTCACGCCGTCGAGCCAGATCGTCGGCACCCAGGCCGTCTTCAATGTGCTGATGGGCCGCTACAAGGTCATGACGGGCGAGTTCGCCGACCTGATGCTCGGCTACTACGGCGAGTGCATCGGGGAGCGCAACCCGGAGGTCGTCAAGCTGGCCAAGGCGCAGCAGAAGAAGGACGAGATCACCTGCCGCCCGGCCGATCTGCTCGAGCCCGAGTGGGACAAGCTGGAGAGCGACGCCAAGGCCCTGCCGGGCTTCAACGGCTCGGAGGAGGACGTCCTCACCAATGCCATGTTCCCCGGCGTCGCCCCCAAGTTCTTCGCCTCCCGCCAGGACGGACCGAAGAATGTCGGCAAGACCGAGGCGCAGCTCAAGCAGGAGGCCGAGGTGGCCGCTGGCAAGGCAAAGGCCGTCCAGCAGCCCATCCAGTACAACGTCACCTTCGACGGACGCTCGCACAGCGTCAAGGTCGAGCCGGCCTGATCGCGATAGGACACACAGACAATGGCAAAGCAGACAATGGCAGATCGCCTGGAGAAGCTGGCTTCCGAGCGCGCACGCGTGGAGGCCGGCGGTGGCGAGAAGCGCATCGAGAAGCAGCACGCCAAGGGTGCGATGACGGCGCGTGAGCGCGTCAATGCACTCATCGACGAGGGCACCCTCCTGGAGGACGGCGCCTTCCGCAAGAACCGCACCACCTTCTTCGGCATGGACAAGGCGGACATGCCGGCCGACGGCGTCATCACCGGCGCCGGCGCCGTGCTGGGCCGCCCGATCCACTTCGCCAGTCAGGACTTCACCGTCGCCGGTGGCTCCGCCGGCGAGGTGCACAACATCAAGGTGGCCGAGGCCCTGCACAAGTCGCTGGAGACGGGCACGCCCTTCGTCTTCATCAACGACTCGGGCGGCGCGCGTGTCCAGGAGGGCATCGATTCGCTGTCCGGCTACGGCAAGGTCTTCTACGAGAATGTCCTGCTGTCGGGCGTCGTGCCGCAGATCTCGATCATCGCCGGCCCCTGCGCCGGTGGCGCGGTCTACTCGCCGGCCCTGACGGACTTCATCATCCAGACCCGCAAGGCCCACATGTTCATCACCGGCCCGGGCGTCATCAAGCAGGTGACCGGTGAGGAGGTCACCCAGGACGAGCTCGGCGGCGCCGACGCGCAGATGGCCTCCGGTGTGGTCTCCTTCGTGGCCGACGACGACGAGCAGGCCTTGCTCATCGCCAAGAAGCTGCTCAGCTTCCTGCCGCAGAACAACTCCGAAGAGGCGCCGATCGTCGAGCCCGACGAGAACGTGGAGCCCAACGAGAAGCTGCGCACCATCGTCCCCGACGAGGGCAACAAGGGCTACGACGTGCGCGAGGTCATCCGCGAGATCGTCGACCGTGGCGACTTCCTCGAGGTGCGGGCCGGCTGGGCCCAGAACCTGGTGGTCGGCTTCGGCCGCGTCGTCGGCCGCACCGTCGGCTTCATCGCCAACAACCCGTCGGTGATGTCGGGCGTGCTGGACATCGACAGCTCCGACAAGGGCTCGATGTTCATCCGCTTCTGCAATGCCTTCAACATCCCCGTCGTGAACCTCGTCGACGTCCCCGGCTTCCTGCCGGGCGTGGCCCAGGAACGTGGTGGCATCATCCGTCACGGCGCCAAGATGCTGTACTCCTACTCCGCCGCAACCGTCCCGAAGATCACGATCGTGATGCGCAAGGCCTACGGTGGCTCCTACCTAGCCATGTGCTCCAAGGACCTGGGTGCGGACAAGGTCTTCGCCTGGCCCAGCGCCGAGATCGCCGTGATGGGTGCCGAGGGTGCCGCAGCGGTGGTCTTCCGTCGCGAGATCGCGGAGGCCGAGGATCCGGCACAGCGCAAGGCGGAGCTGGTGGAGGAGTACCGCGAGACCTTCTCGACGCCGTACATGGCCGCTGCCCGTGGCCAGGTGGACGACATCATCGATCCCGCGGACACCCGTCGTCAGATCGCCCTGACCCTGGAGATGCTGGCCAGCAAGCGCCAGCTGCGTCCGGCCAAGAAGCACGGCCTCTCGCCGGCCTGATCGGAGCAGAAGACAATGGCAGAAGACGTCAGCACTGCTGGCCTGCAGGCGCTGGTCGCCGAGCTCTCCGAGCGCCTCACCGCGCTCGAGGACCGGGTGGCCACCCTGGAGGGCAACCAGCAGATTCCCGACGACGTGATGGTGGCCATCTCGGCGGCCGTCGCGGCGTTCCTGGGTCACAAGGCGACGGTCAAGGCCGTGCGTCTGCGCAACAGCCGTAGTTGGTCCACCGAGGCCCGCGGTCGAGTCCACAACCGCTCGGTCAACTGACCGCAGACCCCTGGAGAGATTGACATGAAGTTGAAGGTGACCGTCAACGGTCAGGAATATGTGATCGACGTGGAGGTGGAGGAGGACGAGCAGCAGAATCCTGCTCTCGCCCCGATCGTCATCGGTGGAGGCGGCCCGCTGGCCGCTCCCACCAAGGGCACCGCTTCGATGCCCGCCGCCAGCAGCAATGCGGTCGTCGCACCGCTGGCTGGCTCGGTGGCCCGCATCCTGGTGTCCGAGGGGGACGACATCACCGCCGGCCAGGTGCTGGTGGTGCTGGAGGCCATGAAGATGGAGACCGAGATCACCGCCCCCGGCGACGGCAAGGTTGGCGCCGTTCTGGTGGAGGCCGGCCAGGCCGTTCAGGGTGGTCAGGCCCTGATCCAGCTTGCGTGATTCAGCTGGCCTGATCCCAGTTCCCTGATCTCACGCAGTATCGCTGGTTCCCCAGGCTCGACGGCGGGGTGCCCCTTCGGGGGTGCCCCGCCGTCGGCGTTGGGGATGCTGGTGGCACCCGGAGCTCTCGTCCCGGGGGCAGGTGGAAGTTCCCGGGGGCAGGTGGAGGTTCTCGGGGTCGGTCCGATGTCTCGGGGCACGTCGTGCTTGCCGGGGCACGTCGTGCTTGCCGGGGCATGTGGAAGTTCTCTGGGCACGTCGTACTGCCGGGGCACGTCGTGCTTCTCGGGGCATGTGCTGCAGCGGGTGCACGTGGCAGGTGGGTGTGCGGAGTGGGGCCAAGGGTGGTGCGGTGGCTCGTGTCCTGGTGTCTCGGGGCCGCTCCGATGTCTCGGGGCACGTCGTACTTCTCGGGGCATGTGCTGCAGCGGGTGCACGTGGCAGGTGGGCGTGCGGAGTGGGGCCATGGGTGGTGGTGTGGCTCGTGTCCTGGTGTCTCGGGGCCAGTCAAGCGGTCGATTCCCGACCGTCGGTTCGGCTACACGTTGTGGTGTGGTCGGCCCAGCGGTTCGCGGGCGCCTCGGATCACTTCCGCCAGTCGGGCGGCGTGCGCCCCGGCCCGCACATCGTGCATGCGGATGACTTGTGCGCCCAGGGCCATGCACCAGCTGGCGGCCGCGACGGAAGCATCGTGCAGTTCCGCCTTGGGCAGGTCCAGGGACTCCGCCAGGAAGTCCTTGCGGCTGACAGCCGCGACGGTCGGATGCCCCAGAGCCGCGAACTGGTCGAAGTGCCGAGTGATCGCCAGGGTGTGCTGGGTGTTCTTCGTCAGGTCGTGGCCGGGGTCCAGGATGATCTGCTGGTCCTTTACTCCCCGTCCACGGGCGGTCTCACGTCGTTGGAGCAGGAAGTCGCGCACCTCCACGACGACGTCCTCGTACTGGGGGCGGCGCACGTGCGTGTGGGGCTCGCCGAGGGAGTGGCAGATGACCAGGCTGGCGCCCGTCGCCGCGGCCAGATCCGCCATGTTCGGATCGTGCAGGCCGGAGGTGTCATTGATGACCCGGGCTCCGGCCTGGATGGCGGCGCGGGCCACCTCCACCCGCCAGGTGTCCACGGAGACCACGATGTCTCGGCGCTGGAGCAATTCCTCGATCACGGGGACGACGCGTTCGGTCTCCTCGTCGACGCTCACCAGGGGAGTGTCCGGGCTGAAGGCAAGACCTCCGATGTCGATCCAGTCGGCTCCCTCGTCAACGGCGCGGCAGGCGGCCCCCACGGCCGCGTCCAGCCCAAAGGTCCGGCCGCCGTCATAGAAGGAGTCCGGAGTCCTGTTCACGACGGCCATCACGGCAACCCGGCCGTCGGGGATGAGCGCTTCCACACTGAGACCCTAGGGCAGCAAGGAGCTGTCCGTGTTGCATTGCGTTGGGGCGGGCCTACTTCGTCGGGGGCTCAGGGGATCATTGCTGAAGGGATTCTGACCTGGTGAGGACGAATTGCCCGGTGACCCAACTATGACGTACGGTATAAACATCCAGCCCCGGAAACGGTGGTTGGGGTTCTACATCCAAGTGGGGGATGTGCGAACGACCGTCAGGGTCGATCGCGAGAACGCAAAGGTGGTGGCGAGGTCCTCGGGCCTCGCCACCACTTTTTTCGTCCCCGGCGCGGCGGTCACGGGACCGTCTGCTGGAGAACGGGATCAGCTCTCCCGGAAGACCTTGAACTGTGCCGCCTGGGCCCGGGGGCGAATCGTCATCCGATCGATGTTCACGTGGCGCGGGCGGGTGGCCATCCAGGTGATGGCATCGGCCACGTCGTCGGCCACCAGCGGCTCCGCGACGCCGGCGTAGACCTTGTCCGCCTTGGCCTGGTCGCCGTGGAAGCGGGTCAGACTGAACTCGTCGGTGTGGACCATGCCCGGGCAGATCTCCGTGATGCGCACCGGCTTGTCGAAGAGCTCCAGACGCATGGTCTCCACGATGGCACGTTCGGCGGCCTTGGCGCCGCAGTAGCCGGCTCCACCCTCGTAGCCCCCATCGGCGGCGGTGGAGGTGACGAAGACGATGGTTCCACGGGCCGCCTCCAGTGCGGGCAGCAATGTCTTCGTGACCTGGGCGGTGCCCAGCACGTTCACCCGGTACATCGTCTCCCAGGCGTCCAGATCGGCCTCGCCCACCGGCTCCAGTCCCACGGCGCCGCCGGCATTGTTCACCAGCAGGTCCAGCTGGTCGCCGACGGTCTGTGCCAGGGTCTGGACCTGGTCTTCGTCGGTGATGTCACAGGGCACGGCCATCCCGCCGATCTCGTCGGCGAGGGCCTGGATCCGGTCGGCGCGTCGGGCCACGCACAGCACCCGGTAGCCCTCCCTGGCCAGGTGGCGGGCGGTGGCGGCGCCGATGCCCGAGCTGGCACCGGTCACGACTGCAGTCTTGAGCTCCATGGCTCGATTCAACCGAGCAGAAGGGCTCGAATCAACCCTCCCGCCCAGCCACGGGAGGTCCGGCTCTGGGTAGGCTGTCGGCATGACCTACAAGCTCATCCTGCTCCGCCACGGCGAGAGTGAGTGGAACCAGAAGAACCTGTTCACCGGTTGGGTGGACGTCGACATCAACGAGAAGGGCGTCGGCGAGGGCAAGAAGGCCGCCGAGATGCTCAAGGCGGAGGGCCTGCTTCCCGACAAGCTGCACACCTCGCTGCTGCGTCGCGCCATCCACACCGCCTACCTGGCCCTCGACGGATGCGACCGCCACTGGATTCCCGTGGAGCGCAGCTGGCGCCTCAACGAGCGCCACTACGGCAAGCTCCAGGGTCTGGACAAGACCTCCATTCGTGAGCAGTTCGGCGAGGAGCAGTTCATGCAGTGGCGTCGTAGCTACGACACCCCGCCGCCCGTCCTGGACAAGGATGCGGAGTTCAGCCAGTTCAACGATCCTCGCTACGCGGCGATCCCGGAGAACGAGCGTCCCCAGACCGAGTGCCTCAAGGACGTCGTGGCCCGCATGCTCCCGTACTGGGAGTCGAACATCAAGCCCGACCTCGCCGCCGGCAAGACCGTCCTGGTCACCGCCCACGGCAACTCGCTGCGTGCGCTGGTCAAGCACCTGGACGGCATCAGCGACGAGGACATCGCCGGCCTGAACATCCCCACCGGCATCCCGCTGTACTACGAGCTGGACGAGAATTTCCAGCCCGTGACCAAGGGTGGCAAGTACCTGGATCCGGAGGCTGCCAAGGCCGCCATCGAGGCCGTCAAGAACCAGGGCAAGAAGTAGGTTCGTCGCTCCCGCGGTGCACCGCCGCGGCAGACAAAAGGTGCCCGCCCCCGCCAGGGGTCGGGCCCCTTTCTCGTGTGCGCTGAGTGTCAGGCGATCGGCCAGTCCTCGCCCTCGGGGGCCTCACCGGTGATCACGTAGATGATGCGGGCGGCCATGGCGACGGCGTGGTCGGCGATGCGCTCGTAGTAGCGGCCCAGCAGGGCGGCATCCACGGCCTTCTCGACACCGTGCGACCAGTCGTCGGCCAGCAGGACGCGGAACTGCTCGCGACGCAGCTCGTCCATCTCCTCGTCGTGCTCGGCCAGCTTCTCGGCCTCCTCGACGTCACGCTCATCCAGGACGCGGCCGGCGGCGGCGATCATCTCGTCGGCCAGCTCGGACATGCGGTTGAAGTTGGCCTCAAGGCTCTCCGGAACGGCGTGCTCGGGGTAGCGCAGGCGTGCGATCTTGGCGACGTGGGCGGCCAGATCGCCCATGCGAGCCAGCTCGAAGACCATGCGGAGGGCAGCGACGATGGTGCGCAGCTCGCCGGCCACGGGGGCCTGGCGGGCCAGCAGCTGGAAGCACTGGCGCTCGATCTTTTCGTACATGGCGTCCAGACGGGCATCGTCGGCGATCACGCGCTCAGCGGTGCGCAGGTCAGCCTTCAGCAGGGAGGCCGTGGCGTCGTGCACGGCAGTGCGGACCATGCTGTTCATGCTGACCAGCTGGGTCACGACGTCATTGAGTTCTTCTCGGTAGCTCTCGCGCATTGGGTGGTGCCTCCTTGGGATGCGAGTCTCAGCGTGCTGACATCCTGCCACCTTGGGCGCAGACATCGTGACGAGGGTATGGATCTGCAGGGGCAGGGATGTTTCGCCCCGGTGAGCGGCCGGTGAACACTGGGGAAATGATTACGTCACATGACCATGCTATCGAGTGCAAAACCCCTGATCGGGGCCATATGCTGGGACGGTGATGATGTTCCTCGGGGCACTGTGCGGGCTGGGGGTCGGGCTCGTCCTCGGCGTCGGCGTGATGCTGCTGTGGAACCGCTCGGAGAAGCGGTACAACGAGGTGCAGCAGATCTCTCCGACGGAGCCGACCCTGGTCGATCCACAGGTGATCGAGGTCGTGAACCTCCTGCGCTCGGCTGCCCTGTTGATTGGGCCCCATGACGAGGTCTTGCACAGCAATCCCCAGGCAAGGTCGTTGGGACTGTGTCGGGGGCAGCGTGTGATGGTGCCCTCCGTGCTGGAACGCATCCGGGAGGTGCGCCGCTCGGGCGAACCGGCGGTCTTCGACACCACTCTGTCCCGTGGTGTGGGGGCTCCGACCTTGCACCTCAATGTCCGCATCGGCCCCATGGGCGATGACACGGAACTCGTGCTGGTCGATGACCGGACTCCATTGCTGCGGGTCGACGAGACCCGACGCGACTTCGTGGCCAATGTCAGCCATGAACTAAAGACACCGATCGGTGCGGTCTCCCTGCTGGCCGAAGCCGTCGAGGAGGCGGCCGATGATCCGGACGAGGTGCGTCGCTTCGCAGGACGGTTGAGCCAAGAGTCCGCAAGGTTGAGCGAGCTGGTCTCCCAGATCATCGACCTGTCCCGACTGCAGTCGGATGACCCCATGCTCCGGGCCGAACCCGTGCCGCTCAAGGAACTGCTCGACGAGGCGCTTGCCCGGACCCAGGAACTGTCACAGGCCCGGCAGATCAACCTGGTGCGAGCTGGCGAGGAGGATCGTCTGGTCCTGTGCGACCGGGACCAGATGGTCGATGCCATCGCCAACCTGATGACGAACGCCATCGTCTACTCGGACACGGGTGCCCGAGTGGTCGTGACCACCACCATTCGCGACGATGCTGGGGACGAGTTCGTCGAGATCAGTGTCGCCGACAACGGCATCGGGATCTCCCCGGAGAACCAGCAGCGCATCTTCGAGCGCTTCTACCGGGTGGACTATGGTCGCAGCCGTGAGAACGGTGGTACTGGGCTCGGGCTTTCGATCGTGAAGCACATTGCCGCCGTGCATGGCGGTTCCGTGAACGTGTGGAGCAAGCTCGGGCAGGGCTCCACCTTCACCCTTCGTCTGCCCGTCGAGGGCTCGCAAGATCGTGTTCCAGTGGCTGGGGCATCCAGGATCGATTCCGAAAGGCAGTCATGACGCGCGTATTGATCATCGAGGACGAGGAATCCTACCGCGAGGCGACCGGCTACATGCTCCGCAAGGAGGGCTTCGAGGTCAGTGAGGCGGCCGATGGCATGAAGGGCCTCGCCGAGTTCGAGCGGGTCGGGGCAGACCTGGTGCTGCTCGACCTGATGATGCCCGGCATGCCCGGCACCGAGGTCTGCCGGCAGCTGCGCACGCGCAGCAATGTCCCGATCATCATGGTCACTGCCCGCGATGCGGAGATCGACAAGGTGGTGGGGCTGGAACTCGGCGCTGACGACTACGTCACCAAGCCGTTCAGCCACCGCGAGCTGGTGGCTCGGATCAGGGCCGTGCTGCGGCGAGGCCAGGAGTCCGAGCTGCTCCCGGAGCTGATCGAGGCCGGCGGCGTCAGGATGGACGTCGAGCGGCATGAGGTGACCGTCAACGGCGAGGCGATCCGCCTTGCGCTCAAGGAGTTCGAGCTGCTCGAGCTGCTGCTGCGCAATTCCGGCCGTGTGATGACCCGCGGTCAGCTCATCGACCGGATTTGGGGCGCTGACTACGTGGGCGACACCAAGACGCTGGACGTGCACGTGAAGCGTCTGCGCGCCAAGATCGAGGCCGATCCTTCCAACCCGCAGCTGTTGGTCACCGTGCGAGGCCTGGGCTACAAGTTCGAGGGCTGATCGTTTCGGCGTCGGGCAGCAACCGGGGCCGCACAGAACGACGAAGAACCCCGCCACGAGAGCTCGTGGCGGGGTTCTGGCGTTCTGGGTTCTGTTCCGGGTTCAGGAACCCGGGGTGGCGCTCGGCGTGGCGCTGGCGGAGGCCTCGCCGCTGGCGGCGGGAGTCGCGGTGGCGCTGGCGGCGGGAGTCGCGGTGGCGCTGGCGTCAGCCTCGGGGCTGGAGCTGGCGAAGCCCTGGGCCTTGGCGTCGACGACCGGCACGTGGAGCTTCAGTGAGCCCGCCTTGGCGAAGTCCAGCGAGATCTCGGTCATGCCGCCGGGCTTCACGTCGCCAGTGACCTTCATGTTCGAGTCGGCCAGGTTGACGCGCTGGAGCTCGGGCAGCTTGATGGTGCCGGACTGGGCGATGGTCAGGGGGCCAGCGGGGTCCGTGTTGGGCTTGAGGGCGGTGCCCTCCACCTTCTCCAGCGTGTCCTCTGCGTCCGCGATCAGCGTGCCGGCCAGGTGCATCGAGTCACCCTCGCTCAGCACCATCAGGTTGCGCACCTTCACGCCGGGGGCGTCGGTCTGGATGCCAGCGGCCGGCTGGTAGGGATCCAGGGTGTCGTAGTTCGCGCAGCCGGCCAGGCCCAGGCCAAGCACCAGGGCGGAGGCGACGGCGACGGGGCGAAGTCGGGCGGCGTTGGCAGGCATGCTCATCGTCAGAAGTTCCTTTTCGGTGTCCGGATGCGATCAGACTAGCCATTTTCTCGTCGTCGCGCCCGTCGGACCATGTGTTGGTGCTGCTCCTCGGAAAGCCTCTCTGCCACGATGCGAGACAGCTCCCAGCGCATATTGTGCCACCTTTGTCAAGGCTTCGCAGGCCTTTCCATTATCGGTTGACAAGGAATGACGCAAGTCAGGCGCGCCTCAGTACGTGCTAGAATGGTCCCCGGGAAAGGGGTTGCAAATAATATGACTTTTACGGTCGGTGAGACGGTGGTGTACCCCAATCATGGGGCTGCTGTCATCGAAGACATTGAAACCCGCAAGATCAAGGGCGAAGATCGCCTCTACCTGGTGCTCCGAATCATCGGACAGACCGATCTGGTGGTGAGGGTGCCGGCGTGCAACCTCGATCTGGTCGGCGTCCGTGACGTGGTTGACCAGGATGGCCTGGAGAAGGTCTTCGACGTGCTGCGGGCCCCCCACACGGAGGAGCCCACCAACTGGTCGCGTCGTTACAAGGCCAACCTGGAGAAGCTGCACAGCGGGAACGTCATGAAGGTTGCCGAGGTCGTCCGCGACCTGTGGCGTCGGGAGAAGGAGCGCGGTCTGTCCGCCGGCGAGAAGCGCATGCTGGCCAAGGCCCGCCAGATCCTCGTCTCAGAGCTTGCCCTGGCCGAAAAGGTCGAGGAGGACCGCGCGGAGGTCATGCTCGACGAGGTCCTCGCCTCCTGAGCCAATTCCTTGGCCGCGGGTGTCCTGTACTCGGGATGCCCGATGGTCCAGAATGACGAACATGCAGAATATTGATGAACCGGCCGTCGCCCTCGTGGTGGCGGCCGGTTCTGGTACCCGGCTGGGCGGTCCGGTCCCGAAGGCGCTGGTGGAGATCGGTGGACGCCCCTTGGTGCGATGGTCGGTGGACGCCCTGGCTGCAGGGGGCTGCGACAGGGCTGTGGTCGTGGTTGCTGCCGAGCTGATCGACGATTTCCGCGTGGCCTTGGCCGAGGCCTCGATCCCCGTGGAGCTGGTGGTCGGGGGCTCCAGACGGCAGGACTCCGTCGCCCACGGTCTGGCGGCGGTGGGGGAGCAGGGGATCGTGCTGGTGCACGATGCTGCCCGCCCCTTCGTGCCAGCGCAGGTGGTCCAGGCCGTGCGGCGAGCGGTGGGGAGTGGGGCCGTGTGCGCGATCCCGGTGCTGCCAGTCGTGGACAGCATTCGTCGGGTGGGCACCGAGGGCTCGGTGGTGGTCGACCGGTCCGAGCTGGCCGCGGTGCAGACCCCGCAGGGCTTCGACATCGCCACCCTCAGGAGCTGCCACCTGCGAGCGGCGGAACTGGGCCTCGAGGTGACCGACGATGCGGCGGTCTGCGAGGCGGCTGGGCATCCTGTGACCCTGGTCCCCGGAGCACGGGAAGCCATGAAGGTGACCGAACCCTTCGACATCGTGGTGGCCACCGCGATCGCCGCCGCTCGTGTCGCAAGCGGGAGCGAAGGCCCAGTGGCCGTTGACCTGAACAAGGAGAAGCAGTGATTCCCATCCGGACCGGTATCGGTATCGACGTGCACCAGCTCGTCGAGGGCGAGGAGATGTGGTGTGGGGGGCTGCACTTTCCCGATGAGCCCCGGGGGCTTTCGGGGCACAGTGACGGTGACGTCGCGTGCCATGCGATCTGCGATGCCCTGCTGAGTGCTGCTGGCCTCGGGGATCTTGGCTCCAACTACGGCACGTCCGAACCGGAATGGGCGGGCGCGAGCGGGGTGGCCTTCCTGGCCGAGACTGCTCGGCGTGTGCGGGCAGCGGGATTCGAGATCGGCAATGTAGCCGTTCAGGTGATCGGCAACCGGCCGCGTCTGGCGGCCCGACGGGCCGAAGCCGAGAAGGTGATGGGGGAGGCGCTGGCGGCGCCGGTGAGCCTGGCCGGCACCACCACCGACGGATTGGGTCTCACCGGTCGTGGTGAGGGCGTGGCGGCGATGGCCACGGCTCTGGTGTACACCGCCTGATCCACCGCCCCCAGTCGCGGGGCCCCATCAAGTCGATGGCGCCCCGTCGCAAGCCTTGCCGGCGGCGCGGTTTCGAGTCAGGGCGGTTTCGAGTCAGGGCGGTTTCGAGTCAGGGCGGTCTCGAGTCAGGGCGGTCTCGAGTCAGCGCACCTTGGAGGCGGGGGCCGCGAAGGTATTGCAGGCTCCCACGGAGGTGCTGTCCAGACCTGTCCTGGTCCAGGCCAGACGGCTCTCGCCCGACCCGTGATTTCCCTCGTATCCCGCGCGACCGGTCAGGACGTCGTCACCGATCGAGTAGAAGAGCTTGCCCACATTCTGCAGCTCCTGGTCACTCATGCTCGTCGACTGCTGGATGGAGCCCAGGAAGAGGCCAGCCATGCAGTCGGCCTGCACCTCGAGGCGTCGACTCAGCTGCAGTTCCTTGGACTTGTTGGACTTCTCCTCCCAGGCCAGCTCGGAGACCAGGATGGCGCTGCGGGCCTGGACTGCATGGCCGAACTCGTGGGCCACCACGCTCTCGGTGATGAAGCGCGAATTGCGCAGATCCCGGGGGATGACCCGTGGCAGGTCCTGCGCGTAGTAGACCTGCTGGTCTGCGCCGCAGTAGACCGCATTCTGCATCGGGAGCTTGCCACACTTGGTGGTCACCGGATTGGAGTAGACCGTCACGCTGGGCCGAACGGCCTGGAAACCTGACTGGCTCAAGGGACCCTCCCAGACCCGCATGAGACAGCCCATCATCTCGTTGAGGTGCCCGGTGAGCTCGGCGCGAGAGGCATTGGCCACGTCGATCTCCTGCATCTCACACCGCACGGGGCGGGGAACCTGGGTGGAGTAGAGGGGATTGGCCTCCAGAAGTTGGGTGGCTTCCTCATAGGTCTCGGGCTCCGGCAGCGGAGGAGGATTGCGGCTCACGGGCGGCACCACGTAGTCGTCGTTCTGGTAGGTACCGGGCGGCGTGGAGGCCCGCGGGGCTGGCTGCGCGGAGCTGCCGGCGCCCTCACCAGCGGGACTGCTGGTCTGGCTGGTGGGGAAGGGTGCTGGCGCCGGGGCTGGCAGATCGGTCACCACCTGGCTGAGCAGCCAACCCAGCAGGATCAGACCCAGAAAGCCCAGCACGGCGAGCAGGATCAACGCCTTGAACAGGGTCACCAGCGGGTTGCGACGCCGCCGGGGCGGCGGGGCACCGAAGACGATCTGGCCTCGCCCGGGCCCCTGCTGTGCGGGCCATGGGGAGCCGGAGAACTGCCCGGTGGGGCGGCCCCACGGGTCCAGCGAGGTGCCCTGCTGGCCACCTCTCGGGACGGCTCTGCCACGGGGATCAGGTGGGCCCCATGGGTTGGCAGAGCCGCGGCTCGCCCGCGGGTCTCCCCAAGGGGAGCCCTGCGGAGGCGCCCACGGGTTGCGGCGCTGGTCTCCCCATGGATTCTGTGTCACGTCCACGAGACTAGCCGTCGATGCCGACAGAATTGGAGGTCTTAGTCGGCCGGTGACGTCGATTGTCGATGAAATCGACCCCAGACAGGAATCCGCTGAGTCCACGTCGAGAGAACAGGATCCACCCGACGGCGACGCCCGCCCACACCATGCCAGCCAGTCGGCCGGGCAGGGTGGGCTGCCCGAAGACCAGCACGGCCACGGGGACCATGACCGTGAAGGGGCGCAGCAGCCGTCGCCAGCGGGCCGCCCGGTCCGTGCCCGGCTCGGGCTTGGGACGCAGGTAGGTGGTGCGTTGGCCCATGGACGATCCGTCGCCGGTGAAGGAGATCAGTGCAAAACCGATTGCCAGCAGGTTCGCGGCCCACATCAGGGCCGTGAAGACCGGCTCCGGCTCGGATCGGGAGGCCCAGCCCAGCGCGTCGAAGGCAAGGGCGATCAGGAAACCGACCACGGCTAGCGCCACCACGAAGTAGAAAGCATCGAGTGCCTGGCCCAGCCATCGACGGCCCCGGTCCACCTCGCGTGCCCGGTCCGCATCGGCCTCGAGCTGGTCCATGCTGGGGAACAGGCGGGGAAAGGCGGCCGCCAGTGCGATGCCCACCAGGGTTCCCGTCGTGTTCGTGACCAAGTCCACGGCATCGGCCATCCGGTAGGCACAGCGGAAGATGCCGTAGACGCCCGTGAACTGGGTGACCTCGATCAGCAGGGAGACACCAAACCCCACCAGCGCGGTGGTCAGCACGCGCCACTCCAGCACCCGTCGCCCGAACCAGCCGAGTGGGACGAACAGCGCGACATTGAAGACGATCTCCAGCACGGTCTTGTCCAGCAGCGCCTGGCGTGGCGTCAGTCCCTGGACCGCCGTCTGGACGCGGCGCACGCCGTCCAGGGGATCTGGATTGAAGCTGACCCTGCGGGCGCACCAACTGTCGGTGAGCGACTGGGGATCCGGCAGGGGGAACATCGTGTACGCCACCAGTGCTGAGCTGTAGACCAGCAGGGCGCACAGCAGTCCCAGGCGAATCTCCGCGATCTCGCCGTAGCGGCGGTACTGGACGATCACGATCGGGATGAACAGGACCAGTGAGAGCAGGCCCCCAGCGATGAGCGAGTTGATGGCGTTCTGGAGCACCGGCCCAGTGTGGCAAGCCGAGCTCGAGTACGGCGAGGTGCACGCCGGGTGTTCGCCCAGAGCTGGCGGGGGCCACGGCTCGGTTCCCGCCAGCTGCGACAGCCGCGTGATGTCGGCGACGACTGCAGCGTGATGTCAGTGGTGTGTGCCAAGCTGGGAGTCGTTCCGCCCACCCGCCAGAAAGGCGCCAGCGTGCACCACAGCAAGCCCCCAGCCATCGCCCGCCACGGCGGCTTCCTGCTCGCTGCCGTCGCGGGCATCGTCCTGTCTGCCGGCCCGCTGGCCGTCCCGGCACAGGCAGAAGGCAGTGATGCCACCGCTCGGGTTGAGGCCAGCGTCGCGGCCAACGGCAAGGTGCAGGTGGGGCAGACCATCGACTTCCCGGACGGCGCACCTGCACAGGTGGTGCAGCAACTGCAGACCACCAGGGAGGCCGCCTCTGGCTCGTACTATGCCCACGAGATCAGTGACATCACCGTGACAGCGGACGGCAAGACGATCACCCCGCGGGTGGAGGACGAGGACGACCACACCCGGATCACGCTCGACGGCGTTGCTGGCGTCAGCGAGCTCGCCATCAACTACGCCGTCACCGGCGCTGCACACGCCACGCCCGAGGTGGCGGGGCAGACGCCCAGAACCGAGGTGGAATGGGCCTTCCTGCAAGGGCTGTCGGTGCCGGTTCGCGAGGTCACGGGCGCCGTGAACACCCCGGGCACCATCTCCTTCGTCACGTGTGAATCCGGGGCCGTGGGTCTGCTGAGTCCCTGCAGCACCTTCGGTGGGGGGACGCACGACTCTCCCCAGCCGTCCTTCACCGACGGCCCCCGCGCTGCCGGTGACGTTGTGGAGCTGTCCTTTGCCCTGCCCCGGACCATGGTCTCCGCCAATGAGACCGTAAAGCACCACTGGTCCCTGGACCGCGCCTTCAGCGTCAACAGCCGGACTCTGCTGGCCTCCCTGCTCCCGCTGCTGCTGGGTGGATCTCTGCTCTGGCTCCTGCACCGCCGCACGGGGCGCGACGTGGCCCACGGTGGGCGCGTGACGCCGGTGGCAGAGTTCCGGCCCGTCGGGGCAGGGGAAAGTGAGTTCACCGTTCTGGAGGACGTGCGGCCCGGACACGTCGGCACGGTCGCGGACGAGCACGTCGATCCGGTGGACATCACCGCCACCCTGCTGGATCTGGCCGTGCGGGGGTGGCTGCGCATCGTGGAACTGCCCGACGCTCCGCACAAGCCTCTCGACTGGACCTTCGAGCGACTGGAGGACGGACGAGGCGAGCTGCGCCCCTTCGAAGCGCACCTGCGCGATGCGGTGGCGCCAGCTGACCGAGAGGCCTGCCGCGTCTCCGAGATCACGGATGCGATCGATCCTGTCGTGGAGAAGGTGCAGGACGAGCTCTATGCCGACGTGGTCCACCGCGGCTGGTTTGAGCGAAACCCGGACCAGATCCGCAACCGTTGGACTCTGCTGGGCTGGGGCGCGCTGCTGTTCGCGATCCTGACGACCATCCTGCTGGTGATCTTCACCACCTATGGTCTCGTGGGCTTTGCCCTGACGGCTCTGGCGCTGGGAGCACTGTTGATCGGCCAGCAGATGCCGCGACGCACCACCGCTGGGACAGCGCTGTTGGCGGGGCTCTCGGCTCTGGCCGGCCAGCTGCAGACGCAGCCCATCACCAACCTGCCCCGCGGCCGTGAGATGGAGGAGCTTTCGCAGATCCTGCCCTATGCGGTGGTGCTGGGCGGCAGGGGACGCTGGATCGACGCGATCGTTGCCGAGGACGATGACGCGGCACCGGACCCGCAGGACCTTGCGTGGTACCACGCCCCGGGCGACTGGCACCTGCAGGACCTGCCAGATTCTCTGGAGGCCTTCATCGTCACGGTGCAGGGCAAGCTCTTCGGCCGCTGACCGGCGTCCCAGAAGGACCTGTCTGTTCCCTCACCCCGGTCTGCCTTCCTCGCTCTCGCGTGGCTTTCTCGGCTTCGCGTGCGCTGTAACCGTCGCGGATGCACCGACAGCACGCGGGGCCGGCCCGCGGGCTACGCGGGGCCGGCCCGCGGGCTACGCGGGGCCGGCCCGCGGGCTCTGAGAGAGCTGGGGCCAGCACGGATCAGCTCTCCAGCACGGATCAGGTCTCCAGCACGTGTCAGGGCCCTCTTCCCCGCAACGGAGGAAGAGGGCCCGTGATGTCAGTCGGTCGGTCCGGTCAGAGTTCCAGGCCCGGGTACAGCGGGAACTTGCCCAGCAGCTCGGCCGAGGCCGCCTTGGTGCGGTCGGCGACGCCGTCGGCCAGTTCGTACTTGGCCTTGCCCGGCTTGCCCGTGCTGGCGGTCACCGGGGTGGTGTTCTTCAGCACGTCGACGATCAGCTCGGCCACCTGGTCGAACTCGTCGGCACCAAAGCCACGCGAGGTCAGGGCGGGGGTGCCGATGCGAACGCCGGACGTGTACCAGGCGCCGTTGGGATCGTTCGGGATCGAGTTGCGGTTGGTGACCACGCCCGAGTCCAGCAGGGCACTCTCCGCCTGGCGGCCGGTCAGACCGAAGGAAGAGGTGACGTCCAGCAGGTTGATGTGGTTGTCGGTGCCATTGGTCACCAGCTTCACACCCCGCTTCATCAGGCCCTCGGCCAGGCTCTGGGCATTATCGGCCACCTGCTGGGCGTAGGTCTGGAAGGACTCCTGGCGGGCCTCGGCGAAGGCGACGGCCTTGGCGGCCATCACGTGGCTCAGCGGGCCGCCGAGCACCATCGGGCAGCCCTTGTCGATCGACGGGGCGTATTCCGCGGTGCTCATCACGAAGCCACCGCGCGGGCCGCGCAGCGACTTGTGGGTGGTGGAGGCCACGACGTCGGCATAGGGGACGGGATTCTCCTCGCCGGTGAAGACCTTGCCGGCCACCAGGCCCGCGAAGTGGGCCATGTCGACG
Organism: Luteococcus sp. Sow4_B9; assembly: GCF_052116585.1. Lineage (NCBI taxonomy): Bacteria > Bacillati > Actinomycetota > Actinomycetes > Propionibacteriales > Propionibacteriaceae > Luteococcus > Luteococcus sp. Sow4_B9. The sequence goes on along the minus strand of NZ_JBQKKT010000010.1, from coordinate 35,989 downwards.
AACAGGGTGGCGCCCACCTCGTCGGCGATCTCGCGCATCTTGGCGAAGTTCACGCGACGCGGGTAGGCCGAGTAGCCCGCGATCAGGATCAGCGGCTTGAACTCCTTGGCGTCGGCGCGCAGCTTGTCGTAGTCGATCAGCTCGGTCTCGGGATCGGTGCCATAGGAGCGCTGGTGGAACATCTTGCCGGAGATGTTGTGACGGAAGCCGTGGGTGAGGTGGCCGCCAGCATCCAGGCTCATGCCCATCACACGCTGTTCGGCGAAGGTCTTGCGCAGGGTCTCCCAGTCCGCCTCGGACAGGTCATTCACGGTCTTGGCGCCCAGACGCTCCAGCTCGGGGCTCTCGATGCGCTTGTTGAGGATGGCCCAGTAGGCCACCAGGTTGGCGTCGATGCCGGAGTGGGGCTGCACATAGGCGTACTCGGCGCCGAAGAGCTCGCGGGCGTGCTCGGCTGCGACGGACTCGACGGTGTCGACATTCTGGCAGCCGGCGTAGAAGCGGTGGCCGACGGTGCCCTCCGCGTACTTGTCGCTGAACCAGGTGCCCATGGTCATCAGCGTGGGCAGACTGGCGTAGTTCTCACTGGCGATCAGCTTGAGGCTCTCTCGCTGGTCGGTGAGCTCCTGACGGGTGGCATCCGCGATGCGCGGCTCCACCCCGCCGATGATCTCGAGCATGGTGCGGTAGGCGCTGGCGGCCGTGCTGTTGGTGGACGCGACGTCGGTCACGGGTACTCCTGAACGGGAGGCGACTGGGAACGAAGCCCAATCTATCGCCTTGGACCCCTCACGGACCGGACTGCCCAGTGCCCGGGTGCATTGCTCGGGGCAGACCTCCGGGACGGGGCTCCCGGCTCAGGCCGGCTCCAGCATGGTGCGCCAGACCTCGGTGATCATGTCGATCTGCACCGGCCCGTGCGCATCCGCCTCGTCGAGGACGGCATTCCACCGGGTGATCCGCTCGGCCCGCGTCGCCTCGTCGGCCACCAGCCACGCGGAGTGGGTCTTGTGCAGCTGCAGGAAGTCGTCGCCGGTCATGGTGCGCGCCCAGGCGACGTGCTTGGTCTCGAAGGGCATGAACTGCTCACCGGGGTGGGGATCACGCTCGGGGGAGCTGTTCAGGGTGATGCCGCGAGGAGCGCTCTGGACCTCCTCGAAGGCCTGCTGCCAGGGCTGCGTCGTCTGGTCCGCATTCCACGCCATGGCCAGGCTGCCACCCGGTCGCAGAACCCGTGCCACCTCGGCCCCGGCCACCAGTGGGTCCATCCAGTGCCATGCCTGCCCGACCACGACGGCGTCCACGGACTCGTCGGGAAGGGGGAGTGCCTCGGCCGTGGCGACGTGGGTCTCCACCTCCGGATGGTTCTGCCGCAGTACCTGCAGCATCTCCTCGGACGGGTCAACGGCCACCACGTCGAGGTCACGAGCCACCAGGGCCTCGGTCAGCTTGCCGGAGCCGCAGCCCAGATCGAGCACCCGCTGCGGGGAGCGGCCGGTGGCGGCATTGTGCGGCAGCATCCACTCGACCACCTCGAAGGGGTAGTCGGGGCGCAGCCGGTGGTACTCCTGCCCGATCTCCTGGAAGCTCTGGGCCCGGCGCTCGCGGTTCTCGATCTGCATGGGGCCACCCTGCCACAGCCCTGCTGTGCCAGCCTCTGGATTGTCCGGCGCTGTCCGCTGCCAGAAACAGATGCATGGGTGGTCACCAGTGCATTTGCTGCGCTGCTGATCACCTATGCATCTGTTTCTGGCGGCCGGAGGCCAGCGGGTGGCAGGTGGTGGGCCGGGCCCGCCGTCAGCGGCAGCGGCTGATCTCGTACAGCGCGATGGAGGTGGCCACCGAGGCGTTGAGCGACTCCACGGCCGACGTGATGGGGATGCTCACCAGGTGGTCACACTTCTCACGGGTCAGACGGGCCAGGCCGTCACCCTCGGAACCGACGACCACCACCAGGGGCCCGTCGACGCCGGGGATGCCGCCGATCTCCACATCGCCCTCACCGGCCAGGCCCACCACGGTGAAGCCGGCCTTCGAGTAGTCGTCGATGGCGCGGTTGAGGTTGGTGCACATCGCGACGGGGATTCGGGCGGCCGCTCCGGCGGAGCTCTTCCACGCCACCGCAGTCATCGACGCGCTGCGACGCTCGGGAATCACCACGCCATTGGCGCCGAAGGCAGCTGCGGAACGGATGATCGCGCCCAGATTGTGCGGATCGGTGATCCCGTCGCAGAAGACCACCAGCGGTGCGGTCTCGCCGTCCAGCGAGTCGGCCAGCAGGTCATCGGGGTGCGCGTACTCGTAGTGTGGCAGGTGCATCGCCAGGCCCTGGTGCACCGCCCCGCCGGTGAGGCGGTCCAGCTCATTGCGCGTCACCTGAAGCAGGGGCAGCGAGTTCTCGGCTGCCAGCTTCAGCACGTCGGCCAGCCGGGAGTCGCGCTCGGCACCCTCGGCCACGTAGAGGCTCTTCACCGGCATGCCGGCCTGCAGGGCCTCGTAGACGGGATTGCGGCCAACCACCCATTCGGCGCCGGCCTTGCCGATGGGCTTGCCCGATGTGGTGCGCCCACCCTGGCGACGGGCCAGCTGTTCCTTGGTGGTGCCGGGCTTCACCTGCTTGGCCTTGTAGGCCTTGTGATAGGTGCGGTCCTCCGCCTTGGGTGTGGGGCCGCGCCCCTCGAGGCCCTTGCGGACGCGGCCGCCCGAACCTGCGGTCTTGCCCTTGCCCTTGGTGGTGGCGCCGCGGCGCTGCGAGTTTCCGGCCATCAGTTCTTGCCCTCCAGGCTCCAGGTGGCACCCTCTGGGGTGTCGGTGATCTTGAGGCCGGTGGCGGCCAGCATGTCGCGGATCGCGTCGGCAGCGGCCCAGTCCTTGTTGGCGCGGGCCTCGGCGCGCTGCGCCAGCAGGTTCTGCACCAAGGAGTCGACGACGGGCTCCAGGTTGGAACCCCCGTCGGAGGCCAGGTGTGCCCATTCAGGGGAATCGGGATCCAGCCCGAAGACCTCCAGCATCATCCGTACCGCGGCCAGGTGCTCGCGCACCGCATCCACGTCCTTGGCGGCAATCGCCTTGTTGCCCTGGGTGATCCGGTCGAAGAGGATTGCGACGGCCTTGGGGGTGCCCAGGTCTTCGTTCATGGCCGCGGCGAAGTCGGCCCCGATCAGGGACATCGGATCGGCTGCCTCGATGCTTTCCACCGGGAAGTCCTGCGCGCGTTCCAGGAAGGAGTCGATCCGCTCGATCGCCTTCTCGGCCTCCACCAGGGAGCCGCGCGACTGTTCGTCGGCCGGGGAGAACTCGATCATGCTGCGGTAGTGCGGTGCCAGCAGGAAGAAGCGGACGGCCCGCGGGTTGTACTGCTTGGTCACCTCGGTGACCTGCGCGGTGTTGCCCAGCGACTTGCTCATCTTCTCGCCGGCCATCGTCACCCAGGCATTGTGCATCCAGTACTTCGCAAAGGGGCGCCCGGCCGCGGTGGACTGGGCCAGCTCGTTCTCGTGGTGCGGGAAGCGCAGGTCCAGACCGCCGCCGTGGATGTCGAAGGCGTCGCCCAGGTACTTGCCGGCCATGGCGGAGCACTCGATGTGCCAACCGGGGCGGCCGCGGCCCCACGGCGACGGCCAGGATGCGGTCTCGGGCTCACCGGGCTTCCAGCCCTTCCACAGTGCGAAGTCGCGGGGATCGCGCTTGCCGCGGGGGTCGGAGTCCTCGGCGGCCTCCATGTCGTCGGCCTTCTGGTGGCTGAGGCTGCCATAGGCCGGCCAGCTCTTCACGTCGAAGTAGACGTCGCCGGACTCGTCGGGCGCCGGGTAGGCATGACCCTTCTCGATGAGTTCGGCGATCAGCTCGACCATCTCGGGGATGTGCCCGGTGGCGCGCGGTTCGTAGGTGGGCGGCAGGCAGCCGAGCGAACGGTAGGCAGCGTGCAGCTCGTTCTCGTAGTGGTAGGCGTGCGCCCACCATTCGACGCCCGCCTCGGCACTCTTGGCGAGGATCTTGTCGTCGATGTCGGTCACATTCGCGACGATGGTCACCTCATGACCACTGAAGGTCAGCCAGCGGCGCAGGACGTCGAAGACGACCTCCTTGCGGATGTGGCCCAGGTGCGGGGCGCTCTGCACGGTCAGGCCACAGTGGTAGATCGACACCTTGCCCGGAACGAGGGGGACGAAGTCGGTCAGCTGGCGCGTGGCGCTGTCATACAGGCGGAAGTTCACCCGGTCATTCTAGGCGACGGCTTGGTCTGGCCGAACCGGCCCGTGACCAGCTCAACTGCGCTTCTGGGCCACCCACAGGAACCAGGCGCAGAACCAGCAGATGACAGCGAAGATCCAGGCCCCCGCCGGGGCCCCGGAGGTGCACACCTGGTCTGCCGTCTCGCCACCGGGCAGGCTCATGCACTCCTGGCGCCATGACAGGACCACCGGGATCACTCCCAGCAGCGCCATCAGTGCCGGGAAGAACCAGCGTGGGGTGCCGGAGCTGGCGGGCGTGTCGTGGCGTCTCATGCGGACCCGCCGGAGGCCTTGGCACGAAGGGCATTGATGTCGAAGCCACCGAAGGGGGCCAGGGGGCCAGCGTCGTCGTCCACTTCGTCCTCCCAGGGGTCGTAGGGCTTCTCGTCGTTCTGGTCCAGGTAGCCCTGCGACGGGTCGAAGGGATTGGCCAATACGCGGTTGCCCTCCGCCAGCTGCTCCATCGAGCCCTCGCTGATCGCCTCATCGGGCAGGTTGCGCAGGATGTCATTGACATAGCCGTGGGCCGCGTCGACGTGGGAGACCTCGTAGCCATTGCGCTGGCTTGCGTACCACCGGTAGTCCAGCACCTCGTGGAAGAACTGGGCGGCATCCCGCTTGCCCAGCAGGTCCGGTGGGATGGTGGCGACGGCCGGCTCGAAGCACTGGGTCAGCCACTGGTGGGCCACCTGTGCCTCGTCGACGAAGCCTTGGTTTGTGCGCGCCCGGTAGGTGTCCAGATCGTTGAGCAGGCGTCGGGCCTGGTTCTCCTCGGTGTCCAGCCCGGTCAGGCGCATGAGTCGGCGGGAGTGATGGCCGGCGTCCACCACCTTGGGCTGGATGCGCACCATCGCCCCGTCCCGGGAGGTGGAGATGTCCAGCTCGGCCACGTCGAAACCGAGGGCGTTCAGGCGACGCACTCGGGACTCGATGCGGTGCAGTTCGTGCCCGGCGAACTCCTCGATGCCGGTCAACTCGGTCCACAGCTCGCGATAGCGGCTCTCGATCGTCTCCACGAGACTGAGCGGATCCAGCGCCTCGTCGAGCTGGCCGCCTGCCTCCAGATCGCAGAACTCGCCGAACAGGTTGGTGCGGGCGATCTGCAGGTCGTGTTCCCGCTGGCCGCGAGTCAGGGAGTCGTGCAGTTCGCCGGTCTCCGCGTCGACGAGGTAGGCGGCGAACTCGCCCGCGTCGCGGCGGAAGAGCACATTGGACAGTGAGACGTCGCCCCAGAGGAAGCCGAGCAGGTGCAGGCGGGCCAGCAGCACCACCAGCGCGTCGATCAGGCGGATCACGGTGTCCTGGCGGACGCCCGAGCTGAACAGCGAACGGTAGGGCAGTGAGAACTGCAGGTGGCGGGTGATCAGGACCGGGTCCAGGGGCTGCCCCTCCGGGCCGATCCGGCCAGTGACCACCCCCAGGGGTTCCACCGCGGGGGTGTTCAGACGCATCAGGTCATGCAGCATCCGGTATTCGTGGATCGCCAGGTGCTCGATGACCTCCTTGGCCGCGTAGACCTGGTCATCCACACGGATGAATCGCACGACGTGCCGGGAAATGCCACGGGGGAGCGCGACGAGCTGCTCGGTGGGCCACTCTGCCAGGGGTGTGCCCCACGGCAGCGGAATCAGCCGGGCATCCGGCTTGGCAGACAGGAATCGAGGCACCCCCTCATCCTGCCATCAGGACCAACGAGATGACCGATGGGGGCCTCGCCACGCCGGAGGCGGTGAATTACCTCTCAGCTGCGCAGTGGGCGGTCCGATGACAGTCGAGGCCGGTCAGTCGCCGCTGATCAGGGCCCGGTCCAGACCGGCCCGGATGTCGGCCACGAGGTCCTGGCCGCCCTCGATGCCGACGCTCATCCTCACGAGCGAGTCGGTGATCCCGGCGGCCTGCTGGATCTCGGCCGGCATCGACGCGTGGGTCATGGTGGCCGGGTGGCAGACGAGACTCTCGATGCCGCCCAGACTCTCGGCCAGCAGTGCGATCTGGAGTCCCTCGGCAAAACGGCGCACCGCCGGCAGGCCCCCGACGAGCTCGAAACTGAGCAGGGAACCGAATCCGCCGGGCTGCTGGCGTCGGGCAAGGTCATGTCCCGGGTGCTGGGGCAGCGACGGGTGATTGACTGCGCCAACGGCGGGGTGCGAATCCAGCAACTGGAGGATGGCGCGGGTGTTCTCCTCGTGGACCCGGACCCGGGCGTCCAGGGTGCGCAGGCCGCGCAGGGTCAGGTAGGCGTCGAAGGCGCCGGCGGTGAGACCCAGGCAGTTGGCCCACCCCGCCAGCAGCTCCACCTGCTCCTGGTTCTTGGCGACCACTGCGCCGCCCACCACGTCGGAGTGTCCGTTGATGAACTTGGTGGTGGAGTGCAGCACCACGTCGGCTCCCAGCTCCAGCGGCTGTTGGAGGATTGGGGAGCAGAAGGTGTTGTCCACGGCCACCACGGCTCCGGCGGCGTGCGCCATCGCGGCCACCGCCTCGATGTCGGTCAGCCGCAGCAGCGGATTGGACGGCGTCTCCACCAGTACCAGCGCAGCCGGCTCGGCGAGGGCTGCAGCGGCGCTCTCCTGGCTCGTCAGATCGACGAAGTCGACCCGCAGGACGCCCTTTTCTGCCAGCCAGTTCAGCTGACGCCAGGTGCCGCCGTAGCAGTCGTGGGGTGCCACGACGCGGCCGCCAGCGGGCACGAAGGCATTGACGCACAGCGTGACGGCCGCCATGCCGCTGGCCGTCGCCACCGCCCCAGCGCCGCCTTCCAGTGTCGCCAGAGCCTCCGAGAGCAGAGCCCGGGTGGGATTGCCGCTGCGCGAGTAGTCGAACTCCCCACGGCCGTCGAGACCGCGGAAGGCGTAGTTCGTGGACATGTGGATGGGCGGAACCACCGACTGCATGGCGGGGTCGCGGTCCAGTCCCGTGCGCAACCCCAGCGTCTGCCGACTGGGGCTGGGTTCCTTCCTGGCGGTGGGCTGACAGGAGGGCGACTCGTCCGGGCGGGGGTTCTCGTGGTCCAGGGGCATGTGACGAGACTATTCACCACCCCCAAGGATTGTGGAACGGGTCCACGCCCGGGAGGGAGAGATCAGTGGGCAGCGCGGGAGAGGTCTTGGGGACGCGGAAGGGGGCGCGCCGAGGCGAGGGCCCTTCCTGCTGCAATGATTGGGGCGGTGTCCGCGGGATCAGCGGTGCGTGCCACCCGAGATGCGCAGCTGCGACTCGTTGCTGAAGACGTGCACGTCGCTGGGCGAGACGGCCAGTCGCACGGTGGTGCCACGCTGGGGCTGAACCCGGCCGGAGACGCGGGCGACGATCTGGGCCGCGGTCAGCTTCTCGTCGTCGGGCAGGCCCGAGAGCGTGCCGTAGATGTAGCCGTCGGCGCCGAGCTCCTCGACCACCGCGACGTCGACCGGGATGCCGTTGTTGTCCGTGGCGATGGAGAAGGTCTCCGGGCGGATGCCGATGGTGAGGTCCTTCTCACCGGGGGCCTTCGCCAGGGTCTCGCGCGGCACCGGGACCACGTAGTCGCCCACCAGCACGCCGCCGTCGACGACGGTGGCCGGGATCAGGTTCATGGCGGGCGAACCGATGAAGCCGGCGACGAACAGGTTGGCCGGGGTGTCGTACAGCGCCAGCGGCGAATCGACCTGCTGCAGGACGCCGTCCTTCATGACCGCGACGCGGTCACCCATGGTCATGGCCTCAACCTGGTCGTGGGTCACGTAGACGGTGGTGACGCCCAGGCGGCTCTGCAGCGCGGCGATCTGGGTGCGGGTCTGCACACGCAGCTTGGCGTCGAGGTTCGACAGCGGCTCGTCCATCAGGAAGACCTGCGGGTTGCGGACGATGGCGCGGCCCATGGCGACGCGCTGGCGCTGACCGCCGGAGAGGGCCTTCGGCTTGCGGGCCAGGAAGTCCTCCAGGCCCAGGAGCTTGGCCGCTTCCTGGACGCGCTTCTGGCGCTCCTCCTTGGGCACATTCTGCATCTTCAGCGCGAAGCCCATGTTGTCCGCGACGGTCATGTGCGGGTACAGGGCGTAGTTCTGGAAGACCATGGCGATGTCACGGTCCTTGGGCGGCAGGTCGGTGACGTCGCGGTCCCCGATGTGGATGCTTCCGGCATTGACCTCTTCGAGGCCGGCGAGCATGCGCAGGCTGGTCGACTTGCCACAGCCGGAGGGGCCGACGAGGACCATGAACTCGCCGTCACCGATCTCCAGGTTGAGCTTGTTGACGGCGGGGCGATCTGCGCCCGGGTAGACGCGCGAGGCGTCCCTGAAACTGACGGTGGCCATTGCCACACTTCCTTTCCACGGGCAGGTACGTGCCCGACGATCCGTAGTGGAATCCGTGGACCGACTTTGTCCACCTCGCAAGCCTCGCACACCAGCCTCTCCAGTCAAGAGGTGGCCCGGAGGTTAACGATTGATCAGCCTGTGACAAGGGGTGATCGAAGGCGAAGTTACGAAATCGTGAACGTCCTGCAGGGCGGTGCGCCGATCAGGAGACCGCACAGCCCGGCTCAGCCCGGCCGTCGCGCCCAGTCGGGATGACCGAGGTGCCGTATGGGAGGGCGTGATCAGCACTCGACGATGTTCACGGCCAGCCCGCCGCGGGCCGTCTCCTTGTACTTGGTCTTCATGTCCGCGCCCGTCTCCATCATGGTCTTGATCACCTGGTCCAGGCTCACGATCTGCTGCCCGTCGCCCTGCAGCGCCAGACGCGCGGCCGTGATCGCCTGCACGCTGGCCATCGCATTGCGCTCGATGCAGGGGATCTGCACCAGACCCCCCACGGGGTCGCAGGTCAGGCCAAGGTGGTGCTCCAGTCCGATCTCTGCCGCATTGCTCACCTGCTGAGGGCTGCCGCCGAGCACCTGGCAGAGTCCGGCCGAGGCCATCGAGCCGGCGACGCCCACCTCGCCCTGGCAGCCCACTTCCGCCCCGGAGATGGAGGCGCTCTGCTGGTAGATGGCGCCGATTGCCCCGGCTGTGAGCAGGAAGTCCACCACCGTCTCGTCGTTGGCGCCCGGCATGAAGGTCATCGCGTACTTCAGCACCGACGGGATGATGCCCGCCGCCCCATTGGTCGGTGCCGTCACCACGCGACCGCCCGCCGCATTCTCCTCGTTGACCGCCAGCGCCCACAGCGTCAGCCAGTCCATCGCCGCCAGGGGATCGGCCGGACCCGCGGGCTGGCGCTCCCGGGCCGTGAGGTCCAGGTGCAGGCGATGGGCGCGGCGTCGGACCTTGAGTCCGCCGGGAAGCACCCCGGACGTAGCACAGCCGGCCGCGATGCATCCGTCCATCACCTGCCAGATGTGCAGCAGACCCTCCCGCACCTCCTGTTCTGTCCGGCCCAGGGCGAGTTCATTGGCCATCTGGACCTCGCAGATCGCCAGCCGGTGGTCGCGGCAGTGGGCCAGGAGTTCGGCACCGGTGCGGAAGGGGAAGGGGACCGGGCGCCGGTCAGGCTGGATCGAAGGCCGGCCGGAGCCGTCGTCCTCCAGCACGAAACCTCCGCCGATTGAGTAGAAGGTGCGTTCGCAGAGGATCTCGTCGCCCTCGAAGGCGGTGAAGACCATGCCATTGGTGTGGAAGTCCAGGCGTCTGGTTCGGTGCAGCACCAGGTCCTCGGAGCTGTCGAAGGCGATCTCCGGGCCGTCCGTGGACGCGAGGCGGAGCCTTCCGGAGCGCTCGATCTCGGCGGTGCGCACGGGCGCCATGGCCGTGTCCACGGACTCCGGGTGGTGCCCTTCGAGGCCCAGCAGGACGGCCGGCCGCGAACCGTGGCCGTGTCCGGTGGCGCCCAGCGAACCGAAGAGTTGTGCCTGGATGCGGGTGGCCCGCTGCGCCAACCCGTCGTCCAGCAGACCCTCGGCAAAGTGCGCCGCGGCGCGCATGGGGCCGACGGTGTGAGAACTGGACGGCCCGATGCCGATCTTGAACATGTCGAAGGAGCTGATCGCCACGGCTCAAGTCTGCATCAACACAGTGCTCCTGCCAATCGGACAGGGTGGGCGTTGCGCTGTCAGACCTTCGTGCGATCCTTGGGTCAGCGAGAGCATTTTCCGTCGGGAATCCGGATGAGGAGAAATGATGAAGGCCCTGGTCAAGGTGGCGCCGGAGCCCGGCTTGCGGCTCGTCGAGGTGCCCGAGCCCGTGGCCGGCCCCAATGAGGTGCTGGTCAAGGTGCTGCGGACAGGCATCTGCGGAACCGACCTGCACATCGAGCAGTGGGATCCGTGGGCACAGCGGGTGGTGCCCACCCCATTGGTCATCGGGCACGAGTTCTGCGGGGAGATCGTCCACCTGGGCTCCGAGGTCCAGGATCTGGAGATCGGCATGGTGGTCAGTGGCGAGGGCCACTATGTGTGTGGCCGGTGCCGGGCCTGTCTTGCGGGAAAGCGCCACCTGTGCCGCAACACCCAGGGCATCGGATACATGGTCCCGGGCTGCTTCAGCGAATACTTCGCCATGCCTGCCAGCAACATCTGGGTGCACCAACGGCCCATCGACCCGGACGTCGCGGCCATCTTCGACCCCTTCGGCAATGCAGTGCACACGGCATTGCAATTCCCCTGTCTGGGGGAGGACGTCCTGGTCAGCGGTGCGGGCCCGATCGGCATCATGGCTGCCCTGGTGGCCCAGTTCGCCGGGGCGCGGCACGTGGTGGTCAGCGACCTGTCAGATGAACGTCTGGAGCTGGCTCGCAGCCTTGGTCTGGGGGACACCATCAATGTGGGACGGGATTCACTGGGCACCGTCTTCGAGCGTGCCCGCATGAAGGAGGGATTCGACATCGGCCTGGAGATGTCCGGCTCCGGCGTCGCGCTCGCCAGCATGATCGACCACATGACCCATGGCGGGCGGATCGCCCTGTTGGGCACGCCCAGTCGCCCCACCGAGATCGACTTCAGCAAGATCATCTTCAACATGCTCACGCTCAAGGGCGTCACCGGGCGTGAGATCTTCGAGACCTGGTATGCCATGAGCGTCCTGCTGGAGTCAGGTCTGGACATTTCCGGCGTCATCACCGATCGCTTCCACTACACCGAACACGAACAGGCCTTCGCCACCGCCGGGAACGGCATGGGTGGCAAGGTCGTCATGGACTGGAGCAACTGACATGTACTCGAAGACCAAAGACCAACTCGTCGCCGAACTGGCCGAACTGAAGGCCCAGGGCCTCTACAAGGTGGAGGTGCCGCTGAGCTCGCCGCAGAACGCCCACATCGACGTCGAGGGGCGTCGTGTGGTGAACCTCTGTGCCAACAACTACCTCGGCCTCGCCGACGACCCCCGGCTCATCGCGGCCGCCAAGCAGGCGCTCGACGAGTGGGGCTTCGGCATGGCCTCCGTCCGTTTCATCTGCGGCACCCAGGACCTTCACAAGACCCTGGAGCAGAGGATCAGCACCTTCCTGCACCCTGTCACCCAGCTCGAGTGGGACACCATCCTGTACTCGTCGTGCTTCGATGCCAATGGCGGCCTGTTCGAGGTGCTGTGCAGTGAGCAGGACGCGATCATCTCCGACGAGCTCAACCACGCCTCGATCATCGACGGGGTGCGGCTGAGCAAGGCCAAGCGGCTGCGATACCGCAATCGCGACATGGCCGACCTCGAACAGAAGCTCATCGAGGCGCAGGACTGCCGCCGACGGGTGATCGCCACCGACGGCGTCTTCTCGATGGACGGCTACCTGGCGCCGCTCGACGAGATCTGCGAGCTCGCCGAGAAGTACGACGCGCTGGTGATGGTGGACGACTCACACGCGGTGGGTTTTGTGGGTGAGCACGGCGCGGGCACGCCGGAGCGTTTCGGGGTGCAGGACCGTGTCGACATCATCACCGGCACCTTGGGCAAGGCCCTTGGTGGCGCATCGGGTGGCTACACCTGTGCCCGGGCGGAGATCGTCGAGATGCTGCGGCAGAAGAGCCGCCCCTACCTGTTCAGCAACTCGTTGGCCCCCTCCATCGCCGGCGCCGCCCTGGCAACCCTGGAACTGTTGGAGAGCTCCGACGAGCTGCGCGAACAGCTCAACGCCAACACCGCCTGGTTCCGTACAGAGATGACCCGACGCGGCTTCGAAATCCCCCAGAGCGACCACGCGATCGTCCCGGTGATGATCGGCGACGCGGTCAAGGCGGCCCGGATGGCCGACATCATCCTGGCCGAGGGAATCTACGTGCGGGCCTTCAGCTACCCGGTGGTGCCGCAGGGCAAGGCGCGGATCCGCACCCAGATGTCGGCAACGCTCACCCAGGCCGATCTGGAAGCCGCCGTGGCCGCCTTCGAGAAGGCTCGAGCGGCGGTGGGCTGAGGCGCGTGCCGAGTGGCGGGCTGCACGGCCCCGTGCCGGGTACGCTGGCGCGGTGACCACGCAGCAGCCCGACCCCTGGCAGGCCCGGCCCGAGGCCCCCGCCGCCAGTGGCTCGTCGATCCCGCAGAAGGATCCGGCGGGCCAGGACCAGGGCGCCGCGACCGCCCAGGCTGCCCCGGAGAAGGAGTGGTGGGACGATCCGGGGATGCCGTGGAAGCATGAACCCGGCAGGGCAGACAAGCAGTGCATGGCCTGGATACTGTTCATGGGTTTGTTCGGCATGGCGATGCTGCCGCTGCGTGGCTGGTTGCTGGGCCTCAACCCGCCGGTGCTCGTGGCCCTGACCGGATCGAGGTCCGGTACGGCCGCGATGGGGGCTTTGGCCAGCCAGGGTCTGGCCAACAACTGGTGGCTCTACCTGATGGCCGGATCGATCATGTCGATCAAGTTCGACTGGGTCTTCTGGTGGGCCGGAAAGCTCTGGGGCCGCGGCATGATCGAGGTCTGGGCCGGCCAGTCCAAGCGCGCCGCCAAGAACTACGCCAAGGCGGAGACCTGGGCGCACAAGCTCGGGTGGATCGGCATGTTCGTCGCCTATGTACCGATTCCGCTGCCCCTGATGCAGGTGATCTTCGTGCTGGCCGGTTCCACCGGCATGGGCTGGAAGAAGTTCATGGCACTGGACTTCCTGGCCAGTACGGTTTGGCTGCTCGCGTATTTCTGGTTCGGCTGGAGCGTGGGTGAACCCGCGGTGGTCCTGCTCAAGCAGTACGCCAAGGTGGCTAACTACGTCGCGATCGGCCTGATCGTCTTCATCGTGGGCTCCACGGTGGTGAACAGCCGACGCAAGCAGGCCTGACCAGGAAGCGGCGCCGTTCGTCGCGATCTGGCCGCTCAGGGCAGCGCCGCGCGATAGCCCCGTTCCGCCTGCGCACTGAAAGCGACGAAGAGGACGAGCTCCACCTGGGAAGGTGCGGTGAGGACCGTCTGCACGGCGATCCTGGTGGCCTCGTCCATCGGCCAACCGTAGACACCTGCGCTGATGGTCGGAAAGGCGACACTGGTGGCGCCGAGTTCATCGCAGACCCTCAGCGTCTCGCGATAACAGGAGGCCAGGGTCTCGCTGAGGTCGGTGCTGGCCGACCAGACAGGCCCGACCGTGTGCACCACCCAGCGCGCGTCCAGTCGCCCGGCCGTCGTGGCCACTGCCTGCCCTGCGGGCAAGCCATCGGGCAGTGCGCCGGCACGAAGTTCTCGGCAGGCCGTCAGAATGTCTGGCCCGCCCACACGATGGATCGCGCCGTCGACGCCACATCCTCCCAGCAGCCCTGAATTTGCCGCATTGACGATCACGTCAACCGAACGGTCCAGCGCGGTGATGTCGCCTCGGACCACTTCCAGAGCAGGTGTCATGCCCCCAGACTAGGGCACTTGCAATTCGCGCTGAATCACCTGTGGGCACAGGAAATCTCTTTGGCCAGATTGGGCAGGTCGTGCTGGAGCCAAGGCCCTGCGCGGGCTTACCTTTGTGCCAAGGGCGGGGGCGCTGGGGTCGTCGTCCACCCCAACGATCGGGATGAGATGATGAATCGACGCGCTGGTGGCCTCGTGATGGTGGCGCTCCTCCTTCCAGGCCTCGGGGCACCGGCGGCCATGGCCGCAGAGTCCCCCGGATCCGCTGGTCCCCTGCTGTGGGTCTCCTACCAGGAGCCGGATCCGTGGGTGGCCCCGACGGGCAATGTCCACTTCTACGTGACGACGCCCACGGTCACCACTGGGGCCGTTGGCAGTCGCAGCATGATCGAGGTGACCGTCGGGTCCCAGATTGACTGCGCCAATCTGGGGGCCGGATTCCACACCGCCGACGGATGGGTCAATGCCAATTTCACCGTCGAGCAGTGTGCGGGCAACAAGCTGACGGCGTGGCTGCCCATCACGTCACAGATGGTGGGGGAGAAGGTCTTCCTGGTGGGCTGGACTCAGACTGGTGGCACCTGGGTCAAGCTGGACGCCCGGGTGGGGCACGGTAGTGACCTCACGCAACGGTCGGCCACGGCCACGGCCACGCCGCAGCGTCAGCAGCTGCTGCCCGACGCCCCCGCTTCCACCCTGGGCACCTGGCAGGGCCGCACGGTGGAGATGGCCTCCCAGGCCACGGTCAACGAGGTCTGGGTTGATCGGGCGGTCCGCCACCAGGCGCCTTCCGGTGAGGTGGTCCGGGCCGTGCTCCAGGACGGGCAGGTGCACGCGCTGATCAAGGTGGAGGAGAAGACCTACGTTCTGTGGCACCTGGATCTGGCGACGTCCAAGGACAGCCAGCAGGTCTTCGAGGGTGGCTCGCTGGTCGAGGCAGCTGGCCCTGGTTTCATGATCGACCACCCCGCCACGGCGGTGAACCCGCCGACGCGGGTGGCCTACTCGTGGGATGGCGAATCCCGGTACAGCAGCTCCTGGCGGCCCTACCGCATGGCAGGCTTCACCAAGAACTACCTGCTCGTGATCGAGGGTGGCATGACCTCCAGCGGACTCCACCTGCAATCGATGGTCGACGGCGGCACCTCCTACGACAGTGCTGGCGGCAACATGGTGACCGACGTGAAGTGGAGCGGCGACAGCGACGTGGTGACCTACCGGGAGCCGGGCGGCTCCGCGGACCAGCTGTGCGAGTTCTCCCCCAGCGGGACCAGCTGCACCGCAGCCCCGCAGTGACCGGTGCGCGGTCTCTTGGCACTGCACCATGAGGGAGGGCCCCGGGAAACCGGGGCCCTCTCACGTTGGCTGGCAGATCAGGCGCGCGTCAGGATGGCCACCAGGAAGTTCGAGTCCGGCGTGTACGGCTTGAGATCCCAGGTGGACAGCGCGAGGTCGAGCTGCAGGCCGCTGGCCTCGGCGTCGGCGAAGAAGTCGGGGAACTCGTAGCCGCGCCCGGCGCCGAAGCCGATCACGGCCCGCCCCTCCGGCTTGAGGTGGGCTGCCAGGTTGGCGAGGATGCGTCGCCGGCTCGATGCAGCTGGGAAGGCGATCACATTCCCGGCGCTCATGATCACGTCGAATCCCTCGGTGACGCCCTGGGCTGGGAGGTCGAGGAGCATGAGGTCTTGCACGAAGTACTGCGGGCCTGGTGCCTCACGACGGGCAATCTCGATCAGCGTCGGATCAAGATCAACTCCCACGACCTCGTGTCCACGCTGGGCCAGCCAGCTGGCATGGCGGCCTGGGCCACAGCCAGCATCCAGGATGCGGGCACCGCGCGGGGCCATGGCGTCCACGAAGCGCGCCTCGCCCAAGAGGTCCGCTCCCTGCGCGGCCATCTGGCGGAAGCGCTCCGCGTAGTTGTACGGGTGTTGCGGGTTGGCCGCCACCATCTTTTCCCAGGTGCCGGGCTCGATCGGGTTGTCAGTCACCACGCCATCCTTCCACGCCGCCCCCTTCCCTGCGGCGCGAGCACCTCCGGAAGCAAGCCCCGTGCATCTCGGCGCCCAGTCCAGCGGTCGCGACAATTCCCGCGGCGGGCTGCCGGTGCGGCGCTCCTGCGACAGAATTGGGTCATGACCGAAGCCGACTTCTCCTCGCTCCCACAGGTTTCCATCGATGACCTGACCGACGATGCCGTCATCCTCGACGTGCGTGACCAGTCCCAGTGGGATGCGGGTCACGCCCCGGGCGCCATTCACATCCCGCTGACCCAGCTCCTCGCTCGGCTGGATGAGCTGCCCACGCTGTCCGGACCGATTCCGGTGAGCTGCGGTGGCGGAACGAAGGCCAAGAAGGCGACGGCCATGCTCATCGAGCGCGGCGTCGACGCGGCCGAACTGACCGGTGGCATGAGGGCCTGGAAGTCAAAGGGCCGGCCGCTGGCCCAGTGAGGGGCCGCGGCCGGCCGGTGGAGCCTCTGACAGGATTCGAACCCGCGACATCCTCTTTACAAGAGAGGCGCTCTACCGACTGAGCTACAGAGGCGTGCCGACGGCAGGACCGTTGGCTGGGGTCAATTGTGCCCAGCCAACGGGCCCGCTGTCGATTCTCAGACGCCGGGCGCGGCGAGGAAGGCCGTGGCGTTGCCGGTGACGGTGACATCCTCGCCGGCCTCCAGGAAGGCAGCCTCGCCCTTCTTCAGGGTCGTGCCATCGGAGCCCGTCAGGTCACCGTCGACGACGAGCAGGGTCCGCCCGGAGCCCGTGGCCGGCAGCCGCACCTCGATGCCATCGCGCAGGTCCAGCTGCCAGAGGGCAAACTCGGGGGCCGGGGTGGGATAGCGGCTTAGGCCGGGGGCTTCCTCCACGGCGCGCACCAGCTCCACCGGGGCGGCGTCGAAGTCCACCACCGAGACCAGTGCGTCCACGTCGATGTGCTTGGGGGTCAGGCCACCGCGCAGCACATTGTCCGAGTTCGCCATGATCTCGATCCCAGTGCCCTTGAGGTAGGCGTGCATGTTGCCGGCGGGCAGGAAGACCCCCTCGCCCGGCTGCATCGTGAAGCGGTTCATCATCAACGCGGCCAGGATCGAACCGTCGCCCGGGTAGTACTCGTCGAGCATCACCGCAGTGCGGCAGAAGTCTCCGAAATCGCCCTCGTCCTCGACGTGGGGGAGGCAGCGCGCGACGGTCTCATTGGCCAGGTCGCGACGCTCATCGGTCTGGCCGAGGGCGTCCAGGAAGACCTCCATCAGGCCGGCCGAGCCGCGGCGCAGTCGCAGTGGAGCCACCATCTGGTCCAGGGCCGGGATGCCCACCTGCTCGAAGAGTTCCGCGGTCTTCAGGGTGTCGCGGAAACCGCACAGCGCGTCGAAGGGGGTCAGCGCCAGCATCAGCTCCGGCTTGGGCCAGGAGTCCTTGTAGGTGCGCTTGGGGTCGTCCAGCGGGATCCCCTGCTCGTTCTCCCGGGCGAAACCCTCCTCAGCCTGGGCGCGGGTCGGGTGCGCCTGCAGGGAGAGGGGACGGTTGGCAGCCAGAACCTTGAGCAGGTAGGGCAGGCAGGGGCCGAAGCTGTCGACGCTGGCCGTCCCGACGATGCCGGGGTTCTGCTGGATCAGCTGGTCCAGCGGCTGGCCGTCAACGGTCGAGGGGGCGCTGGCGTGTGCTCCGAGCCAGTACTCGGCCTGCGGTTCCGCTGTGGCCTCGATCCCCAGGATCTCAGGGATCGCCGTCGTCGATCCCCACGCGTAGTGCTGGAGGGTGCCCGACATCTGGTGCATGCGTCTGGTGTCCTTCGTGGTCCGGGTACGGCTCCCGAGTGGCCGTGCGCACGTCCAGTCTGGCAGCTCGGGGGGTGAGCTGGCATCCTTCAGAACTGTCGTTCGGCCAGCCCGGGGTGACTCCGGGCCTAGAATCGTCCGCATGCCCGATGCCCTTTGCGACCAGACGCCCAGCGGTCTCGACCAGTTGGAACTGGCCGTACTGGACTTCGCGGCCAGCCGGCCTGCGACCGCCCGTTCCGTGCGGGAGCAGGAGGTCAGGGATCTTTTCGGTATCTCGCTGCCGCGATACCACCAGCTGCTCAACCAGGTGATCGACGAGCCGGCGGCCCTCCAGCGTCATCCTCTGCTGGTGAAGCGGCTCCAGCGGCTGCGTGGGCAGCGGGCGCAGGCCCGTTCCGCCGCCCGGTTGCCTGGCTGATTTCTCACCAGATCTCCAGCAGGTGCACATTTCGCTTGGCGCGCAAGTCCTCGCGATCGCCGGCCGGCGCGCACTACCGTCGAATTCACTGGCCGATCCGCAAGGGTCGACCATCCCGACGAATGTGAGGAGCAGTCATGGGTTTCGGTGACAAGATCGACAATCTCAAGGACCAGGCGGTTGGCAAGGCCAAGCAGGCGGCCGGTGACGCCACGGACAACGAGCGACTGCAGACCGAGGGTGCCGCGCAGGAGTTCGACGGCCAGGTGGGCCAGAAGGTCGAAGGGGCCAAGGACAAGGTCAACGACGTCGTTGAGGACCTGAAGAACTGAGTTCGCCTGACAGGCTGAAGTAGCCCTGACGGACTGAAGTAACTCAGCCCCGACAAGGGGCGATCGTGCTCGGTGCTCCCGTGGGAGTACCGGGCACGGTCACGTTCCCGTCGGGTAACCGCCGTCGCGCAGGTTCGCCTGGCGCTCGAAGAAGTTGCCGGTGGCATGGTCGCCGTGGTGCAGCAGTGACCACAGCGCCATGGAGCCGTAGAGCGGAAGGAAGGGCAGCCCAGCGCACATCGCCCACTGCCAGGCGTGGCTCTCCTCGTGCTCGAGCAATCCGGGACGACGCGCCAACAGCGCTGCCAGATCGGGGTGGCCAGTGGTCACCACATTGCCGATGGTGAAGGCCGATCCGGCCGGGAAGCCCCATCGGTAGCCATCGGCGAACCACAGTCCCCGAGGCCCGCGGCGAAGCCTGGCCCCACCCAAACGCGCGACGATGAGGCCCGCCGGGGTGCTCAGGTTCGACCAGTTGCCGACATTGCGCACCGCGAGCATCGTTCGAGAGGCCGGTTGGCGGCCGGGGGAGGGCTTGACCACGCGGCCATTCTGCCCGTCGTCGATGGGTCTTTGCACTCTCTTGTGTCGAGTGCTAAAAATGGAGTTGGCACTCAGGGTAATCGAGTGCCAGCGCGAGGTCATCGATGAGGCCCCAGGGCCGTCCGTCGCGGGCATCGGGACACACGCGCCACAAGACACTGACAGAACCGGGGCCAATGGCCCCTTACGCGGGAGGACTCCCGAAAGACCATGGCAAAGCTGATCGAATTCAACATCGAGGCCCGCCGCGGACTCGAGCGGGGCATGAACACCCTGGCTGACGCGGTCAAGGTCACCCTCGGCCCCAAGGGCCGCAATGTCGTCCTGGAGAAGAAGTGGGGCGCCCCCACCATCACCAATGACGGCGTGTCCATCGCCAAGGAGATCGAGCTCGAGGATCCCTTCGAGAAGATCGGTGCCGAGCTCGTCAAGGAGGTCGCCAAGAAGACCGACGACGTCGCAGGTGACGGCACCACCACCGCCACCGTGCTGGCCCAGGCAATGGTCCGTGAGGGTCTGCGCAATGTGACCGCAGGCGCCAACCCGATGGGTCTCAAGAAGGGCATCGAGACCGCCGTCAAGGCCATCAGCGAGGAGCTGGGCACGATGGCCATCGACGTCGAGACCAAGGAGCAGATCGCCGCCACCGCGTCGATCTCCGCCGCCGACCCGACCGTCGGCGAGATCATCGCCGAGGCGATGGACAAGGTGGGCAAGGAAGGCGTCATCACCGTCGAGGAGTCGAACACCTTCGGCCTCGACCTCGAGCTCACCGAGGGCATGCGCTTCGACAAGGGCTACATCAGCCCCTACTTCGTCACCGACACCGAGTCGATGGTGGCGGAGCTCGAGAACCCCTACATCCTGCTCGTCGACGGCAAGGTCTCCTCGCTGAAGGAGCTGCTGCCCGTCCTCGAGAAGGTCATGCAGTCCAGCCGTCCGCTGCTGGTCATCGCCGAGGACACCGACGGTGAGGCCCTGGCCGGCCTGATCGTCAACAAGATCCGTGGCACCTTCAAGTCGGTTGCCGTCAAGGCGCCCGGCTTCGGTGACCGTCGCAAGGCCATGCTGGCCGACATCGCCATCCTGACCGGCGGCACCGTCATCAGCCAGGAGGTGGGCCTCTCGCTGGAGACCGCCACCCTGGAGCTGCTGGGCCAGGCCCGCAGCGTCGTGGTGACCAAGGACGAGACCACCATCGTCGATGGTGCTGGTGACGCCGAGCAGATCGCCGGCCGCGTGGCCCAGATCCGCAAGGAGATCGAGAACTCGGACTCCGACTACGACCGCGAGAAGCTGCAGGAGCGCCTCGCCAAGCTGGCCGGCGGCGTGGCCGTCATCAAGGTCGGCGCGGCCACCGAGGTGGAGCTCAAGGAGCGCAAGCACCGCATCGAGGACGCCGTCCGCAATGCCAAGGCTGCCGTCGAGGAGGGCATCGTCCCCGGTGGTGGCGTGGCGCTGATCCAGGCCGCCAAGAACGTCAAGCTCGACCAGCTCGAGGGTGACGAGGCCACCGGCGCCCAGATCGTGCTGCAGGCCGCTCAGGCCCCGCTGCGCCAGATCGCCCTCAACGCTGGCCTTGAGGGTGGCGTCATCGCGGAGAAGGTTGCCAACCTGCCCGTCGGTGAGGGCCTCAACGCCGCCACCGGCGAGTACGTGAAGATGGTTGAGTCGGGCATCATCGACCCGGCCAAGGTGACCCGTTCTGCCCTGCAGAACGCCGCCTCCATCGCCGCGCTCTTCCTCACCACCGAGGCTGTCATCGCGGATGCCCCCGAGAAGGCCGCTCCGGCCATGCCCGGCGGCGACGAGATGGGCGGCATGGGCTTCTGATCCCGCCCGCACGCTGCGTCCCACGAGGGCGGCTCCCCACAAGGGGGGTCGCCCTCGTGGCCTGTCCCGCCCATTCTGTTGTCCCGCCCAGTGTGCTCTCCCGCCCAGTGTGCAGGGCGGTCCAGTGTGCAGGGCGGTCACTGACCTCCCGACGCACTAGATTGGGAAGACGTTTCAGTGGCAGGAAGGGTTGGCGGGGGACATGCAGGCGCAGTCGAGCTGGACGCGGCACCTGGGGCAGGTGTTGGGGCTCTATGCGCTGACCAGGATCCTGGGCCTCCTGGCCCTCTATGGGTTGCACCAACGGGAATCACTTGGCTGGCGTCGCGTCTTCGCTCCCTGGGACGGCCCCTTCTATCTGGACATCGCCCACCTTGGTTACCCCGACGAGGTTCCGCAGGCCGGACAGATCAATGAGGCCCGCGGCGCCTTCTTCCCGCTCTTCCCGCTGGTGGTCAGGGCCCTGGTGCGGATCACCCAGCTGCCACCGGTGACCGTGGCGGTGGTCCTGAACCTCTGTCTGGGTGCGGTGGCCGCTGCGCTCATGTTGTGGCTGGGGCGCAGGATCACCACGCCTCTGGCTGCTCGGCGAGCGGCGCTGCTTTTCGTCGTGATGCCAGGCCTGGCCACCAGCACCCTGGTGATGTCGGATCCGCTGATGGTGACACTTGCCATCGCCAGCATGGCTGCCCTCCATGACCGTCGCTGGCTGGTGGCCGGGTTGCTGGCCGCCGACGCGTCCGCCACCAGACCCAATGGCGTCGGCCTGGTGGCTGCCGGTGCCGTGGCAGGTGCCCTGTGCTGGCCCGGTGTCTGGCCCTGGCTGCGCACGGCACTGGGGCGGAGTCGGCTTGGTCGCTGGCTCCTCGAGTGGCAGGAAGGACAGGCCCGCCTGGAGCCGGCACCCACTCTCGTCCCCACTCGGGGGGCCGTGCTGGCACCGGCCCTCGCCCCGCTGGGAATCCTCGGCTACTGGGTGTGGCTGGGGCGGCACACCGGCGATCCGGCCGCTTGGTTCACCATCCAGGACCGCTTCTGGGGGCAGGGCTTTGACCTGGGGTGGAAGTTCTGGCTGATCCTCAAGAACCCACTGGAGCTGGTCCGGGACCCTGACTACATGGTGACCGAGGCAGGCTTCCTCTTCCTGGCCCTGGTGGTCTGGGCCATCTGGCGTGGCGCCCGGATCCCGTGGGTGCCCGCCGCCTATGCCCTGTTGCTCACGGCCCAGATGGTCCTCTTCTCCGGTGTGGGCCCGCGGGGTCGCTTCCTGATGGCGGCCTTCCCCCTGTTCTGGTTGGTGGGGCAGAAGCTCACCGGGCGTTGGTTCGTGGTGGTCTGTGTCTTCCTGGTTCCGGTGCAGATGGCCCTCACCTGGGCCTGGTCTGCGCAGGTGGTCATTCCCTGACGCCTGTTCGGGTGTCGCGCCTCCCTGGGGGAATTCACCGGCCTAGACTTTCGGTCTGTTGTCCATGATGTGGGAGGTGTCTTGGCCGGGGAGCAGAGGCAGCGCATTGCATATCTGGACCTGTTGCGGTGCGGGGCCGCCGCCGCCGTCGTTCTTCTGCATGCATCTGGTCTGGAATGGGGCCTGACCGATCCCCACACGCGGGGATGGCGTGAACTGGCCTATCTGGATGCCGCAACCCGGTGGTGCGTTCCGATCTTCTTCATGCTGACCGGGGCCCTCTTCCTTCGTCGCCGCCGCCAGCCGACATGGAATTCACTGCTGCGCCGCTCCATCCCGCGGCTCCTGGGAGCGCTGGTCTTCTGGGGTCTGGTCTACAGCTGGTTCGATCCCTTTCTGAAAGGGCAGGAATTCGAGCGAGATGGTGCATTGCGAACACTGCCCGTCTCGTACTACCACTTGTGGTTCCTGCCCGTGATGATCGGTGTCTACCTGGTCTTGCCAGTCCTGTGGTGGATCTTCCGGGAGCGACGGCTGGCCAAGGGGATGGTCATTCTGTGGGCCGCCTTCATGAGCGCAAACTCCCTGGCGCCCTTCGAACCCACCGGGATCCTGTGGCGCGCCCTGGAGTGGGTCACGCCGCCCCAGGTGACCGGCTACGCGATGTTCGTCCTGCTGGGGGGCCTGCTGGCCACCACTGACCGTCGGCCGCCCCCGGGATGGCTGGTAGGGCTCTTTGCAGGGTCAGTGCTGGGCATTGGCGCGCTGACTCTGTGGGACTCCGCGCGGCGAGCCGAGCACATCTTCGTCTGGTTCGAGTACGAGACGCCCCTGGTGGTCACGAGTGCGGTGGCAGTCTTCCTGCTGGCCCAACGCTCTGAGCCCTGGCTCCAACTCCATCCTCGCTTGGCCGCGAGGTTGGGCCAGCTGGGTTCCCTGGCCTTCGGGGTCTACCTGGTTCACCCCATGCTCCTCGGTCTGTTGAGGCAGCAGACCATCCCGCTCGAGCGAGGTCTGGGACGCTCACTCCTGTTCTGGCTTGGTACGTCGGCCACCTCGATGCTGCTGGTCTGGCTGCTGCGGCTGGTGCGTCCACTGCGGGAGCGCATCGTCTGAACGGTTCCGCGGGTCGATCGGACAACGAATCAGCTGCTGGTGGAGGCCGTCGTGGGACATGATGTGACCATGCCTGGACTGCTGGAGGTGACCTGCCTGCACGAGCACGATGCCCGTCGCAGTGCGGAGGGTGGTGCCGACCGCGTGGAACTCGTGGGCACGCTTGAGGGTGGAGGGACATCCCCGGAACCAGCAATGGTCGAGCGAGTGCGGACGGCCGTGGACATCGAGATCCGCCCCGTGCTGCGCCTGCGTGAAGGATTCGGTACGGACGGCGGCGAGTTCACGCGCCTGACGGGGCTCGTGCAGAGCTACCGCGATGCGGGGGCCGACGGGGTGGTCTTCGGCTTCCTGAACGGATACGACGAGGTGGACGTCGAGGTCTGCGCGGCCCTGGCCGCCGAGCTTGACTGTCCGTGGACCTTCCATCGAGCCGTCGACCACGCGCTGGACACCGACCGGGCCTGGCGAGCCCTGCTCCCGTTGCCACGGCTGGACCAGGTGCTCAGCGCGGGTTCGGTTCGCGGGGTGGAGTACGGTCTCGACGACTTGTTGGAGCGCTGCCGTCGCGACGATCGGGTGTCGGCGCTGGTGATGGCCGGCGGCGGTCTCCAGCCGGAGCACATTCCCTGGTTGGCGCGCGCGGGGGTGACAGCCTTCCACATCAGTGGCAGTGCGCGACCGCTCGGACAGTACAAGGCCTATGTGGATGCGCCCCTGGTGCGAGCCTGGCGTGAACTGGTGGACGACGAGGTGGGCCGTTGGGGGCCAGACCGGGGCTGAGTGCATCGGCCCGAGGGGAGCGTCGGGGCTGTGGCTCAGTCACCCTCCGCCCGTGTCGCGGCCGCCCGCACGCGGTCGCGTCGGCGTCCGGCCCACCAGTAGGCCATGGCCAGGATCGCGGCCAGTGCCCCCAGGGCGAGGCCCGTCCGCAGCCCGGGCGTGTGGTAGCTGCAGGACAGCTCGGACCGCCCGTCGGCGTGCACGCCCAACAGGCCCGAGCGTGGCTCGACCGGCACCTCGCGCCCGTCCAGGCTGCAGGTCCATCCGCGCTGCGCCGTGGTGGCCACGATGATCGAGCCGCGGATCGGCTGTGCGAATTGCGCATGGATACTTGCCCCGTCGACGTCGATCAACGGTGTCTCCATGCTGGAGACCTGCTGCGCGAGGGAACTGCTGTCCAGACAGGCCAGACCCCCTGGGGTCATGCTGATGCCTGCAGGTGAGCGCCCCGACAGGCGGATGGCCCCCCGCGGCGCCGGGGCCAGGGTCAGCACCCGGCGGTCGAAGCTGCCCATGCGGTGTTTGCCGCCCGAGGCATCAGACCACTCCACCAGCCCATTACCACCGTCGATGAACAGCTGCAGCACCTGCCCCGGTGCGCATGAGGCAGTGGCCACCACCGTCTCGCCGACTCCCACGGTGAGGCGTCCGTTCTGTCGGGGCTCCTTCGAGAAGTGGATGCCTTCTGCTGGGTGATAGACCGGCTCGTCGAGCAGGTCATTGCGCAGGCGGGCGGGACGCGGCAGGCCGGCGGCGGAAGCGGGCGCCGCACCCACCGCGCGCACCATCGCAAAGGCCTCCAGTCGGTCAGTCTGTGTGAGTAGGTGGTCCGACCCTCGCACGGACACCGCGAGGAGCGGATCGAGGCCCGGATCGCGGGTGTCGATCAGCATGCGACCATTCGCCCGGGAGGCCACACCGAGACCCTGCAGGGTCTCGGAGACCGCCAAGGGAAGCGTGGAACTGTAGTAGGGCAGTGACGGATAGCCCCGCAGCAACGGGTTGTTGTAACTCATCCAGGAGTACTCTCGCGGCCACGCTTCCGCCGAGACACGTCCCTGGGGCCAGGTGGCCTGGCTGGTGGCCCGACTGGCCAGTGTCTGGTAGTTCCTCGCCGTCGGATCATGGGCGGGAGCAGTCCCCAGATCGATCCTCAGGGCGGTGTCGATGAAGTAGGCGCTGCGTTCCGTCTCGACGAAGGAGAGCAGGGCCAGTGCGGCCGCCGCAAGGGCGGCAATTTTGCGCCAGCGCAACTGGACCAGGCTCACCAGGAGCACACCCGCCCCGATTCGGAGGGACCAGGCCGAGATTGCACTCGGGTGGATGAGAAGCTGCTTCTCCTGCACTTGGTTCGCCAGACGTGTCAGCAGCATGAGTTGCCCGACTCCGGCCAGACAGGCCAGCATCGACGGCCAACGCAGCACCGTCACGGAGCCCAGCCTGCCATCCTGGACGCAGAACCACGCGGTCAGCACCAGGAAGCCGGTGAGCACGAAGGAGAAGCGGAAGGGATTTCCATTGGGGATGTCGAAGACATTCCAGGCCATCACGGTGGGAAGCCACAGCAGGCTTCCGAAGAGTGCGGCCAGACCGCCGGTCCAGACCAGCCGCTGCCGAAGGGGGCGCCGGGAGCAGAAGGGCTGGGCCAGGGCGAGCAGCAGGCCCAGAGTCCCCACGGCCAGCGCCGGGGTTCGCATGACCCCCTCCGTGAAGGGCAGCAGCCGCACCAGCGCTGAGCGGGGGGTCACCTCGCCCAGCGAACTGCGGCCATAGGGGACGCCGTTCGCGACGGCCAGGGCGGTGGGCACCAGGAGCGGGGCTACGAGCAGGACGCCGACGAGACCGGTCAGGGCGAATCGAAGGACTGACCGGAGCCCTTCCAGCCAGGAGACCCCCGTCGTCGCCAGCCAGAGCACCAGGAACAGGGCCGCCCCGAGGCTGGCCATGTAGGCCGTGTAGTAGTTGGACCACCAGGCCTCGGCCACCACCAGGATCGCGAGGAGCCGACGACGGTCCTCCCGACACCACAGAGCTGCCAGGCACAACAGGGGGAAGGAGATGAGTCCATCCAGCCACTGGGGCGTGTAGATCGCGATGTCGAAGACCCAGGCGCTGGTGGCGTAGGTCACTGCGAAGGGCAGCGTGGCCCATGGGGTCACCCAAGGTGTCAGCTTCGTCAGCAGGAGGGACATCGCGCCTGCCGCGACTGACAGCCTGATCAAGATTGTCACGGTCAGTGCGAGCTCCGTCTGGCTGGGCGGGAACAGACCCACCATCAGTGCGAAGGGGCTTGCGAGATAGGTGGTGTAGTCGGGAAGGAAGGCGACGCCGCCTCCGGACAGCCAGTTGAAATCGAGGCCAATCTGCTCCGAGCCGTGCAGGATCTGGGACAGGGCATGGTGGAAGGGGACGTACTGGGGGCCATAGTCGCCCACGCCGCGCGTCGTCTCGCCAAAGGGCACGATCTGTCGCCTGCGCATGACCAACAGGTGCACTGCCAGGGTGAGCACGGCCGCCGTCGAGGCGGACAGGATGCGGTGGTGGCGAAGTGCAGTGGGCACGGGAACTCCTTGGGGTCACGACATCCTATGACTCTTGAAAGAATGACGTGTTCAGTTAGTGGGAAAGTGGAACTGGCGCCTACACTTGGCGCGTGCCCGACCCCGCGCTATCGGTCGTTGTCCCGTGTTATCGGGAAGCCGAGAACCTCTCCATGCTGCATCAGAAAATTCAGGCACTGAGGGATGAATTGGGGGTCGCCATGGAGCTTCTCCTGGTCAACGACGGCAGCCCGGACAACACCTACGAGGTGGCCTGGGGCATCGCCCAGCAGGACCCGATGGTGCGGGTCATCTCCTTCTCCAGGAACTTCGGCAAGGAGGCTGCCATGCTCGCCGGCCTCCGGGAAGCAACCGGCGAGGCCGTCGCGATCATCGATGCGGATCTGCAGCATCCCCCCGAGCTGCTGGCGGACATGTACCAGCGACTCCAGACGAGCGGTGCGGGTCAGGTGGTGGCGCGTCGGACCCGCGCCGGCGACCCCTTCACACGCACCATGATGAGCCGCTTCTACTACCGCATGGTCAACGCCATGATCGATGTCGAACTGCAGGACGGAGCCGGCGACTTCCGGATGCTCTCCCGGCCGGCAGTCGACGCGCTGCTCTCGCTGTGTGAGCGCAACCGGTTCAGCAAGGGGCTGTTCGCGTGGATCGGGTTCCCCGTCGAGACGATCGAGTACGCGAATGTCCAGCGCAATGCCGGCGCTTCGTCGTGGAGCTTCCGTTCCCTGGTCAACTACGGGCTGGACGGTGTGATCAGCTTCAATGACAGGCCCCTGCGGCAGTTGGCCGGCGTCGGCGGAGCAACGACGCTGGGTGGCCTGCTGTACCTGCTGTGGCTCGTCGTCAACTGGTTGCGCACCGGCGTCGAGACCCCTGGGTACATCACCACCATCGCCGTGGTGACGATCATGGGCGGCATCCAGCTCCTCTCCCTGGGGCTGGTGGGGGAGTACATCGGCAGGATCTATGCCGAGGTCAAGGCTCGTCCGCACTACGTCGTCGAGCACGACAGCAGGCTTGAGCTCGAAGGCAATTCGTGAAGGCCGGTCTCCAGGATCGCTGGGAGATGTGGTCGCCCACTCTGTGGCGCCTCGTCCGCTTCTGCGTCGTCGGCGTGGCCAACACGGCCGTCTACTACCTCTGCTACCGCGCGCTGCTGCTGGTGATGGCGTGGTTCCCCGCCCACCTGCTCGCCTGGGCGGTGTCCGTGGTCTTCAGTTTCTTCATGAATTGCTGGTTCACCTACCGGGTGCGCCCCACCTGGAAGCGCTTCCTGGCCTTCCCGGCCTCCACACTGGTGAACCTGCTGTTCACCAGCGTGGGCTCAGCCATCCTCGTCGAGGCCATCCACTTCGACGAGCGCTACGCCACCCTGTTGATGGGCATCCTGGCCATCCCGTTCACCTTTGCCGTGACCACCTTCGTCCTGACCAAGGGCATGAACGCCGAGGACCGGGCGGCCTGAGCCCCCCTCTGGGCCGCGGCCGCCCGGACAGTCTCAGCCGAGCAGTCGGAATCCTGTGGCCGTGGTGCCCGACGGGCGAGCGGGCTGGATCTGGCCACCGCGCGCCACGGGATAGGTCTGCAATCCCGTCGACGTCTGGTAGCTGATGTCATCCACCTGGTCTCCCGTGAGGTCCCCGGACGAAGCCACCAGGACCGGGCGCCAGCCGTGACCCACCTGCTTGCCCGGAGCCAGCCTGACCCCGGTGGAGGTGTAGGCGAACATCAGGCCGTCATTGCGCATCGCAATCACGTCACCGCGCACGTCATTGGTGACGCCCTGGACGCCCAGGATCGCGGTCATCGAGTTCCAGGAGGTGCCCACGGTCCCCGCGTTGTAGGCGCCGCCGGTGCTCGGCAGCACATAGCGGATCAGACGGCCGTCGCGTGCCCGCCCCAACAGGTCCGGCGTGCGGTCACCGTCGAAGTCGCCCACGGTCGCGAAGGCGGTGATGCCGTCCCAACCGTGGCCCACCTGGCGCAGCCAGGTGACGGTGCCGTCTCCAGTGCCGCGGTACAGGTGCAGCGTGCCATCGCTGCGGCGCGCCAGCAGGTCGCTGCGACCGTCCCGCGTGACGTCGCCGGGGCTGCCGATCCAGGTCACTGCAGACCATCCCGCACCGCGCGCCACCGGCGCCCCCAGCCTGCCATTGCCCAGCCCCGCGAAGAGGTGGAGGGTGTCGCCCTTGACGCCGAACAGGTCGGCGCGGCCGTCATTGGTGAAGTCACCCCGGGCGCCCACCTGACGGTTCCACATGATGCGCGACGCGCCCTCGATGGTGGAGATCTGGGTGGACATGCCAGCGGTCGTCGAGTGCGTCAGTGCGGCGGCCGAGTAGCGACGGGGCAGCTTGTGGTTGTAGCCGACGCTGTTCACGTGCCAGCCGTCGGAGCGGGGCAGCCAGCCATTCTTCACCGCGATGTCGTCGCCGGAGCCGGCTGTGACACCCCAGTCCTGATCGGAGGCGACCGAACGCATCAGGGACAGTCCGTAACTGCGGTTGGTGGCGTTGATGACGGGATTCGATCGGGCGAAGTGATCCATCAGGACCACTTGGTCAGGGGCGCTGGTCACTGTGAGACCCCAGTAGCCCGCATATCCGGGTGTGGTCTGGCGAAGCCCCATTCGGGAGAGCGTGGCGCCCACGGCCGAACCCCGTCCCACGTGGTTCCACAGGGCGGTCGTGGCCGTGTTGTCGCTGTAGCGGATCATCGGCGAGATCTGTGACTTCTCCCAGGCAGAGAGGGCGCGCCCCTCGCGCTGGGCCTTGTCCATCACGGTGGCCATCACGGCGATCTTCACGATGCTGGCCGTGACATTGGTGGCCGAGCCCTTCACATGGCTGTAGATGGTGCTCGTTCCCTCGGCACGGTAGGCCAGGGCCACCGATCCGGATCGGCCGGCGAGGTAGCTGGTCAGCTGGCTGGAATAGGGGAAGGCTTCCACGGCGCCGTAGGCAGCCTGGTTGCCGGGTGCCACTGCCATCGGCTTGATGGCCTGTTCGGCAGCTGCGCGCACCACGGAGTCGGTGTCATAGTCCATCCGTGCCTGGATGGTGGTGGTCACGGACTCGTCCGCGGACAGGCCCGCTGCCTGCACACGCTCGGGGCTGGCCACCGCACCGGCCTGCAGTTCCAGCGTGACTGGTTCGCACTGCAGACCAGTGGCCTCGGCGCTCGTCGGGCGCCGGTTGAGCGCAGCGGTGCGCCGAGCATCTCCCGAGTGCGGCCGAACGGTGACGGAGGGTTCGCCGGCGAGGTGAACGGGGCCGGTGCCCGCCACCCGGACGGCGCCGGGTTGGTCGAGTCCATCGGTCAGTTCCAGGTCGACCTCGCCCAGCTGGTCGCACAGCACGGTGACCCGGTGGACCCGGGGATCAGGCGAACTGGGATCTGGCGCCGCCTGCGCAAGGCCGGTCAACGATGTGGTCAGGCAGAGAGCCAGCCCTATGGACAGGGCGGTGCCGCCAGGGCCGCCGCGGCGCCGGGTCTGGTGGGATGCGGTGGTCGCGGCTCGGGGGGAGGACATCATTGGCTCCAGACTGGTCGGGACGGATGCGGCGGGGCCGATCCACGGCAAGGGGACGAGCTCAACTCATCGTAGGACCGTCGGATAGCGCGAGTTCAGCCGGGACGTCGTCATGATGGAGGATGATCAGGGAGGTCACCGCACGGGTCAGGCAGACATAGAGCCGGCGCAGGCCGGTGGTCCGGTCGGGTTCGCCCGCCACGATGCCTGCAGGCTCGACCAGAAG
The DNA here is from genome assembly GCF_052116585.1 of Luteococcus sp. Sow4_B9. Classification (NCBI taxonomy): domain Bacteria; kingdom Bacillati; phylum Actinomycetota; class Actinomycetes; order Propionibacteriales; family Propionibacteriaceae; genus Luteococcus; species Luteococcus sp. Sow4_B9. Next base: position 5,486 of record NZ_JBQKKT010000010.1, on the reverse strand, counting down.
GACGTGGTCGAATTCGAGACCCTTGGTCAGCCCCGCGGGAACCACCTCGAGCCGTGAGCTGGGCCCGGGCTCCGGCAGCGCCTCACGGACCGGTGCCTCGTCGGGAATGGCGACGAGTTCGCCGGCTGAGACCAGTGCCTCTCGGATCGCCTCGGCCTGATTGTCCGCGACGATCACGCCCACCGTTCCCTCCTTTGCCAGCAGCGCGCGGGTGTGTGTCACGACCTCGGTCAGCAGGTCTTCACAGGGCCGCACGATCAGCTCGCCACGGTCGTGGCGGATCGAGCGCGGGGGAGTGAGCTGGGCAGCGATCGATGGCAGCAGCTGGGCTGCGTAGTCGATGACGGCACCCGGAACGCGGAATCCCTCCACCAACTCCCGGACGGTTGCCTCGGGATGTCCGATGTGGGCCAGTGACTCCTGCCAGCTGGTGGTGGCCCAAGGGGTGGTGGCCTGGGCCAGATCTCCCAGGAGCGTGACGGAGCCGGTGCTGGCTCGTCGGCCCGCGGCTCGGAGCTGCATGGCGGACAGGTCCTGGGCCTCGTCGATGATGACGTGCCCCAGGCTTGGCGTGCGCAGCAGCAGATCGGCCACCTCGTCGGCCAGCACGATCTCCGCCGGTGTCCACTTCTGTGCCCCGGGGGTCCGGGCGGGCTTGGGCCCGATCAGCAGATCCTGTTCCTGCTCGGTCAGGATGCCCTCGGCGCACGCCGCGAGGAAGGAGCGGTCCGTGAGCAGACGGTGGGTGAGTTTCGGCACCGTGAGCGCAGGCCAGATCTCATTGACCATGGCCTTCACGTCCTTGCCACGTGCCACCTTGTTCTGCACGCGGTCATCGGTGACGGCGCCGGAGACCTCCATCCGCAGCAGCACCTGGTGGGCCAGGCGTTGTGGCAGCATCTCGCGCCCTGCGGTGTAGCGCACCTCACGGGTCCGGACCTGACGCACCGCGTCGGCGAGGTGGTGGGGCAGCACGCGCCATACCCGCACCCCCATCGGCACCTCCAGCGTGCGCTCGGGCTCGCGGACATGGCTCCAGACGGCGCGGGAGGCCACTCGTGCCATTCGGGCGTCGCCGAGCAGGACCGCCCGGGCAGGTTCATCGACGCCCTTGCAGGTCAGCCCCGTGTGCGTCGCCACGAGGCTGTCGATGGTCTCCTGCCGTGCATCGACCTCGCCCAGTGCCGGCAGCACGTCGGCGATGTAGCGAAGGAAGTTCGCATTCGGGCCGATCACCAGAACCCCGCGGCGCGTCAGCGTCTCGCGATGGGCATAGAGGAGATAGGCGGCTCGGTGCAGACCGACGGCGGTCTTGCCGGTTCCCGGGGCGCCCTGGACCGCCAGGGAAGTGGACAGGTCGGCGCGCACCAGCACGTCCTGGTCAGGCTGAATGGTGGCCACGATGTCGCGCATCGGCCCGGTACGGGGCCGTTCGATCTCCGCCTCGAGGAGGGCGGAGACTGAACCGCTGGGCGTCTGGTCCAGCTGCTCGTCCTCGTAGGCAGTCATCTGGCCATGCTGGAAGCCGAAGCGACGACGCAGGGTGCAGTGCATCGGGTCGCCTGCGTGGGCGCGGTAGAAAGGCAGGCTCAGGGGTGCTCGCCAGTCGATGACCAGCGGATCGCCGCCCGCTTCTGCAATCACGTGCCGACGGCCGATGTGGCAGACCTCGTCCACCTCGGCACCGGCCGAACGTCTGTAGTCCAGCCGGCCGAAGAAGAGCGGTGTGTCCGGATCCTTCTCCAGGCTCTCCATGCGTCGGAAGAGCATCTGGCGCAGGTAGGCGGTGCTCACGGAGTCGCCTGCGACGGCCTGCTGCCAGTCGGCGGACTCCTCGCGCATCCGGGCCAGGGCCCGATGGGACTTCGCCAGGTGCGCCCTTTCCTCCTGGAGCACCGTCTCCGATCGGGTCGTCATCTGGGTCTCCTGTCAGGCAAGGCAAAGGGTGGGTTTCCACCACTGCGGGGCTGCGACGAGGTGCTGAGCACTGGCTGAGAGCAGCCGGAGAAGTCTACGCCCGGGACCTCCGACGGCGTCCGGGGCGTGCCTAGGGTGACTCCATGGGGATGTCACGCAGACAGGTTCTCGGGCTCGGTGCAGGCGCTGCCGCCGTGGGCGCGACGGGCGTCGGCGTCGCCATCCACGAGCGAGTTCTGCCAGGGCGTCACCGCATCGGCTACTGGCTGCAGCTCGACGGTGATCCCGTGCCCATGCCCACCGATCCGCCAGGCCAGGTTGAGTACGCAACCTTCAGCACGGCCGCACGGCCGGGGGTCCCGGAGCCCTGGGCGCTCTCGGTGCCGCAGGGGATGTCCGCCGACGGACTGCCGGTCATCGTGGTGCTGCACGGCTATGGCGACGACCACCGGTTTCCCTTCGAGGAATTGGGCTTCGACCGGTACCAGAACAGAGTGATCGCAGAGGGGGCGCAGCCCTTCGCCGTGGCCACACTCGATGGCGGGCACAGTTTCTGGCATGAGCGGGCCGACGGCGTCGACTGGGCGCGGGTGGTCTCCGACGGGCTCGTTCCGCAGTTGCAGGAGAAGGGTCTGGACACGTCGAGACTTGGGCTGATCGGCTACTCGATGGGGGGCTACGGTGCGCTGCGGTTGGCTGCCGAGGAACTGCACGGCAGGGTGAAGGCCGTCGGGTCCATGGCCACGGCCATCTACCCGGATTTCGAACGGTGCCCCCACCCCGATGCCTTCGATGACGAGCGGGACTACATCGAGAACAACCTCCAGGACCGCCTGCACAAGATCAAGGATCTGCCGGTGCACCTGGCCTGCGGCGTCAACGACTTCTACATCGACATCAACCGCTGGCTGGCCAAGCAGTTCGACCCCGAGCCGCAGACGCTGTTCGTGCGCGGAGACCACGAGTCGGACTTCTGGCGTCGCGCGGCCCCGGTGCAGATGCGTTTCGTCGCCGACCGCCTCTGATTCCGTTCGCCTGATCTGGCTCGTTCGGGTCTGGCCCGGTCGGGTCGGGCTCTCTCGCGCTGGGCTCGCTGTGAGACTCGCGCCGTGTTGCGCTCCACCGTCAGGACGGTGCTCGATAGCTCAGTTCGACGCGGCGATTGCGGGCCCGGCTGGCCTCGTCGCGGTTCTCGACCAAGGGCTCGTCCTCGCCGCGGCCCTGGATGATGACCTGATGCTTCGCCAGGGCCGGGCCCAGCCGGTTGCGCACGGCGTTCGCTCGTCGCCGGGACAGGTCATAGCCGTGCTGGGCACTGCCCAGATCGTCGGTGTGCCCCATGATCTCCACCGTGCCTGGCGGGCGTGAGGCCAGCACCGTCGCCAACTCGGACAGGTGCCGGTGCGCGGCGGGGCGCAGGACGGCCGAATCCTTCCCAAAGGCGAGGTTCGCATCCAGCCGGGCTGACACGCGGCGTGCCCCGATCTCGGTGGTCGCCATCCCCGCCAGGTCCTGGGTGACGGGCAGCAGCGGACGGATCGGGCCGGCGAAGGGGCGAGTTCGGTACTCGTCGGGCTGAGGAAGCGGCGATGGTCCAGCGCTCTCGGCGTGGCCCGGGGTCGTCAGGACGAACGGAGCAGCGGCCAGCACTGCGGCCAGCGCCACCGCCCGGCGGAGACTACTGCACCGGAACGTCATTGAAGGATCCAAAGGTCTGGGTCTGCACCATGACGGTCCGGACGGTCTCGGGCGGCGCTGCGAACAGACAGCTCACCCACAGCACGTCGCCCACGTGCCACTGAGGCGTCTTCTCCACGCTGCACGCGTCGATCCCGTCGATCCGGGCAGGCAAGTGCACCACCGCCCCGGCAGTGTCCACCAGACGAAAACCATTGGCGCGCCCGTGGTTGGGGTCGTCGATCTTGCTGACGGTGGTGAACAGCTGGTCTCCAGCGGTGAGTTCTGCACCACCTGGCGGCACCTCGCGCACGGTGAGGCGTCCGGTGAGCTCGACCGCCTTGCCCTGCCGTTGCAGGGGGAAGAGGTCGAAGTCGAAGGTGATGCCGTCCTTGGCGGCCCGTCGAGTGCCAACGGGAGCCGGTGGTGGAGAGGCGGGGGTGCCGCTGGCGGAACTGGTGGATCCTGCGGTGCCTTCCTGGGAGGGCTTGCCGACGGGCAGGTGACCACTCTCGGTGGGAGCGACGGTGCTTGTGGCCGGCTCGGTGACTGGGGCAGCCTCGGTGACTGGGGCGGGCAGTGCGCTGGTACGGCTGCATCCCGCGAACAGGATGGCCGTCAGGGCCAGCAGGAGGGTCGTGATTCTCATGGCTCCATCCCAGCCGTTCCCGTGTTGTCCCGGGTGGGACCGGTGTTGTCCACCTGTTGTCCGTGTGCTGCTGCCACGGGGCCCGGCCCTGCGACCAGCCCCATAGTGACGGTTGAGAACGTTGTTCTGCAGCAGGGCGAAGAAGCTTTCCATGGCGGCGTTGTCCCCTGCTTATCCGGCTAGTCGGGGCTGGTCAGGGCCTGTTGCGGTGGTCTGGTCAGGCGATGTGGTCCATGAGGGTGTTGAGGCGGTTGATCAGGCGGAGATGACGTTCGGTTTCGGGGTCCCAGCCGCGAGATTGGGCGTCGTCGGCGAGGGTTCTGGCGTCGTCGCGTTGGGCTTGGAGGACGGGCAGGTAGGTGCGGGTGGTGTGGAAGCTGGTGCAGTTCTCGCAGATGTTGGCGTAGCTGCAGGCTCCCTGGGCAGGCGCGCGTAGGCAGTAGCCGCCGGCCAGGGCGGTCTTGATGGTCGGCGTCGTGCGCCAGTCGACGCCGTCGTCGAGATCCTCAGCGGGGGTTGCAGGCAGCGCGCCGATGCGCTGTTTGGCCAGGTCGAGAGCCCGCTCGTATTCGTCACGGACGGTGCTGTCGAACAGGCGCCCGTAGCGCAGGCTCATCTCGGCCGAGGAGTGCCCGAGGATGACCATGAGTGCTTGGAGCGAGACACCGGCGTTGACCAGGGCGGTGGCGTAGGTGTGCCGCAGCTGGTGCGGAGTGACATGCCCGATCTGGGCAGTCTGGGTGGCTTGGTTGAGGACGTGGCGCAGCCGGTTGGAGCCGATGCGGTGTCCGTGGTCGGTGAACAAGAAATCGGCGGGTTTGCCGGTGCGGGGGTGCGGGATCGGCCTGCCCGGGGTGCGGGTGGTGGTGATCCTGTCGAGCAGGGTGAGTATGTCGGCGTCGATGGGGACCATCCGCTCGGTCTCGAGCTTGCCGAGCGGGACTTTCAGCCAGGACCCGGCGCCAGGCAGGTCGATGACGGCATCGAGCTCGAGGTCGAGCAGTTCACCGATGGGACCCTGACCCCGGGTTGTGGACACGTGAAATCCAGCATGGGCTGGAGGAAGCGAGATGATCATCATCATGGCCCAGAAGTTCTACTCGGCAGAGTTTCGTCAGCAGGCCGTTGACTTGAGCTTGTCAAGCTATCTGTGTAAGTGATGATCGGTTGAATGTTTGATTACAGGTAGGGGTTGAAGCGCTCTGGGTAGACGTTGGCGAGTTCGGCAAGGGCTGCCTTCCAG